>CAVPTY010000001.1:0-6560 GCA_963708655.1 uncultured beta proteobacterium
AGACGAACTTGGCCTGGTTCTTCAGCGGCTTGGCCTGCTGCCACAGCACCGCGCAATGCGGGCACTGCGGATCGAAGAAGACGTACACGGTGCGCGTGGCCATTGGCGTGCCGACCGTGAAGCCCTTGGCCTCGGCTTCGATCGCCGCGGTGGTGACCGGCGTCCTGGCGGCGGGGGCCGCGGCGGACTGGGCCGGCGTGGCTGCGTCCTTGCAGCCGGCGAGCAGCATGGCCGCGGTCAGCAGGACGCCGGCGAACTTCAGGAGTTTCATGGGAGAGCCTCGAGGGAAGACGAAACGAAGCGCCGACGATACCAAACCGGCGGCGCAAGCTGCTGCGCCAGCTCAAGCGCACGCGACCACCACCTGCCTGGTGTTCGACCTGCTCCCCGGCGCGATAATCCCGCGCATGAGATTCCTCCACACCATGCTGCGCGTGGGCGACCTGCAGCGCTCGATCGACTTCTACACCCGCGTGCTGGGCATGAAGCTGCTGCGCACCACCGACCGCCCGGAGCAGAAGTATTCGCTCGCGTTCGTCGGCTACGGCAGCAACCCGGAGCAGGCCGAGATCGAGCTCACCTACAACGACGGCGTCGACAAGTACGAGCTGGGCACGGCCTACGGCCACATCGCGCTGGGCGTGCCCGATGCCTATGCCGCGTGCGAGAAGATCCGCGCCGCCGGCGGCGCCATCACGCGCGAGCCGGGACCCGTGAAGGGCGGCAGCACGGTGATCGCGTTCGTGACCGACCCGGACGGTTACAAGATCGAGCTGATCCAGCGCGACAGCTGACGACGGTCACCCGTGGCGGTGCACCGCCGCGGCTTGCCTGGCCAACTGGGTGATGTGCGCCCAGTCGCCGCGCGCGATGACTTCGGCCGGCGTGAGCCACGAGCCGCCGACGCACACCACGTTAGACAGGCGCAGGAAATCGCCCGCGTTGCCGCCGGTGATGCCACCGGTGGGACAGAACTTCACGTCGCCGAACGGTCCTTGCCAGGCCTTGAGCATGGCGACGCCGCCGGCCTGCAGCGCCGGGAAGAACTTGAGCGCGGTGTAGCCGTCTTCCTGCGCCGCCATGATTTCGCTGCCGGTGGCGACGCCGGGCAGCAGCGGCAGCTCCAGGTCGTGGCAGGCCTTGCCGACCGACGGCGTGTAGCCGGGGCTGACGGCAAAGCGCGCGCCGGCCATCGCGGCGGCCTGGGCATCGGCGGCGCTGCGCACCGTGCCGGCGCCGACCACGGCCTGCGGCACTTCCCTGGCGATGGCCTCGATGCAGGCGAGCGCCACCGGCGTGCGCAGCGTGACCTCCAGCATGCGGATGCCTCCTTCGACCAGGGCGCGCGCCAGCGGCACCGCATGCGCCGACTTCGGTCAGCACGATCACCGGGATCACCGGCGCGTCGCTCATCACGTCGAGCGACGTCAGTTTCACAGCCATGTACAGGCACCTTCCTCAGCGGACAAGGCGTTGCGGCGGAAGGAGGCGAACAGTTCGCGTCCGATTCCATGGCCGTCGGCCTGGCGCAGCGCCTGCGGCATTGTCGCAGCCTCGCGCGCCGCCCATTCGGCCTGGGGCACCAGCGCCTGCAGCACGCCCGCGTCGGCATCCAGCCGCACGATGTCGCCGTCGCGCAGTTTCGCCAGCGGCCCGCCGGCCGAGGCTTCCGGGCGAGACGTGGATCGCCGCCGGCACCTTGCCCGAGGCGCCGCTCATGCGCCCGTCCGTGACCAGCGCCACCCGCAAGCCCCGGCCCTGCAGCACCGCCAGCGGCGGCGTCAGCTTGTGCAGCTCCGGCATGCCGTTGGCGCGCGGGCCCTGCCAGCGCACGACGCAGACCATGTCGCGCTCGAGTTCGCCGGCGTTGAAGGCAGCGAGCAGGTGTTCCTGGCCGTCGAAGATGCGCGCCGGCGCCTCGACCACGTGCCGGTCGGCCGGCACCGCCGACACCTTGATCACGCTGCGGCCCAGGTTGCCCGTGAGCAGCTTCAGGCCGCCGGTGCGGCTGAACGGCTCGGTGGCGGGGCGCACCACGTCGGTGTCGCGCGACGGGCCGATGTCGCGCCAGGCGATGACTTGCTCCCTCTCCCTCCGGGAGAGGGCTGGGGTGAGGGCCGGCTCGCGCGTGAACTCGCGGATCCCGCCATCGCGCACCGTCAGCACGTCCTCGTGCATCAGCCCGGCGTCGAGCAGTTCGCGGATCACGAAACCCGGGCCGCCGGCGGCCTGGAACTGGTTCACGTCGGCGCTGCCGTTGGGATAGACGCGGGCCAGCAGCGGCACGACGGCGGACAGTTGCGCGAAATCGTCCCAGTCGATGGTGATGCCCGCGGCGCGCGCCACCGCCACCCAGTGGATCAGGTGGTTGGTGGAGCCGCCGGTGGCCAGCAGCGCGGCCATCGCATTGACGATGGCGCGCTCGTCGACCAGCCGGCCCACCGGCGTGAAGCGCTGCGCCTTGCGATCGACAGTGCCGTGCGGACCGCCTCGCGGGTGAGCTGCTCGCGCAGTTCGTCGCCCGGATTGACGAAGGCGGTGCCCGGCACGTGCAGGCCCATCGCCTCCATCAGCATCTGGTTGCTGTTGGCGGTGCCGTAGAAGGTGCAGGTGCCCGGCGAGTGGTAGGCGCGCGATTCGGCGTCCAGCAGTTCCGCCGCGCCCGACCAGTCCTTGCGCCGCCTCGCTCGCGCACCTTGGCCTTGTCGCTGTTGGACAGGCCGCTGGTCATCGGCCCGCCGGGCACGAACACCGCCGGCAGGTGCCCGAAATGCAGCACGCCGATCAGCAGGCCCGGCACGATCTTGTCGCAGATGCCCAGCAGCAGCGCGGCGTCGAACACGTCGTGGCTCAGCGCGATGGCCGTGGCCTGCGCGATCACGTCGCGCGAGAACAGGCTCAGCTCCATGCCCGGCAGGCCCTGCGTGACGCCGTCGCACATCGCCGGCACGCCGCCGGCGACCTGCGCCGTCGCGCCGCGCCGTCGTGCCTCGTCCTTGATGATGTCGGGATAGCCGGCGAACGGCGCGTGCGCCGACAACATGTCGTTGTACGAGGTGACGATGCCGAAGTTGGGAACGCGCTCGGCGACGACACGGAACTTGTCCTGGCCCGGCAGCGCCGCGAACGCATGGGCCACGTTGGCGCATCCCATCCGGTCGGCGCCACGCTCGCGGGCGGCGGCCGCGTCGACACGCTGGAGGTACTCGGCACGGGAAGCGGCGCTGCGCTGGCGGATGCGCTCGGTCACGCGCGCCACGACAGGGTGGAGGGTCATCGGAGGAGAGCAGGAAACGCGGACTCGCGGCAGCCCATGCTACGTCAAGCGGCGCCGCTGCGGACCGCGCGGTTACCGACCTGTAGGGCATTCGCGGGCCGGCTGGCGCTACAGTTTGGGCATGAGCACGACGAGCGAGCCAGCGAAGCCGCTGCGCGATCCGGCCGCGCTGCTGGACAAGGCGCTGCAGGAATGGGGCGGCGCCGAGGACCTGTGGATCTTCGGCTACGGTTCGCTGATCTGGCGCCCCGGCTTCGAGTTCGCCGAGCAGCGCCGCGCCAAGGTGCACGGCTGGCACCGCGCGCTGAAGATGTGGAGCCGCATCAACCGCGGCACCGCCCAGCGGCCGGGGCTGGTGTTCGCGCTGCTGTCCGGCGGCTCCTGCCATGGCATGGTGTTCCGTGTGCCGAGGGAACAAGGCGAGGCCGTGCTGCGCCTGCTGTGGCCGCGCGAGATGCCGCTGGCGACCTACGACCCGCGCTGGCTGACCTGCCAGACCAGCCATGGGCCGGTGCGCGCGCTGGCGTTCACCCTCTCGCGCAAGAGCCCGAGCCACACCGGGCTGCTGACGGAGGCGGAATACCGGCGGATCTTTGCCGAAGCCAGCGGCATCTACGGCACCACGCTGGATTATGCGCACCGCACCCACGAGGAATTGCGCCGCCACGCGATCCGCGACCGGGCGCTGGAGCGCTTGCTGAGGCTGCTTCAGGATCGCGAGTCGTAGGTCGAACACCGAACACCCGTACGCAGAGGTCGCAAAGGGGACGCAGAGGACGCAGAAGAATCAATCAAGAAAACAAGAAAGGAATTTCCTTACGTCTTCTCTTTTTTGCGTCCTCTGCGCAACCTTTGCGTCCTCTGCGTACGGAGGTTGGCTTTCAAGGCACCGGCGTCAGCTTCGCCACCGCCAGCGCCAGCCACTTGATGCCGTGCCGCGGGAAATTGATCTGCGCGCGGGCGTCGTCGCCCTGCCCTTCGATCGTCAGCACCGTGCCTTCGCCGAACTTGGTGTGGAACACCTTCATGCCGTTCTTCAGGCCGTGCGAAGGCGCTGCCTTCTGCACCGGCACCGGCGCGCTCGCGATGGAGTCGCGCTGCAACCCGCCGCCGTAACTGCCGCCGCGCGTCGTCGGGTAGCCGGCGCCGTAGCCGAACGCGGAGCCGCCGAAGTTCTGGTGCTTCGGCGTCAGCCACTTCAGCGCGCCCTCCGGCAGTTCGTCGAAGAAGCGGCTGCGCACGTTGTAGCGGGTCTGGCCGTGCAGCAGCCGCGTCTGCGAATGGCTCAGGTACAGGCGCTTGCGCGCGCGCGTGATCGCCACGTACATCAGGCGCCGCTCCTCCTCCAGCCCGGCCGGGTCGGACAGCGAGTTCTCGTGCGGGAACAGCCCTTCTTCCAGGCCGCTGATGAAGACGCAGTCGAACTCCAGGCCCTTGGCCGAATGCACCGTCATCAGCTGGATGGCGTCCTGGCCGGCCTCGGCCTGGTTGTCGCCCGATTCCAGCGCAGCATGGGTGAGAAACGCCGCCAGCGGCGACAGCGTCTCGCCGGTTTCTGGGGAAACCGGCGAAACGCCCGCATTGACGCCCCCCCTTCCCATCCCTTCCCCCGCGGGGAAGGGCGAGCCCGCCTCACCGGCGGGCGCGGACGCGGCAAGCGCGCCCGGATCAAGCCCTTGGCTTACCGGCGACTGCGAGAGTTCGTCCACCGGCAGCGCCACCGCGTCGCGGCCGAACCCTTCCTGGGTGACGAAGCTCTCGGCGGCGTTGACCAGTTCCTGCAGGTTCTCGACGCGGTCGGCGCCTTCGCGCTCGGCCTTGTAGTGCTCGATCAGCCCCGACTCCTGCAGCACCAGCTCGATGATCTCGCGCAGCGTGAGGTCGATGGTGCGTTCGCGCAGCACGTCGATCTTGGCGACGAACGCCGTCAGGTTGGCGCCGGCCTTGCCGGTGGTGGCGCTCACCGCGTCGTGCAGCGAACAGCCGGCCGCCCGCGCGGCGTCCTGCAACTGCTCGATGCTGCGCGCGCCGATGCCGCGCGGCGGAAAGTTGACGATGCGCAGGAAACTGGTGTCGTCGTTCGGGTTCTCCAGCACGCGCAGGTAGGCCAGCGCGTGCTTGACCTCGGCCCGCTCGAAGAAGCGCAGGCCGCCGTAGACCCGGTACGGCACCGCGGCGTTGAAGAGGCCGGTCTCGATCACCCGGCTCTGCGCGTTGCTGCGATACAGGATCGCGATCTCCTTGCGAGCATACGGCCCCCCCACGCTTGCGGCCGAAGCCGCTGCGCTGCCCCCTGAGGGGGCGTTCGCACCTTGGGGCGGCCCGGCGGTGCTCAACCCGCCTTCCGGACCGTCGCCGCGCACCAGGTGCCGGATCTCCTCGACGATCCACTGCGCCTCGGCCAGGTCGGTGGGCGCCTCGTAGACCCGGACCGGCTCGCCCGCGCCCTGGTCGGTGCGCAGGTTCTTGCCGAGCCGGTTGCGGTTGTGGGCGATCAGCGCGTTGGCCGAGTCGAGGATGTTGCTGTAGCTGCGGTAGTTGCGCTCCAGCTTGATCTGGTGCGCCACCTGGAACTCCCGCACGAAGTCGGCCATGTTGCCGACGCGGGCGCCGCGGAACGCGTAGATGCTCTGGTCGTCGTCGCCGACCGCGAACACCGAGTTCGGCTGGGCGCCCGGCGCGCCGTCGCGAGGCTGCGCGAACATCTTGATCCACGCGTACTGCAGCCGGTTGGTGTCCTGGAACTCGTCGATCAGGATGTGCCGGAAGCGCCGCTGGTAGTGGTCGCGGATCGGGTCGTTGTCGCGCAGCAGCTCGTAGCTGCGCAGCATCAACTCGCCGAAGTCCACCACCCCTTCGCGCTGGCACTGCTCCTCGTACAACTGGTAGATCTCGACCTTCTTGCGCTCGTCCTCGCCCTGCACCTCGACCATGTTGGGCCGCAGCCCGTCTTCCTTGCAGCCGGCGATGAACCACTGGGTCTGCTTGGCGGGGAAGCGTTCGTCGTCGATGTCGAACTGCTTCATCAGCCGCTTGATGGCGGACAGCTGGTCCTGCGTGTCCAGGATCTGGAAACTCTGCGGCAGGTTGGCCAGCTTGTAGTGCGCGCGCAGGAAGCGGTTGCACAGGCCGTGGAAGGTACCGATCCACATGCCGCGCACGTTCAGCGGCAGCATCGCCTGCAGCCGCGTCATCATCTCGCGCGCCGCCTTGTTGGTGAAGGTCACGGCCAGCACGCCGCCGGGCGAGACCTGTCCGGTGGACAGCAGCCAGGCGATGCGGG
>CAVPTY010000002.1:0-46657 GCA_963708655.1 uncultured beta proteobacterium
GATGGACAAGCCGATGACGGCGGCCGTCGAGGATTTCGTCCATGCCGGCTACGACCTGGAGGCCGCCGCGATCCTGCTGTGCGAGAGCGACGGCACGCCCGAGGAGGTGGAGGAGGAGATCGGCCGCATGACCGACGTGCTGCGTGGCGCCGGCGCCACCGCCATCGCCGTGAGCCGCGACGAGGCCGAGCGGCTGCGCTTCTGGAGCGGCCGCAAGAACGCGTTCCCGGCATCAGGCCGCATCAGCCCCGACTACATGTGCATGGACTCGACGATCCCGCGCCGGCGGCTGGCGGACATCCTGCTGGCGATCCAGCAGATGGAGCGCAAGTACGCGCTGCGCTGCGTCAACGTGTTCCACGCCGGCGACGGCAACCTGCATCCGCTGATCCTGTTCGACGCCAACGACGCCGACCAGCTGCGCCGCTGCGAGCAGTTCGGCGCCGAGATCCTGGAGACCAGCGTCGCGATGGGCGGCACGGTCACCGGCGAGCACGGCGTCGGCATCGAGAAGCTCAATTCGATGTGCGTGCAGTTCAGCGCCGCCGAGCTGGAGCAGATGCGCGGCGTCAAGCGCGCCTTCGACGGCGCAGGCCTGCTCAATCCGGGCAAGGTGATCCCGACGCTGAACCGCTGCGCCGAGTACGGAAAGATGCTGGTGCGCGGCGGCCGGCTCGCACACCCCGACCTGCCACGGTTCTAGCCTTCGGCCTGCCGCGACAGGAGCGCGCGCGGATCACGGCCGGCAAGTGTCGCCGTCGATGACGATGTCATCGGAGCGCTTGCCGTCCTTGTCCTTGTCACGCTCCTTCTCCCGCTCCTCGCGGCGCTCCTCGCGCGCCTGCTGCTCCTGCTGGTGCTGCTCCTGCACCAGCAAGGTCACGAAGGTCTGCAGCGGATTGTTGCTCTCGGTGACCACCTGCTCCGCCAGCGCCTGGTTGCCCCTGAGCATCGGCGCGATGCGGTCCGCGGCCGACCCCGTCGGGGCCGGTGTCGGCTCGGGCGTTGGCGGCGGCAGCGGCTCCGGTGTCGGAGCGGGTGTCGGAGCGGGTGTCGGAGCCGGCGTGGGGGCCGGCGTGGGGGCCGGGGTCGGCGCTGGCGTAGGCGCGGCCGTGGGCTCCGGCGTCGGTGCAGGCGTCGGTGCCGGGGTTGGGGCTGGCGTGGGGGCAGGCGTTGGTGCCGGCGTGGGGGCGGGCGTTGGCGCGGGTGTGGGGTCCGGAGTCGGCGCAGGCGTCGGAGACGGGGTCGGCTGCGGTGTCGGAGCAGGAGTAGGTGCCGCCGTCGGCGCGGGCGTGGGGGCTGCCGTCGGTGCCGGGGTCGGCGCTGGCGTCGGCTCGGCCGTGGGCTCCGGCGTCGGTGCAGGAGTGGGTGCCACCGTCGGCGCTGGCGTGGGGGCTGGCGTTGGTGCTGGCGTCGGCGCGGCCGTGGGCTCTGGGGTCGGTGCGGCGGTCGGCGCCGGCGTGACCACGACGGCGTTGGCGATCTTGACCAGCCCGGCGTAGCTCACCGGAATGGTGGTCGTGGTGAAGGCGCCGCTCACCGCCCCCGGCGTGGCGATGACGTTGAACGCATCCCCCTCGACCGGCGTGTAGGAGCTGATCACCTGCAACGTCCCGCCCAGCGCCACGTCACCGCTGACGTTCAGCTGGTCGTACCCGGTGCCTGGGACGTTGCTGTCGATCTCGACCTGCAGCGTTCCGGACGACCCTTGCTGGTAATTGCCCTCGATGGCCAGCACACCGGGCGAGCTGCCTGGAGCTACCAGGCCGTTGTTCACGACGTTGGCGAGGATCGTGCCCGTGCCCTTCAGCGTGCCCTGGTTCGTGAGGCTGCCCACCCCGTAGGAGAAGCCGTCATAGGTATCGATAACCAGGGATCCGTTCACCGTGAGTGTCCCGCTGTTCCGCAGCTCACCCACGATGTAGGTGGAGAAGTCGACGCCGTCGGCCAGCAGCAGGGTGCCGGTGTTGTTCCATCGGCCGTAGACGGTGAAGTCTTCCGTCACGCTGGTGCCGCCTGGTGCCACGGCGGTAAACGTGCCGGAGGCGCCGGCAGTCCCTGCGACTCCGGGGGAGGGACTCGCCGTGGGCGCGGGATAGCCAGGCGCACCGCCTCCGACGTCGACCAACCCGGCAAGGCTCAACGTCGGCGCGGTGGTAGCGCTGGGAGGCGTCACGACGGTCACGGTCACGCTGCCACCAGGTCCGCCATTGCCCGCCGTGGCGCTGCCGACGTCGCCGTCGCCGCCGGCGGCGTACAGATACCCATGCAGGCTGCTGTCGCCCTTGGCGGCGACGATGATGTTCCCGCCAGCGCCGCCGGTGCCGCCGAGGTCGCTGGCGGTGGTGCCGGAGCTGTAGCCGCCCCAGCCGCCGCGCCCCGATACGTAGCTGCCGCTGCTGGCCTGCACGCCGCCATTGACGCTGGTCACCGAGACGATCCCGCCGCCGCCCCCGGCCCCGCCGGTCGTGGTGCCGTCGCCGCCGTAGCCGCCGTCGGCGCGCAGTTGCGCCGAAGACGCGAGCGTCACGCCGGCGTCGCCATTGACGTTGATCGTGCCGCCCCTGCCACCGGCGCCGCCGGCACCGACGTAGCCATAACCACCATAGCCGCCGTCGGCATAGATCCAGGCCCCCGATTCGATCGCCACCTGCGGCCCGTTGAGCGTGATCGTCCCGCCGACGCCTCCGGTGCCGGCATCAGCGCTTTCCGCATAACCGCCACCGCCGCCCTGGACAGACAGTTCGTTGCCGGCCCGCAGCCGGAGCGTGCCGGCCGTCTGCGTGAGCGCAATCGTGCCGCCCGCGCCGCCCGCGCCGCCGCCACCACCGTCGCCGGACGCCAGCGAGCCGTAGCCGCCCCAGCCACCGAGTGCGGTCGCGTACGAAACGAGGAGGTCGTCGCGGGCCGTGACGGTGATGTGCCCCCCCGCGCCGCCCGTTCCGCGACCGTCGGCGCCCGCGCCGCCCGCATCCAGGTCGCCATAGGCGAGGACCTGTCCCGTCTCGGCCTTGATCGTGATGGAGCCGCCCTGGCCACCCACGGCCAGGGGCGATTCCCCGCCACTGCCGCCGTTCACGCCGATGTAGCCGTAGCTTTCGCCCTCCAGCGTGCCGACGCTGACATCCTGCGCGCTGGTGATCTCCACCGAGCCGCCTTTGCCGCCGCTGCCGGTATGGCTGTGGCCGCCGTAGGCAGCGACGTAGTCGACGGCGACCGGCCCCGCGGTCGTGGTGAGCTTGATCGTGCCACCTTCGCCGGCCCCCCAATTTTCGGATTCGGTGAAGCTGGCCTCGGCGTCGCCGCCGTACGCCTCGGTGTCTTCGATGCCGATGCCGCTCGCCGCCTTGACGTCGATGGTGCCGCCCTTGCCTCCGTTGCCGCTATAGGAGTCGCCGCCCGAAGCCTCCAGACCACCACGCACCGACACAGCGCCGCCCTTGCTCCACAGGAAGATCGAGCCGCCGTCCCCGCCGGCGGCGTTCTCGCCGTCCTCGGCGCCGTCCGCCTGGATCCACGTGGACCACGACGGACTGCCGATGAGGATGTCCTGTGCTGCGGTGATGCTGACGTTGCCGCCCTTGGCAGCCGGGCCGTTGGCACCGGAACCGCCTTCGGCCTCCATCCCGCCGACAAAGGACACTCCGGCGGCAGTGGACTCGATCGTGACATCGCCGCCAACGCCGCCGGCCGCCGTCACCTCATAGGCATTCGAGTAGCCTCCGCTCACGTCGACGTAGGCTGGTGCGGTGTCCGTGCCGATGACGACGTTCTGGGCGGCGGTGACAGCCAGCTTGCCGCCTGCTCCGCCGGACCCTGCGCCACCCGAGCCACCTCTCGCGTACACGTCACCGGTCAGCGTCACCGCACCCGCGGTCGACTGCAGGTCCACCTGGCCGCCGTTGCCGCCCGCCTGCCCGGAACTCTCGATCCAGGCCGCGTCGCCGCCATTGGCAGTGATGCCGCCACGGAGAGCCAGCGCATCCTTCGCGAGCACGGTCACCGTGCCGCCTTGGCCGCCCATCTCCCCATAGCCGCCTTCGGCTCGAAGCTGCCCATGCACGTCGACGGTGGTGCCCAGGGTAGCGTCCAGCTTGATGAGCCCGCCGACACCGCCGACCAAGCCGCTGCCGCCGTTGGCCTGGATGGTGACGGAGCGCCCGGAGGGGAACTCGGCGGACGGCGGTTTGCCGAGCTGGATGTCCTTGCCGGCGATGATTTCGATGCTGCCGCCATCCCCGCCCACGTCGTAGCTGCTGCCGCCCCCGCTGGCCAGCAGTCCATCGCCGATCACGACCGAACCGCTTGTCGCCTTGATCGTGACGGTGCCGCCGTCGCCGCCGGCGGTCTCGGACGAATAGCCCCCGCTCGACTCGACGTAGTACAGGTCGACCTTCGTTCCGGCCGTCGCGGTCACGTTGACAGTGCCACCATCCGCGCCGGCCCCGCCGCCGGCATTGATGGAGTGGCCGATGATGCTGCCGGCCGTGGACGTCACGTTCACCGCGCCACCGGCAGCATCGGTGGTCCATCCATTCGTATCGACCGTACCGAACGAGACGTCGTCTTTCGCCTGGAAGGTGACGGTGCCGCTGATGCCGCCCCTGGTCCAGAAGTCGGCGGCACCGGTGATCGCGCCGGCCGCCGCCGTGACGGCGATAGCGCCCGCTTCGCTGCGCACCGTCGGGACGCCGGCTTCGGAACCCTCGAACCGCACATCCTTGCCGGAGCTGATCACGATGCCGCCGCTGCCGGCAGCGGTCAGGTCGGCCGCGACCGAAACATCGGCACCGGTCCCGGTGGATTTCAATGCGATGGAGGCCGCCGCAATGGGCTGTTCGATCTGGACGCCGTTCGCGCTAGTGAGCGCCACGGCACCGCTCGCCCCGATCCCGGAGTAGCCGCCGACGGTGGAGACGAGGATCTGGTTCGCGCTCTTGTAATTGAAGTCGCCGTCGGTCGCGCTTCCTGCGACGATGCCGGTCGGGTTGGTGGCGGCGGTGAGATCGACCGCGGTGCCGTCGGCGAACACCTCGCTGCCACGCAGATCGCCGTCCGTCTCCTGTGTCAGGGACCCACTCGCCTTGAGGCCGATCCGACCGCCGTTGGCGCGGTCGGTGAACGACACTTCGATGCCCTTGACCGTCTCTGCCCCATCCTGGCCGCTGCCGATGATCAGATCCTTGCTGTTCGAGAAAGTGAAGGTGCGGTCGGCACCCTCGGTCCAGGCGCCGCCAGCAAGCTCGGCCACCTGGTTGGAGGCCGCCGACAGGTCCACATTGCCGCCGGCGCGCACCGTGAGCGTCTGCGCGTGAATCGTTGCACCGTCGTCCTGCGTGATGCTGGCGGCGGACTTGAGCAGCACGGTGCTGCCTACGACGGGTGCATGCAGCATTAGGTCGCCTGCCTCCGTCTTCAACGAGAACGCCTGGTTCGGCGCGAATATGCCTTCGGCCGATCCGATCGTGCCGACCGTCAGCCCTTGCGAATTCGTGAAAGCGAAGCCGCCAGCCGCCGCCGAGCCCGCGAGCGTACCGACCTTGTTGCCGGCGTTGTTCAAAGTCACGCTGTCCTCGCGCGACACGGCGAGCAGGGTAGGCGCGGTGATCGGCTCCGTCTGCGAGATGGCGCCCTTGGCATCCAGCGTCAGTCCACCAGTCCCAGTGGCCTTGATCTCTGCATTGATGGCGATCTGGCCATCGGCGGTCAGTGTCAGGCCATGCGGCGTCGCCCACTCCATCAAGCTCAAGACCTTGATATATCCCTCGTTCGCGCCATCCTTGGCGGCCGTAAGTGTTACGGCGGCCGTCTCCAATGAGCTTTTGAGAACGCTGGGCAACAGAAGCGATTCGGAAGCAGCGCCGTCCGGAAGCGTCTCCGAGACGTACACGTTCGTCGGATCGAGCAGCAGGCTGCCGGTGCGCCCTTTCGGCGCGCGCGTGTCCACCTGGCCGCGCATGTCGAGGTAATGGCCGGACGTCTCGATCATGCCGCCGTCGCCGCCGGCCGCGCCGCCGCGCGCCGACAGCATGCCCTGCACGCGCGTCGCGCCGTCCGACCACGCCACGATGGTCCCGCCGTCGCCGCTGGCAATCCCGTCGGCCTTCACCTGCGCACCCGTCTCGATGGTCGTTCGCTGCGCATTGGCAATCCGCGCGTCCTTGCCTTGCCAGCCGCCGCCGAGCAACGCCTCGCCACCGCCGGCCTGTCCGCTGACATCCAGCAGCGCACCGCCGCGAACCGTCAGGTCGGCCGCCGTGGCGTGCACCTGGCCGCCCTTGTTCCCTTGCGTCGCGGAAACCGTGCCGGCGATCTCGGCGGCGCCGGTCGCCTTCAGCACCACCTTGCCGCCGTCGATCGTGACGCCGGTGGCCTGCACCAGTCCGCGGTGCTGCAACTGGCCGGCGAAGATGGCCACGGCATCGCCTTGCAGCGTGCCCAGGTTCACCGCCCGGTCGGCCGGCGCCTGCAGGTGCAGCCGGATCCCTTCGAGACCGCGGCCCGTCACCTCGACCGACTGGCCGGCCGCCAGCAGCGTGGCGCCGTTGGGCGCCTGCACCAGGGCGGCGCTGCCCACCTGCACTTGCGGCGCGATGAAGACGGCGTCACCCTGCCGGGCAATCACCGTGCCGTCCACCTTGAGCACGCCCGCGCCCCCGCCGGCGAACATCAGCCGCCCCGCCAGTGCGTCGGCGTCGCTCATGCGCAAGGTGGAGGCAGTGAAGCCGGCGGTGTCCACCACCGCCCCGGCACCGACGGCGATGCCGGACGGATTGACGACGACCAGCCGACCGTTCGAGCTCAGGGTGCCGAAGATGGCGCTGGGGTTGTTCCCCAGCACCCGGTTGATCGAGGTGCTGGCTGCGTCGGGCTGGCGGAAGTGGGTGACGCTGCCGCCGGGCACCGAGAAACTCTGCCAGTTGATCGCGGAATGCCGTGATCCCGGCCCGTTCTGCGTCGTGACGAGCAGTGAATTGCCCTGCTGCTGCAGGCTCGCCTGCCCATGGATCACCTGTGCCCCGGCCGGCTGCGCCAGCACGTCGCCGTACGGCACGAACGCCGCCGCCAGCGCCAGCGCCACGCCGGCAGGACGGAAGCCGGCCGCGAGCGGATGACGCAGAGTGCGGCCGGCGCCCGCTTCGGCACCACGCGGCGGGTGGCGTCGTGCGGCTGACGTCGCCGTTGCCTTGACGTTGGTCTTATCCACGGATGTATGCCCCAGAAATGGCCCTCGCAAGAAAGCTCTCTGCTAGCGTTCAGATACGCCCAGTGTCGGCAGAAGGTAGCACACGGTTACAAGGTCGGCAATTCGCCCGCGCGCCTTCGCCTTACCGCGCGTGCGGTAGTTCGCCATCGGGTGCTACCCGGCCCACACGTGGGCGCCGGACTGGACGATGGACGGCTCACGGTGTTCCTCCTGAAAAGGAACGTGCGAGCGAGAACACGCGATCGGCTTGGTTACCATGCCGACCAGCAGCGTTGGCGCCACGGCGCGTGTCCGGTCCACATGAGCATCTTCGTCAGCATCGCTTCCTATTGCGACCCAGTGCTCGGCTTCACGGTCGGGCGAGCGCTGGCGATGGCGCGCTGGCCGGACCGGCTGCACTTCGGCATCGTCGACCAGAGCCCGGCTGCCGCGCCGCAACCGTCCGCCACGCAGGTGCGGCCGGCCCGCCTCAGCTACGTGAAGCTGGAACCGGTCTACGCGCGCGGCCCATGCTGGGCCCGGGCGCTCGCGATGTCGCTGTACGAGGGGGAGGACTGGTTCTTCCAGATCGACTCGCACATGGACTTCGATGCCGGCTGGGACGAGCGGCTGATCGCCCAGGCCAGCGAATTGCTCGCCGGCCGGCGCGGCGTCGTGCTGTCTTCGTACCCGAACTCCTTCGTGTTCGACCAGGGGCGGCCGGTGCGACGGCCGGCGACCGACAAGGTGCTGGCGCATGTGGTGAAACCCGGCGGGAGTTTCGATCCCGAGCACCCGGTGCTCGGCTTCGAGGCGCACCCGGTGCCGGTCGACCACCCGCTGCCGGGCTTTCACGTCGGGGCTGGCTGCCTGTTCGCGCCGGGCAGCTTCGTCGAGGCGTTTCCGTACGACCCGTGGTTCTACTTCCACGGCGAGGAGCAGGGGATCGCGATCCGGCTGTTCACGCATGGCTGGGAGGTCTTTCACGTGCCGGGACTGCCCGTCTATCACCTCTACAACAACCCCGAGGCGGGTGGACCGCCGCGGCCGATGCACTGGGATGCTGCGCACGAGGCGCTGCGGCAACGCACCTGGTGGAGCCTGGAGCAGCGCTCGCGCGCACGGCTGGCGGCGCTCGTCGCCGGCCGGCCGATGGGGGTGTACGGACTCGGGAGCGTCCGGTCGGTGGCCGATTACGCCGCCTTCAGCGGCATCGACTACGCGGCGCGGACGATCGGCCCGCGCGCCTACAGGCCGCTCTTGCCGGGATCCGCCTCCGCCTGACCCCGCACCTGCTCGAGGGCCAGGCACAGGTCCGCCCAGGCCTTGGCCTTTTCGGGCAGGTTGCGCAGCAGGTAGGCAGGGTGGTAGGTGACCACCAGCGGCACCCCCTGGTACAGGTGGACGCGGCCGCGCAGCCGCCCGATCGGTTCGGCGCTTCCCAGAAGGGACTGCACGGCAAAGCGCCCCATCGCCAGGATGATCTTCGGCCGGAGCAATTCGACCTGCCGGCGCAGGAATGGCTCGCATCGGGCGACTTCCGCCGGGTCCGGGTTGCGGTTGCCGGGCGGCCGGCACTTGAGGACGTTGGCGATGTAGACCTTGCGCTGGCGGTCGAGCCCGATCGCGCGCAACATGTTGTCCAGCAGCTTGCCGGCCTGTCCGACGAACGGCTCGCCCTGCAGGTCCTCCTGCTCGCCGGGAGCTTCGCCCACCACCAGCCAGTCGGGCTGCGGGTCGCCGACCCCGAAGACGGTGTTGGTGCGGCTGTCGCACAAGCCGCAGGCACGGCACCCGGTCACCGCCTGCCGCAGTTCCTCCCAGGACAGCACCGGCACCGCAGCGGCCGACGGCGCGGCCGCCGCGGCAGGCGGCGCGATGGGCTGCCGCGGCGGCGGCCCGGGACGCGCAGGCGGTGCTGCCGTCGGCGGCTCGCCCGGCGCCTGTGCGGGCGCCGCTGCCCTCGGCGGCAGTATCGAAAAACCGCCCAGCCCCATCTCGGCCAGCATGGCGCGGCGGCGCTGGTCCAGGGCCAGCGTCATAGCTTCAGGCTCATGACCACCGCGTTCTCGCGCTTCCCGGCGCCGGCGGGGTAGTAATTGCGGCGCTCGCCGACGCGGCGATATCCGTAGCGCTCGTACGTGCGCTGGGCGTGGACGTTGCTGGTGCGGACCTCCAGCCACAGCCACTGGGCGCCTTGCGCGCGGGCCCACAGCGCCAGCGCATCGAGCATCAGCCGGCCCCAACCCTGCCGCTGGTGTTCGGGCGCGACGGTGATGTTGAGCAGATGCACCTCGTCGACACCCTTCATCGCCACGTAATACCCCAGCAGCTCGCTACCTGCGACCAGCATGCGCGCGTGATAGCCGGCGCGCAGCGAATCGACGAAGTTGCCGTGGGTCCACGGATGCGCGTACACCCGTTGCTCGAGGGCGACGACCGGGCCGAGCCGGCCTTCGGAGATCGGCTCCAGGGCGGCTTCAGGGATGTTGGGCAGGGCACTCATGGCGTGGCACGGCCGGCGGCGCGTTCGGCCGCGGTCTGGGCCACTTTATCGCGAATGTACAGAGGCAGGGCGCCGGCAGCGGGCACGGCCTGCCCGGCGGCGAGCAGGGCCGGCGCGAGCCGCAGCAGCGCGGCGGCCGTGGGCAGCGCGTCGACCCGTTGCCCAGCGGGCAGCCAGCTGCCGTACGCCGCGAAGACGTTGCCGGCCATGGCCCAGTCGGGCGGCACCACCACCTCCCGCGGCGCATGGAGCGCGATCTCGCCATGCCGCTGCCAAACGGTGCCGTTCCACCCGTAGGCTGCGGCGTACACCTCGTCCATCCGTGCGTCCAGCAGCGCCACCACGCGAGTCACGCCGGCGCGCGATCGCGCGTCCTCCGCCACGGCGAGCAAGGTGTCGACCGGCAGCACTGGCACCTTGGCGCCGAAGGCCAGCCCCTGCGTGACCGAACAGGCGGTGCGCAGCCCCGTGAACGAGCCGGGACCGCGGCCGAACACGATGGCGTCCAGGTCCGGCAGGGCCAGCCCGGCCTGCGCGAGCAGGCGCCGGATCGCTGGAATCAGGGCCGCGGAGGCCTGCGCGCCGCCCGGCGCCTCATGCTGCAGCAGCTCGCCGCCGCGCTGGACGGCGACGGCGAACACTTCGGTGCTGGTGTCGAGGGCGAGGAGATTCAAGCAGCGGCTTTCGGGAACCCGTGATTATCGAGGCCCCGGATAATCCCCGGATGCCACCGTCCCGCTGCCTCGCGCTGTTGCTGCTCCTTCTGGTCACCCTGTCGGTTCGCGCACAGGGGCTGCCGCCGGAAGTCGAGGCGGCGCTGGCCCGGGGCGGCTTGCCCGCCGATGCCGTCACGGTGCTCGTCGCGGACGCCGACGGCGCCCGCCCGCCGCGCGTGAACCACCGCATCGATGTCGCCGTGAACCCGGCCTCGATCGCCAAGCTCGCCACCACGGTGGCCGCCCTGGAACTGCTCGGGCCCGCCTTCACCTGGCGCACCGGCGTCTATCTCGACGGACCGGTGCGCGACGGCACGCTTCACGGGGACCTCTACATCAAGGGTGGCGGCGACCCGAAACTGGTGGCCGAGCGCCTCTGGCTGCTGTTGCGCCGGGTGCACGGGCTGGGCGTCCGCTTCATTTCGGGCGACATCGTGCTCGACCGCAGTGCTTTCGAGGCCACCGCCGGCGACCCGGCCGCTTTCGACGGCGAGCCGCTGCGGCCTTACAACGCCGCGCCCGATGCCTTGCTGGTGAATTTCCGATCGCTGGTGCTGACCTTCACGCCGCAGGCAGGGCAGGCGCGCATCCAGGTCGAGCCGCCGCTGGCCGGCGTGCACCTGCCGGCCGCGGTGCCACTGTCGCGCGCCCCATGCGGCGATTGGCGCGGCGGCCTCAAGCCGGACTTCAGCGACCCGTCGCGGATCCGGTTCGCCGGCAGCTATCCGGCCGCCTGCGGCGACCGCTCCTGGCCCCTGGCGTATGCCGACCCGGCGGGGTTCGCCGCTCGGGCCATCGCGGGAACGTGGCACGAGGTCGGCGGCCGGCTCGGCGGGCGGGTGCGCGACGGCAGCGTGCCTGCCGGCCTGGCGCCCGCTGTCGAATGGCAGTCGGCGGCGCTGGCCGAGATCGTGCGCGACGTCAACAAGTACAGCAACAACGTGATGGCGCAACAGGTGTTCCTCACGCTGAGCCTGCAGCAGCAGGGCACCGGCACGCTCGAGGGATCGCGCGAGGTCCTGCGCCGGTGGTGGCTCGACCGGGTCGGGGGCACCGGCGTGCCGACCTTCGGCAACGGTTCGGGGCTGTCGCGCGACGAACGCATCAGCGCCCGGCAACTCGGCGCGTTGCTGCAACTGGCATGGCGTTCACCGCTGATGCCCGAACTGCTGTCGTCGCTGCCGCTGGCGGGCGTCGACGGCACGATGCGCCGCAGCCGAGGCGACGCGGTCGGCCTCGCCCACCTCAAGACCGGCAGTCTGCGCGACGTGGCCGGTGTCGCGGGCTACGTGCATGGCGCGAGCGGACGCCGCTACGTGCTGGTCGCCATCGCGAATCACCCGCAGGCCGCCGCGATCCGGCCAGCCATCGAGGCACTGGTCGAATGGACGGCGCGCGACCGATGACGGGATGGACGGACCTGGTCGGCGGCCTCGCCGCCGTGCTGACCACGGTCAGCTTCGTGCCGCAGGCGTCGGCGCGGCCCGCAGCCCAGGCTGGCCGCCTGGGCCAGGGGCGCAACACCCGCCTGCGCCTTGGGGCGCCCCGGCCCGCAGGGCGAGCCAGGCCTGATCCGTGGTGCGCCAACGGCCTCGAAAGAGGCTCGCGCGGGTGCGAGGAATTTGTTCACAGGCTCTCACGCCTCGCAACGAGGTGGTGACCGCTTCTTTGCGGCTTCCCTGTTTCACCAGCGCTGGCGAATGCGGGTGTAGGCGTAGTCGCCGAAGGCCCGGTGTGCCGCGGGGGTCGGATAGATGCGGTCGGCGAAGACGAACAGGTTGTAGTCGGCGTTCGCCACCAGCGTCGCCGTCGTGCAGCGGGCCGAGTTCACCTGCCCGGGCCCGATGCCGATGCCCGGCCCGGGATCCACCGAAGTGCAGACCGGATCGGCGGAGTTCGTCAGGCCGTAGGCGCGGGGCTCCGCCTCCATGATGTTGAACACCAGCGGCGCATCGACGTACAGCACGTTGCGGCCCAGGTCGACCATGGCCACCAGCAGCTGGTCGTTGAAGCGGGAGCTGGCATCGGACAGCAGTTGTTCCTGCCCCGTCGCGCGGGCCCAGGGCGAGCGCGCGAGGTCGTAGGTGCCGACCACGACGACGTGGGGAGCGCCGGCGTCCACCAGCCGGCGGACCTGGGCGGCCAGGTCGCGGCCGACCTGCTTGAGCTCCTCCAGCATCTGCTCGCGCGTCTGCGTACCCGCCGTCAGCTTGGCCATCTCGGCGACCACGTCGGCCGTCCCGGCATTGACGACCAGCAGGTCGTTCCGGTCGAAGGGGCCGCGCGCGAGGAAGGCGTCGATCTGCTCGGCCACCGTGGGCGTCGCGCTGTTGCCGGCGGCATCCGGCTTGCGGCTGACGCGCGCGTTGCCCGTCGCGAACGCCGTGCCGCCAGCGGCGGCCGGCTTCAGTTCGATGCCGAAGCTCAACGCGACGTGCTGGGTCCAGATGTCGATGCCGCCGTCGTTGACCGTGTAGCTCGAACCGGTCTGCCCCACGTCGGCCAGGCCGTCGCCGAAGGTGACGATGCGCGATGGGTGCAACTTGGATTCGATGGTCCCCGAGCCGCAGGCCGCCAGCGCCAGGGCCGCGGCGCTGGCCGCGGCGAGCAGGGCACGGCGCATCCATACACAAGACATGAGCGATTCTCCAAAAGGCTGGGACGCCAGTGTAACGAGGCGGTGGCGCGCCCGGCGCGGCCCGCTCGGGGCTTCCTAGCGCACCGATGCCCGCTGCAGCCGGTCGCGCACGCCGTCCCATTGCGGGCCGGCCGGCGGCGCTTCCACCCAGATCAACTGCACCCCGGCATCGTCGAACTCGCGCAAGGCCGCGAACAGTTCGCGCGCCGCCTGGGCCGGGTCGTCGGGCATGCGCCGCAGCACCACCTGGCGCGGATCGCCGTGCAGCGGGGAGCGGGCATAGACCGCGATGCCTCTGGCCTCAGGTCCGAGGACATCGAGCGCAGTGCGCAGCGAACGCGCGTCCATCAGCCGCACGGTCGCCCGCGGCGCGTAGTGGGACTCCAGCGTGCCGGAGGCGCGCGGCGCGGCTTGCCGTTCTGCCGCTTCCTGCGGCAGCAGCAGGCGCTGGCCGCACGCGGCGCTCACGGCATCCACGGTCAGGACGCCCGGACGCAGCAGCACCGGCGCACCGCGGGTGCAGTCGACGATGGTCGACTCGATGCCGACGTCGCACGGGCCACCATCGAGCACCAGCAGGCCGTCGCCAAATTCCGAGCGCACGTGTTGCGCCGTCGTGGGGCTCACCCGCCCGAACTTGTTGGCACTGGGTGCCGCCAGCCCGGCCATCGGCGGCGTGGCGTGCGCGCAGGCCAGCAGCAACGCATGCGCCACCGGATGGGCCGGGCAGCGCAGCCCGATCGACGACTGTCCGCCCGCCGCGGCGGCAGCGCGCCCGGCACGGCGCGGCAGGATCAGCGTCAGCGGACCCGGCCAGAAGGCGGCGATCAGCCGGCTCGCGAACTGCGGGATCTCGGCGGCGAAATGCGGCGCCGCAGCGGCATCGGCCACGTGCACGATCAGCGGATGATCGCTGGGCCGCCCCTTGGCGGCGAAGATCTTCGCGACGGCGGCTTCGTTGTCGGCATCGGCCGCCAGGCCATACACCGTCTCCGTGGGGACGCCCACCAGTTGGCCGGCGGCGAGGGTCCGCACCGCCTGCGCGATGCCGGCAGGAGCGCGGCCGTCGACGATCAAGTGCTGCTCCTTCAGAACGGCTCGATGCCCAGCACGCGAGCCGCCTGCAAGGCGCTGGCGCGCACGCCGTCGGCGGTGGCGCCGGTCACGGTGAGGTGCCCCATCTTGCGGCCGGGACGCGGGCCGAGCTTGCCGTACAGGTGCAGGTGCGCCCCGGGCAGCGCCAGCACCTGCTGCCCAGCGCGGCGGCGCTTCGGCGCCGCCGGTGAACCACAGGTCACCCAGCAGGTTGAGCATGATGGCCGGGCTGTGCAGGCGCGGCTGCACCAGCGGCAGCCCGGCCAGCGTGCGCACCTGCAGCTCGAACTGCGAGACGTCGCATGCGTCCATGCTGTAGTGGCCGCTGTTGTGCGGGCGCGGCGCCATCTCGTTGACCACCAGCGAGCCGTCCTGCAGCAGGAAGAACTCGACGCAGAGCACGCCCGGTGTAGCGCAGGCCGTCGGCGATGGCGCGGGTGGCCTCGATGGCACGCGCGGCCGTCGCTTCAGGCAAGGCGCCGGTCCCGGCCTCGGTCACGGCGAGGATGCCGCCCCGGTGCAGGTTCCACTGGGCCGGCAGGTGCACCATGGCGCCTTCGTGGCTGCGCGCCACGATGACCGAGCACTCGGCCGCCAGCGGCAGCAGCTTCTCGAGGACGCAAGGCACGTTCTTCAGCTCGTCCCATGCCCGGGCGAGTTCCTCGCGCGTCGCCACCCGCAGCTGGCCCTTGCCGTCGTAGCCCAGGCGCGAGGTCTTCAGGATCCCCGGCAACAGGTGCTCCGGCACGCGCTCGAGGTCGGACCCGCTCTCGAGCACCGAGTGCGGTGCGCACGGCACCCCGCAGCGGATGAAATGCGCCTTCTCCTGCGCGCGGTCCTGCGCGATGGCGACGGCATCGGGACCGGGTGCGACCGGACGGTGGGCGCCCAGCGTCGCCAGCGCCGGCGCCGGCACGTTCTCGAATTCGGTCGTGATCGCCGCGCTGCGCTGCATCAGTTGCGCCAGTCCGTCCTGGTCCAGATAACCGGTCTTGACGTGGTAGTGGCTCACCAGCCCGGCCGGGCTGGCCGGATCCGGGTCGAGCACCGCCGTGAAATAGCCCAGCCGCTGGGCGGCGTGCACGAACATGCGGCCCAGCTGCCCGCCGCCCATGACGCCCAGCGTGGCACCCGGCAGGATGACCGTCACGCGGGCGCTCCGGCCGGCGGCAGCGTCATGTCCCGGGCCGCCTGCGTCTGCCGCGCACGATAGGTTTCGAGCCGCGCCCGCAGTGCCGGCTGCTCGCTGGCCAGCATCGCCACCGCGAACAGCGCCGCGTTGGCGGCGCCGGCCGCGCCGATGGCGAAGGTCGCCACCGGAATGCCCCTGGGCATCTGCACGATCGCTGTGCAGCGAATCGACGCCCTGCAGGTGCCGGCTCGGCGACCGGCACGCCGAGCACCGGCACCGTCGTCTTCGCGGCCAGCATGCCGGGCAGGTGCGCCGCGCCGCCGGCACCGGCGATGATCGCCTTCAGGCCGCGTGCCGCAGCCTCCTGCGCGTACGCGAACATCTCGTCGGGCATGCGATGCGCCGAGACGACACGGGCTTCATGGGGAATGCCGAACTCGGCGAGAATCTCGATGGCGTGCGCATGGTGTCCCAGTCGCTGCTGGAACCCATCACCACGCCGACCTGGACGGCGACCGACCCTTCCGGCGGCCGTGCCGCGCTCATGCCGTCTCCCGCCGCAGGGCGTCGGCGCAGTGGCTGCCGGCGAGGCAGACCGCGAAGGTGGCGCAATGGTCCATAAAATTCCCAAAGACCGCAATTTTATTGGTTTGCTCTCCAGGAACCCCCGATGATCGACGTCACGCTGCAGAACTTCGAAGCCGAGGTGATCACCGCCTCCAAGTCCATCCCGGTGCTGGTGGACTTCTGGGCCACCTGGTGCGGCCCTTGCAAGGTGATCGGGCCGCTGCTGGAAAAACTGGAAACGCAGTACGGCGGCCGCTTCAAGCTGGTCAAGATCGACTCCGACCAGGAGCAGCAGCTCGCGGCGGCGTTCGGCATCCGCAGCATCCCCACCTGCATCCTGCTGATGAACGGCCAGCCGGTGGACGGTTTCATGGGCGCGCTGCCCGAAGGCAAGATCAAGGAATTCCTGGACAAGCACCTGCCGCCGGCGCCGCAAGCCGAGGAGCAGTCCGTCGAGGAGGAGCTTCCCGGCGACGCGGTCTCGCAGCTGGAGAAACTGCAGCACGCGGTCGCGACCGATCCGGCCAACGACGATGCGCGCTTCGAGTACGTCAAGACCCTGCTGCTGGCGGGGCGCAGCGACGACGCCAAGGTCGCCTTCGCGCCGGTGATCGGCAAGGTGCCGGCCGTGCGCCGGTTCGAATCGCTGCAGCGCTGGATGGACGCCCTCGACTTCGCGCACGGCGTCAACGCACCGGCGGCCATGGCGGAACTGGACGCGAAGATCGCCGCCAACCGCCGCGACTTCGATGCGCGCTACGGCAAGGCGCGGCTGTTGATGGCGCAGCAGCAGTGGACCCAGGCGATGGACGAACTGCTGGAGATCCTGATGCGCGACAAGTCGTGGAACGAGGACCTCGCGCGCAAGACCTTCATCGCGATCCTGGACATCATCGAGCCGCCGAAGCCGAAGGTGGCGGAAGGCCAGATCCCGCCCGACGATCCGACGGTGGCGACCTACCGCCGCCGTTTGTCGAGCGTGGTGCTGAGTTGAAGACAGACATCCGTCCGCTTTCAGGCCAGCAGCCGATCCAGCGCCTCGCGGTACTTCGCCGCCGTCTTCTCGATCACGTCCTGCGGCAGCCGCGGCGCCGGCGGCGTCTTGTCCCAGGGCTTGCCGTTGATGCGCACCTGCTCCAGCCAGTCGCGCACGAACTGCTTGTCGAAGCTCGGCGGATTGGCGCCGGCGCGGAACGCCTCGTCGTAGCCCTCGACCGGCCAGTAGCGCGACGAATCCGGCGTCAGCACCTCGTCCATCAGCACCATGGCGCCCTGCTCGTCCAGCCCGAACTCGAACTTGGTGTCGGCGATGATCAGGCCCTTGGTCCTGGCGAAGGCCGCCGCTTCCCGGTACAGCGCGATGCTGGTGTCGCGGATCTGCGCCGCCAGCTGCGGACCCACGATGCGCACCACTTCGTCGAAGCCGATGTTCTCGTCGTGCTGCCCCATTTCCGCCTTGTGCGCCGGGGTGAAGATCGGCTCGGGCAGCGGGCTCGCGTTCTTCAGGCCCGGCGGCAGCTTCACGCCGCACACCGATTGCGACTCCTGGTACTCCTTCCAGCCGCTGCCGGCGAGGTAGCCGCGCACCACGGCCTCGACCGGGATCGGCTTCAGGCGCCGCACCAGCATCGAGCGGCCGGTCACCTGCGGCGCTTCGGCCGCCGTCACCACGCTTTCCGGCGGCTCGCCGGTCAGGTGGTTGGGGCAGACGTGGCCCAGCTTGCCGAACCAGAACAGCGCCATCTTCGTGAGCAGTTCGCCCTTGCCGGGGATCGGCTCGCCCATGATGACGTCGAACGCCGACAGGCGGTCGCTGGCCACCATCAGGATGCGGTCGGCGCCGACGGCGTAGTTGTCGCGGACCTTGCCGCGCGCCAGCAGCGGCAGCGAGGTGATGGAGGAGGTGTGAAGGGCGGAGGTCATGGGCGGCTCACCAATGCGAAAGGCCCGTTGCGGCAACGGGCCTTTCGATTATCGCCGCTGGCTCCTAGGCGACGACCTGCGCCAGTTCGCCCTTGGCGTACCTGGCGGCCACCACCTGCAGCGGCTCGCACTTGATCTTGCCGCCCTGGCCTTCGCAGCCGAACTGGATGTAGCGCTGCTTGCAGATCTGCTTGGCCGCCTCGCGTGCCGGCTTCATCCAGTCGCGCATGTCGAACTTCTCCGGGTTCTCGGCCATGAACTTGCGCACGGCGCCGGTCATCGCCAGCCGGATGTCGGTGTCGATGTTGATCTTGCGCACGCCGTGCTTGATCGCTTCCTGGATCTCCTCGACCGGCACGCCGTACGTTTCCTTCATGTTGCCGCCGTACTGGCGGATGATCGCCAGCAGCTCCTGCGGCACGCTGGACGAGCCGTGCATCACCAGGTGCGTGTTGGGAATTCGGCGGTGGATTTCCTTGATGCGATCGATCGCCAGGATGTCGCCGGTGGGCTTGCGGGTGAACTTGTACGCGCCGTGGCTGGTCCCGATCGCGATCGCCAGGGCATCGAGCTGGGTCTTGCGCACGAAGTCGGCGGCCTGCTCGGGGTCCGTCAGCAGCTGCTCGCGCGTCATCGTCGACTCGGTGCCGTGGCCGTCCTCCTTGTCGCCGCGCATCGTCTCCAGCGAGCCGAGGCAGCCGAGTTCGCCCTCCACGGTGACACCCAGCTTGTGCGCCGCATCCACCACCTTGCGCGTCACTTCGACGTTGTAGTCGTAGCTGGCGATCGTCTTGCCGTCCGCCTCGAGCGAGCCGTCCATCATCACGGAGGAGAAGCCCAGGTCCATCGCACCCTGGCAGACCTCGGGGCTCTGTCCGTGATCCTGGTGCATCACCAGCGGGATGTTCGGATAGGCCTCGACCGCGGCCTGGATCAGGTGCTTGATGAACGATTCGCCCGCGTACTTGCGGGCGCCGGCGCTGGCCTGCAGGATCACCGGCGCGCCGGTTTCCTTGGCAGCTTCCATCACGGCCTGGACCTGCTCCAGGTTGTTGACGTTGAAGGCCGGAATGCCATAGCCGTTGGCGGCGGCATGGTCCAGCAGTTCGCGCATGGAAACGATTGGCATGACGAGGTCCTGGGGAGTTGAAAAACCGGCGTGCCTGGTACCGCAAGGCAATTGCCGGAAATTCTACCCATGGCCCTGCCCTGGCGGGGGCGCGACCCTACTGTCGAGCGGCCGCGCTCAGGTGGCGCGCACGATCTTCAGCATGTTGGTGCCGCCGGGCGCGCCCATGGGCTCGCCGCACGTGATCGCGTAGATGTCGCCGCTGGCGACGATGCCGCGCTTCTTCAGGTGCGCCTCGGCTTCGCCCAGCGCGGTGTCGCGGTCGGCGCTCTGATCGAGCAGCAGCGGCCGCACGTTGCGGAACAAGGCCATCCGCCGCTGCGTCGCCAGCTTGGGCGTGAGGGCGTACATGGGGATGTGGATGCGGTGCCGGCTCATCCAGAGCGCGGTGGAGCCGGAATCGGTCAGCGCGACGATTGCCTTGCACCCCAAATGGTAGGCGGTGAACAGCGCGCCCATGGCGATCGAGTGGTCGATGCGCGCGAACGTCTTGCCGGAGAAATCGGCGTCGAGCTTGACCTCCTCCGCCTTCTCCGCTTCCAGGCAGATGTTCGCCATCTCGACGATCGTCTCCAGCGGGTAGCGGCCGCTGGCCGTTTCGGCGCTCAGCATCACGGCGTCGGTGCCGTCGAGCACGGCGTTGGCGACGTCGCTGACCTCCGCCCGCGTGGGCACCGGATTCATGATCATCGACTCCATCATCTGGGTCGCGGTGATCACCACCCTGTCGCACTCGCGGGCCATCCGGATCATGCGCTTCTGCAGCGCCGGCACGGCGGCGTTGCCGACTTCCACGGCGAGGTCGCCGCGCGCCACCATGATGCCGTCGCTGGCCTTGAGGATGGCCTCCAGGTTGGGGATCGCTTCCGCGCGCTCGATCTTCGCGATCAGGCCGGGCCGGTGCCGCGACTCGGCGCCGGCCACGTTGCACAGCTGGCGCGCCATCTCCATGTCGGTCGCGTTCTTCGGGAAGCTCACGGCGACGTAGTCGGCCCGGAAGCTCATCGCGGTGCGGATGTCCTCCATGTCCTTGGCGGTGAGCGCGGGGGCGGTGAGGCCGCCGCCCATCTTGTTGATGCCCTTGTTGTTGGACAGCTCGCCGCCTTGCTTGACGGTCGTGCGGACCTGTTCGCCCTTGACCGCGTCGACGGTGAGGACGATCAGGCCGTCGTTGAGCAGCAGCACGTCGCCGGCCTTCACGTCGCGCGGCAGTTCCTTGTAGTCCAGGCCGACGCCGTGGTGATCGCCGGGCTCGGCGCGCGAAGCATCCAGCACGAACTTGGTGCCCGATTCCAGGTGGACCTTGCCTTCGGCGAACTTGCCGACGCGGATCTTCGGGCCCCTGCAGGTCCGCCATGATCGCGACCTCGCGGCCGGCCCGCGTCGCCGCCTCGCGCACGAGCTTGGCGCGGTTCACGTGGTCTTCGGCGGTGCCATGGCTGAAATTCAGGCGCACGACGTTGACGCCGGCCCGGATCATCTGTTCCAGCAGCGCGGGATCGCTGGAAGCCGGTCCGAGCGTGGCGACGATCTTGGTGGCGCGACGGACTGCCATGTTCAGGCCTCCCTGCGGGACGCGCGCGCCCGGCCGGACGAACGGAAAAGTGGTTGCGAAATCAGGTGCGCGGGCATGGAGCGGGTGGTTGTTGCTGGGTAATGCATTCTGGGGCCGGAACGCAGCGTCGGCTGCGGCAGCCGCACCGGGCCGCGCTCGACGCCAGTCAGGCCGCCGCCCGCCGCTGCAGGATTTCGAAGGCCGGCAGGGTCTTGCCCTCGAGCACTTCGAGGAACGCACCGCCGCCGGTGGAGATGTAGCCGATCTGCCGTTCGATGCCGTATTTGGCGATCGCGGCGAGCGTGTCGCCGCCGCCGGCGATGCTGAACGCGCTGGAGGCGGCGATGGCGCGGGCGATCGTCTCGGTGCCCTTGGCGAAGGCATCGAACTCGAACACGCCGACCGGGCCGTTCCAGACGATGGTGCCGGCCGCCTTCAACTGCTGGGCGAGGCGCTCGGCCGTCTTCGGCCCGATGTCCAGGATCAGGTCGTCGTCCGCCACTTCGGTGGCGGCCTTCACGGTGGCCGGCGCGTCGGCGGCGAAGGTCTTGGCGGTCACCACGTCGACCGGGATCGGCACCTCGGCGCCGCGCGATTTCATGGCGTCGATCACGGCCGCCGCGTCGGCCACCAGGTCCGCCTCGGCCAGCGACTTGCCGATCTTCAGGCCCGCCGCGAGCATGAACGTGTTGGCGATGCCGCCGCCGACGATCAACTGGTCCACGTTGCGCGCCAGTGACTTGAGGATCGTGAGCTTGGTGGAGACCTTCGACCCGGCGACGATCGCGACCAGTGGCCGCTTCGGGTTGGCCAGCGCCTTGCCGATCGCGTCGATCTCGGCCGCCAGCAGCGGCCCGGCGCAGGCGATCTTCGCGTGCTCGGCGATGCCGTAGGTGGAGGCTTCGGCGCGATGCGCGGTGCCGAAGGCATCGTGCACGAAGATGTCGCACAGCGCGGCCATCTTCTTCGCCAGCTCCGGGTTGTTCTTCTTCTCGCCCTTGTTCAGCCGGCAGTTCTCGAGCAGCACGACCTGGCCCGGCTGGACCGAAACGCCGTCGACCCAGTCGCGCACCAGCGGCACCTCGCGCCCGAGCAACTCACCCAGGCGCTGCGCGACCGGCGCCAGCGAATCCTCGGGCTTGAACTCGCCTTCCGTCGGCCGGCCCAGGTGGGAGGTCACCATCACGGCGGCGCCGGCCTCCAGCGCCATCCGGATGGCCGGCACCGAGGCGCGGATGCGGGTGTCCTCGGTGATGCGGCCCGCATCGTCCTGCGGCACGTTGAGGTCGGCGCGGATGAAGACGCGTTGCCCGGCAACCTTGCCCTGGGCACAGAGATCGGAAAAGCGCAGCACATGCATGGCAGGTCTTTGGCTCCGGCGAAAACTCCACATTCTAGGGAGGCCCGCTGCGGTCGAGTTGCGGTTCGAACGTGTCTACCAGCCCAGGCCGAGGTGCAGCGGCAGGTACACGGCCATCCCACCGACGATGGTGAGCAGCACGCTGGGCCGCCAGAAGTACAGCGCCGCCCCCGCCAGCGCGCCGAACAGGCGCGCGTCCTGCCAGGTCGCGATCACCTGGCCATGCTGCATCACGACCTCGGGCGCGACGACGCCGGCGAGCGCCGCGACCGGGGCGTAGTGCAGCGCGCGATGGGCCCACCCCGGCATGGTCCAGGGGCGCTCGAGGATGAAGAAGAAGCAGCGGGTGAGCACCGTCACGCCGGCCAGGCCGGCAATCGCCGCCAGCGTCCACCAGTCGGTCTGGGCGTTCATGCCAGCCGGCTCCAGGCGCGCGGCAGGCGGTGCTCCAGCCAGACCCCGGCCAGCACCGCCGCCGCGATCGCGACCACGATGTTGAGCTTGAGCGGGAATGCGTAGGCAGCGACGGCGGCCGCGCCGGCGACCACCGCCGCCATCAGGCGCGCCGGCGTGCTGGCCAGCGAACAGAGGATGCCGATCAGACACAGCACGCCGGCGAACCCCAGCCCCCACTCGCTGGGGATCAGGTTGGCCAGCACGATCCCGATGACGCTGGTGCCCATCCAGCTGCACCAGGTGACGCCGTAGTTGCCGGCCAGGTAGGCTTCCTGCTCGTGCCGCTGCTGCGGCGTCGCGCCCGGCGTGGGGAACTGCCGCGTGAACAGCGCATAGCTGAGGTCGGCCGTGAAATAGCCGTTGACCAGCCGCCGCCAGCGCGGCAGGTGCATCAGGTACGGCCGCAGGTGCAGGCTGAACACCACGAAGCGCAGGTTGACGCAGAAGCCGGTGGCCAGGATGACCCAGATCGGCGCCCCCGCCACGATGAGCGGGATTGCCGCCAATTGCGAACTGCCGGCATACACCAGAAAGGTCATGGCCAGCGCTTCGAACACGCTCATCCCGGACTTGACCATCGCCACGCCGGTCATCAGGCCCCAGGCGGATATGCCGGCCGCGAGCGGCGCCATGTCGCGAGCGCCGGCGCGAAAGGCCGGGTGCCGGAAGCTCGAAGGCAGGAAGAACACTACCGGACCGGTTGCAGCACGGCGCCGGACGCAACGGGGAAGCCGCGCAGGAAGTCGGCCGCCGGCAGGCGCTTGCCGCCGGCGCGCTGCAGCTCGGTGCAGCGCAGCGCGCCGCGGCCGCAGGCGACGACGATGCCGGCGCCATCGGCCGCCAGGACGGTGCCGGGCTGCGCGCGGACGGCGGCAGGTT
This sequence comes from uncultured beta proteobacterium, assembly GCA_963708655.1. Classification (GTDB taxonomy): domain Bacteria; phylum Pseudomonadota; class Gammaproteobacteria; order Burkholderiales; family Burkholderiaceae_C; genus Ramlibacter. The sequence goes on from CAVPTY010000002.1 coordinate 23,143, forward strand.
CGACCCGGCAGCGCCACACCTTCACCGGCTCACCGGCGATCAGCGCCGTGGCCCCGGGGAACGGGTCGAAGGCGCGGACGCGCCGGGCAATGGCGTCGGCCGGCTGCGTCCAGTCGATGGCCGCTTCGGCTTTTTCGATCTTGTGCGCGTAGGTCACGCCCTCGACGGGTTGCGGCAACGGCTGCAGGCCGCCGCAAGCCGCCAGCTCGACCGCCTCGACGATCATGCGCGCACCGAGCGCGGCCAGCTTGTCGTGCAGCGATGCGCTGGTGTCGTCGGCCGCGATCGGCAGGCGCTCGACCAGCAGCATGTCGCCGGTGTCCAGCCCGGCGTCCATCTGCATGATGGTGATGCCGGTCTCGGCGTCACCCGCTTCGATCGCGCGCTGGATCGGCGCCGCGCCGCGCCACCGCGGCAGCAGCGACGCATGGATGTTGAGGCAGCCCAGGCGGGGCAGCTGCAGCACCCACTGCGGCAGGATCAGCCCGTAGGCCGCCACCACCATCAGGTCCGGGCGCGCCGATTCGAGCGCGGCGCGCGCCGCCAGCGCATCGTCGGCGTACTTGCCGTCCAGCCGCAGGCTGCGCGGCTGCGCCACGGGAATGCCGTGGTCGACGGCGAAGCGCTTGACGGGCGAGGCCTGCAGCTTCATCCCGCGGCCGGCCGGCCGATCGGGCTGCGACAGCACCAGCGCAATGGCGACCCCGCTCGCGTGCAGCCGCTCCAGGCCCGCGCGGGCGAACTCCGGGGTGCCGGCGAAGACGACCCGGACCGGATTCAAGTGGCGGCCTTCAGTCCCGGACAGGGTCATTGATGAATTCCATCCCCGGGTGGGCACGCCCCACGACGTTCCGATCGTCCAGGTAGACGAAGTAGAACATGTCGCCGTGGTCGCGATCCTTCCAGCGGTAGGTCATGATGGGGCCGTTCCAGCTGGTGACGCGCTCCACCCTCGCCGGCGGCCCGAACTCGCGTTCCACGTCCGCCCGGCTCCAGGTGCCCGGCTGGATCCGGTTGAACTCGTTGGCCGTCAGCACCTGCCGCGCCCGGACCACCTTGCCGCCCGGGTCCAGGTCGACCATCCAGGCGTACTGCCCGAGCGGCTGCAGCGAGTACTGGAGCCGCTCGCCGCCGTCCAGACGCACGACGCGCGTGGGCGGACCCATGCGCGCCAGCACGGCATCACGCGGGGTGCCGGGCTGGACGTCATAGCCGTGAAAAGGATTGGCGCAACCGGCTGCGAGCGCGGCGGCAGCAAGCCACAGGAATTTGTGCATGGTTCTTGTCGCGCCGGTTCAGGCGCGCTCCGTTTCTCTTCTGGACTTGAGCATCTTGGCCTTGATGCGATTGCGTTTGAGCGGCGAGAGGTATTCGACGAAGACCTTGCCCAGCAGGTGGTCCATCTCGTGCTGGACGCACACCGCCAGCAGGCCTTCGGCCTCGATCACGCGCGAGGTGCCGTCGCGGTCCAGTGCCCGGACCTTGACCGCCGAGGAACGCTCGACGCCGTCGTAGATGCCCGGGACGGACAGGCAACCCTCGTCGTTGACCTGCTTTTCGGGGCTGGCCCAGGTGATCTCCGGATTGATCAGCACCACCGGCGCATTGCGCTCCGCCGACACGTCGATGACCACCACCCGCTGGTGCACGTCGACCTGGGTCGCGGCGAGGCCGATGCCGTTGGCGTCGTACATCGTTTCGAGCATGTCGTCGACCAGCGCGACGACGCGGTCTTCGACGGCGCGGACCGGCCTGGCCACGGTATGCAGCCGAGGATCGGGATAACAGAGGATCGGAAGGAGGGCCATGTGGAATCGGCGAAAGCTGGCGTATTTGAGCACCGGCGCGGCCGCCGGGTTCCTCGGTGCAGGTTGTCGCTATTTTCGCTACTTTCCCGGGACGGGGCCGGGGCCGGCGGCCATAAACGTTGCCCGATCAAGGGCTTGAGCGCAGAATCGCCAGTACTTTATCAAGAGAGACGGCCCCGGCTGCCAGGGCCGTCGCGGTCCTGATGCACGAACACAGCCACCTCGAGACGACCCGTCGCCACACCGCACGCCGCAGCGCCGCCCTGTTGCCGGCCTGGCTGCTCCTGGCGGCGCTGGGCGCGCCGGCCGCGGCGCAGAACTTCCCGGTGACGCCGGCCCAGCGCGGCACCGCCGAGCAGGTCGCCGCAGCCGGCGTGCCGCTGGCGGAACTGGCGCCGGACGCGCCCGACACGTACACGGTCAAGCGCGGCGACACCTTGTGGGGCATCTCGGGGGTGTTCCTGGCACGCCCCTGGCGCTGGCCGGAGCTGTGGGGCATGAACCTGCAGGACATCCGCAACCCCCATCTGATCTATCCCGGCCAGCAACTGGTGCTGGAGCGGCGCGACGGCCGCGCGACCCTGCGCGTGCAGCAGGCGGCCGCCGGCGAAATGCCGACCGAAACCGTGAGGATGTCGCCGCGCGTGCGCATCGAGCCGCTCTCCGGGTCGGCCGTGCCGGCGGTGCAGACTCACCTGATCGAGGCGTTCCTGTCCGAACCCATCATCGTGGACGAGGCGGCGCTCCTGCAGGCGCCGCGGATCGTTGCTGCGCCGGAGACGCGGGTGCTGATCACGCGAGGCGACCGGGCGTATGTCCGCGGCCCGACCCAGACCCCCTTGCAGCGCACGGCGGGCGCGACCGAATACCGCGTGTTCCGCAACGCCCGTCCCATCAAGGACCCGGTGACCAGCGCCGTCCTCGGGTATGAGGCGCCCTACCTCGGCAAGGCCAGCCTGGTGCGTGGCGAGACGGTGCAGGCCGTGCGCACGTCCAGCGGCGCGCAACGGCCGATGCCGGTGCCGGCCACGATCGACATCGTTTCGGCCAAGGAGGAGATGCGGGTGGGCGACCGGCTGCTGCCGGAGCCGCCGCGCGTGTTCACCAGCTACGTGCCGCATGCGCCCGCCAGCGGCTTGGAAGGCACGATCGTGTCGATCTACGGCGAAGCCGTCGCGATCGCCGGCCAGAGCCAGGTCGTCCTGATCAACAAGGGGATTGCGGACGGCGTCGAGAGCGGTCACGTGTTCGCGATCCTCAAGGCCGGTGACCGGCGCGTGGACCGCTCGCAACCGGGCGAGCGCACCAACATCAAGCTGCCGGACGAGCGCAACGGGCTGCTGATGGTGTTCCGGCCGTTCGAAAAGCTTTCCTACGCGCTGATCATGGAGATCAGCGACACCGTGCAGGTTGGCGACCGGATCGCCAGCCCGCAGTAGCCGCCGCGCCGCCATGGAGCGCGAGGAGCTGGCCGCCTGGCTGCGGCTGGCGCTGACGCCGGGCGTGGGCGACCTGGTCGCGCGGCGCCTGCTCGCCGCCTTCGGGCTTCCTGGCGCCATCTTCGGGCAACCTGCGGCCGCGCTGCGGCAACTCGCCACCGACGCCCAAGCGCGGGCCCTGGCCGCCGAGCCGCCGCAGCTGGCCACCCAGCTGGATGCCACGTGGGCCTGGCTGCAGGAGAGCGCTGCGCCACCACGGCACATCCTCACCCTCGCCGACGCCGCCTACCCGGCGGCGCTGCTCCAGACCGAGGACCCGCCGCTGATGCTGTACGTGACCGGCGCAGTGCCGGCCACGTGGCCGCGGGCCGTCGCCGTGGTCGGCAGCCGCAATCCCACGCCCCAGGGCCTCTCGAACGCCCGTCGTCTCGGCCGCAGCCTGGCCGAAGCAGGGCTGACCGTGGTGTCCGGGCTGGCGCTGGGCATCGACGGCGCGGCCCATGGAGGAGCCCTGGAGGGCGCGGCGCCGGACCGGCTCGCCACCATCGCCGTCGTCGGGACCGGAGTGGACCGGGTCTACCCGCGGCAGCACCTGGCACTGGCGCACGACATCGCACGGCGCGGCCTGCTGGTGAGCGAGTACCCGCTCGGCACCCCGCCGCTGCCGGCGAACTTCCCGAGGCGCAACCGCATCATCGCGGCGCTCAGCGAGGGCACGGTGGTGGTGGAGGCGGCGCTGCGCTCGGGCTCCCTGATCACCGCGCGGTTGGCCGCGGAACAGGGCAAGGAGGTCTTCGCCATTCCGGGCTCGATCCACTCGCCACAGGCGCGCGGCTGCCACGCACTCCTGAAGCAGGGGGCGAAGCTGGTCGAAACCGCGCAGGACGTGCTGGAAGAACTGAGCGGCGCGCCCGCGGCAGCGGCGCTGCCCGGCGAGCCTGCTGCCGGTAGCGGCCGCGAGGACGAAGTGCTGGCGGCGCTGGGCTTCGACCCGGTGACCCTGGACGCGCTCGTCGCGCGCACCGGCATCGCGCCGTCCGTGCTGCAGGCACGACTGCTGGAGCACGAACTGGCCGGCGTCGTGGCGCGGCTGCCGGGCGGGCTGTTCCAGCGCGTGGGCAGCGCGTGACCCTGAGGTCGCAGCGCAACACTCTTGGCATGGTGTTTACCGATGGGGTCGAGGTTCTGGGCTATATTGGGGCATGTTTGAAGTGCTCGTTTTCGTCTACGAACACTACTGGCGCGGCGACGCGTGCCCCGAATTGCCGCAACTCGAACGGCGGCTCAGTGCGCACGGGTTCGAACCGACCGAAATCCACGAGGCCCTGGTCTGGCTGGGCGGCCTGCATCTCGCGGCGCAGAGCACTTGCCTTGCCGATGCGGACGTGGAGCCGCTGGCCGATGCCCCCGACGCCGGGCGTGCGCAGTCGACCAGCAGCATGCGCATCTACTCGGTCGCCGAACAGGACCACCTGGGCGCGCAGTGCCTCGGGTTCATTTCGTTCCTGGAATCGTCCGGCGTGCTGCCGTCGGCCATGCGGGAGATCGTGGTCGATCGCGCGATGGCGGCGCCCGGCGACCCGGTCGCCCTCGACGACCTCAAGATCATCGTCCTGATGGTGTACTGGAGCTTCGGGCAAGAGCCCGACGCGCTGGTGCTGGACGAGCTCTGCGACGACAGCGACAACCGCCTGGCGCACTGAGCGCGCTTGCCGGCGCGCAGCCGGCGACCTTACTGCAGCAGCCGTTCCGGATTCGCGTCGAGCTTGGCGAGCGCCTCGCGCGTCGCCCGGACGGTGAGTGCTTCTTCCTCGGCCGGCAGCAGCAGCCCGGCCTGCAGGTAGGCGGCCAGCCGCTTGGCCTGGATCAGGTAGCTGCGGCCATCGGGCGCCGCGAACAGGTGCAGCTGTCCACGGTCGCTGCGCCATGCGTACTGCACCTGCCTGGTCGCCCCGTTGTGATCCAGCGAGAACCAGTGGCCCAGTTGCAGTTCCGCGGCCCAGGCCAGCATGGCCGAACTCGGCTTGGAGCCGCCGTCGGCGACGACTTCGATCATCGAGGCGTCGATGCCGAGCATCAGCTCGATGCTCTCCGCGTCCAGCGGCAGTTCGGTGCTGGAGTCCGCCGTCATGACGAAATCCTCCAGGTGCGCCAGCCGTTCGGCCATGTCCTCGATGCGCTCGCGCGGAATGGCCTCGGTCTTGAGCAGGAAGGCGTCGGCCAGGATGTCGCCGATCAACTTGATCTGTGACTCCTGCTCGGGGCCTTCCATGCCGATCAGGGACATGCCGTGCCGCAGCCGCTGCAGCAGCCGCGGCAGGTCCTGGATCACCCGCGCCCGCTCGGCCCGGTTGGGCTTGGCGCTGGCGGCCCAGACCAGCTCGGACGCACATTTCTTGAGCGCCAGCGTGTCCTCGTGCTGCGCGCCGTGCTTGACCGCGGCGAGCGCCAGCACCTCCGCCCACACCTTGAACAGGAATTCGCGAATTTCCTCGCGCACCGGCATTTCGGCCAGCATCGTGCGCAACTCGATCGTGTACTGCACCGCCAGCGTTTCCTTCTGCTCGACCTGCTGCGCCACCGTCACGAGGCGCTGCGTCGGCCCCTTCTCGGTCAGGAAGCGGGAGAGGAACTGCAGGAATTCGTCGTAGACCAGCTGGAACACCCGGCGGCCGGTCTCGGGATACTGCTCGATCACCTGCACCACCCGCTTGATCTCGATCTCGAGGGCGCTGCCGCTGATGTCGGTGGCGTTGAAGCCGAGTACGCAAGAGCCCATCCGATCGATCAGCTGGCGCGCCGGATGCTCGAGGGAACCGAAGAACTCGGGCTCGGCGATGGCGACCCGCAGCACCGGCATCTGCAGCCGCGCGAACCAGACCCGGATGGCCGGAGGAATGCGTTCTTCGGCCAGGATGCTCTGGAACATCAATGCGACGATCTCGATGATCGCCTTTTCGGTCTGGGTGCCGGCCTTCTTCTTCAGCTCGCCGGTGCGCCGCCGCAGGTCGCCCGCCACCTGCCGCACCGCGGCGTCGTCGTACACGATGCCGCTGGTGTCGATGCCGGCGCGCACCTGCTGCTGCGTGTCGCGCTGCGTCGCCTGCTCGTGCGCGATGGCATCGGCCAGCGCCGGCGAAGGAGTCGTGCCCGCGCCACCTTCGAAGCCCACCCGCTCCCTGAGAAAGCGTTTCAGCTGACCCAGCACGCCGGCGCCGCGCATCACCTGGCCGCGCAGGTCGGGGCGCGAGGTCATCATCCGGGTTTCGTCGGCCACCCCGCCGCGCGCACCGGGTGGGTGTCCCGCTCCCGGCTCATGCTGGCCGGCGTACCAGCCATCCTGCGCGGGGCCGGAGCCGTATTGGCCGGCCCCCTGACCATGGCCGCCCTCGTACCTGCCCCCCTGCCCACCGCGGGAGGCCTGTTGGCCCTGGCCCCCTTGGGAGTGGCTTGCGCCCTGGTAGCCGCCGCCCTGGTACCCGCCCTGACCGCCACCCGGGTAGCCGCCTTGATTGCCGCCCTGGTAGCCGCCCTGGTAGCCGCCCTGGTAACCGCCTTGGTAGCCACCGTCATAGCCCTGGTAACCGCCGGCGGCACCCTGCCCGTCGTACGGCTGCTCGGGCTGGTCGTAACCCTGCGGTTCGCCGTCCGGGCGCCGCGCGCCAGGGGCGGGCGCGGCCCGCTTCACCCGCCGGCTGAGGTCGATGTCCCGCAGCACGCCCTTGTTGATCAGGTACTCGTTGGCGGCCTTGTACCCCTTGAGCAACTGTTCGGCGAGGCCGGCCTGGACGATGTCATGCACCATCGTCCATTGCTCGCGGGTGAGTCCAGACTTGTCCCACTGCTCCACGACGATCTGCGTCAGCGACTCGGGGCGCAGCACGTCCGCCCCCTCGAGCGCGCCGTCGCCCTCCAGATGCTGCATCCGAACGCGCAGGTCGTTGAGCTCCCAGGACGACTTCTCGCGGATCGCGAGCGCCAGCCGCGACGCCAGGATCTTGCGCTCCACCACTTCGTCGCCGATCAGCTCGAGGCTCACCGGCTCCATGCGCGTGCGTCCGGTGCTGGCCGGCGGCGCGATCGCCTTGCGCCATTCGGTGCCCGTGCCGCGCACCCAGTCCGGGCCCTTGCGCTCGACCTCGATCAGCGCGTCCCGCAACTCGTACATTTCCCTGGCATTGAGCGTGTTCTCGGCCAGTTCCGCCAAGCGGGCATGGATCGCCTGCAGCATCGGCGGCAGCGCCGCCTCGATGTGCGCCACGAACTGCTCGCGCACACGCCGGGCCAGGGCCGAGGCGGACTCGCGGGCTGGACGCTGTGTGCTCAAGGGCGGCCCCTACACCGTGGCGCCCGCGTTCGGGTCGCTGGGATCCCCTTCCTTGCGGGGCTGGGACTTGACCAGGTCTTCGCGCTTGATGCCCAGCCACATGGCGATGGCCGCGGCCACGAAGACGGAGGAATAGATGCCGAACAGGATGCCGATGGTCAGGGCCATGGCGAAATAGTGCAGGGTCGGGCCGCCGAACAGCAGCATGGACAGCACCATGACCTGCGTGGAGCCGTGCGTGATGATGGTGCGGCTGATCGTCGACGTGATCGCGTTGTCGATGATCGCCACCGTGTCCATCTTGCGGTAGCGCCGGAAGTTCTCGCGGATCCGGTCGAAGATGACCACCGACTCGTTGACGGAGTACCCGAGCACGGCCAGCACGGCCGCCAGCACGGCCAGCGAGAACTCCCACTGGAAGAAGGCGAAGAAGCCGAGGATGATGACCACGTCGTGCAGGTTGGCGATGATCGCCGCCACCGCGAACTTCCATTCGAAGCGGACGGCCAGGTAGATCATGATCCCGGCGATCACCATCGCCAGTGCCTTGAGGCCGTCGGTGGCGAGTTCCTCGCCCACCTGCGGGCCGACGAACTCGGTGCGCCTGAGGCTGACGCCCGGATCCTGCGCCTTGAGCGCCGCCAGCACCTTCTCGCTTTGCTGGGCGGAGCTCACCCCTTTCTGCGCCGGCAGCCGGATCAGCACGTCGCGGGACGTCCCGAAGGTCTGCACCTGGACGTCGGCAAAGCCGAGCCCGGCGACCGTCTGGCGCACCTTCTCGACCTCGGCCGCCTGCGAATAGCCGACCTCCATGACGGTGCCGCCGGTGAACTCCACCGACAGGTGCAAGCCCCGGGTGACCAGGAAGAACACGGCGGCAGCGAAGGTGATGAAGGAAATCACGTTGAAGACCAACGCGTTCCTCATGAACGGGATGTCCCGGCGGATTCGAAAGAACTCCACGTGAATGCCTTCTGCCTTACTCGGCCTTGGTTATAGCCGCATCCGCCTGGGGACGCCAGACCGTGCCGATCGAGACCGACTTCAATTTCTTCTTCCGGCCGTACCAGAAGTTCACCAGCCCGCGCGAGAAGAACACCGCGGAGAACATCGACGTCAGGATGCCGATGCAGTGCACCACCGCGAAACCGCGCACCGGCCCGGAGCCGAAGATCAGCAGGGCCACGCCGGCGATCAAGGTGGTGATGTTCGAATCGAAAATCGTCCCCCACGCCCGCTCGTAGCCGGTATTGATGGCGGCCTGCGGCGAGGCGCCATTGCGCAGCTCCTCCCGCACCCGTTCGTTGATCAGCACGTTCGAGTCGATGGCCATGCCCAGCGCGAGGGCCATGGCCGCCATGCCGGGCAGGGTCAGGGTGGCCTGCAACATGGAGAGCACTGCCACCAGCAGCAGCAGGTTCACGCCCAGCGCGACCGACGAGAACACGCCGAACAGCATGTAATACGCGATCATGAAGACGCAGATGGCCAGGAAGCCCCAGGCGACGCTCTGGAAACCCTTCTCGATGTTTTCCTTGCCCAGGCTCGGGCCGATGGTGAATTCCTCGATGATCTCCATCGGCGCCGCCAGCGAGCCGGAGCGCAGCAGCAGGGCCACGTCGTTGGCCTCGACGGTGGTCATCCGGCCCGAGATCTGGACCCGGCCGCCGCCGATCTCGCTGCGGATCACCGGCGCCGTGACGACCTCACCCTTGCCCTTCTCGAACAGCAGGATCGCCATGCGCTTGCCGATGTTCTCGCGCGTGATGTCCTTGAAGATCCGCGCGCCCTTGGCGTCCAGCGTCAGGTGCACCGCCGGCTCCTGGGTCTGGCTGTCGAAACCGGCCTGCGCGTCGGTGAGGTTGTCGCCGGTGAGGACGACCTGCTTCTTCACGACCACCGGCTGGCCGCCGCGCTCGATGTACTTTTCCGCGCCGAACGGCACCGGTCCGGTGCCCAGTTCGGCGGCCCGGGCCTCGGCGCTCTCGTCCACCATTCGCACTTCCAGCGTCGCGGTGCGGCCCAGGATGTCCTTGGCCTTGGCGGTGTCCTGCACCCCGGGCAGCTGCACCACGATCCGGTCCAGTCCCTGCTGCTGGATCACCGGCTCGGCGACGCCGAGCTCGTTGATCCGGTTGTGCAGGGTCACCATGTTCTGGCGCACCGCCTGCTCCTGCACGAGGCGGGCCGCTTCCGGCTTGATGCTGCCCACCACCTTGAATTCCGTGCCGTCCGGCGTTTCCGCCACCTGCAGGTCGGGGAACTGGTCGGCAATGACGGCGCGAGCCTGTTGCAGCGTCTGGGCATCGCGCAGCCGCACTTCCACCGTCTGGCCGTTGCGGGTGATGCCGCCATGGCGGATGTTCTTCTCGCGCAGCACCGTGCGCAGATCGCCGGCCAGCGACTCCGCCTTCTTCGTCAGCGCCGCCTGCATGTCGACTTGCAGCATGAAGTGGACGCCGCCGCGCAGGTCCAGGCCGAGGTACATCGGGGCCGCATGGAGCGCGGACAGCCACCGCGGCGAGCCCGAGATCAGGTTGAGGGCGACGATGTACGCCGGGTCGGCCGGGTCGGAGACCAGCGCCCGCTGGATCGCATCCTTGGCCTTGAGCTGGGTGTCGGTGCTGTCCAGGCGCACCTTGACCGAAGCCGTATCCAGCGTCACCGCTTGCGGCCGGATGCCCGCACCCGCGAGCGCCCGCTCGATGCGTTCGCGCGTGGCGCCGTCCACCTTGACGGTGGCCTTGGCCGACGAGACCTGCACCGCGGGTGCCTCGCCGAAGAAGTTCGGAAGCGTGTAGATCGCCCCCACGAGCAGCGCGATCACGAGGATCGCGTATTTCCAGGCCGGGTATCGGTTCATGAATATCGAGTGCAGGAAGACAAAGGTCGCGTGGCGCGCGGCACCCGCGCGCTCACCTTACTTGATGCTTCCCTTCGGCAGGACCTGCACCACGGCAGTCCGCTGCACCTGCACCTCGATGCCGTTGGCGATCTCCAGGCCCAGGTACGCGTCGCCCAGCTTGGTGACCTTGCCCAGGAGACCCCCCGCGGTGGCCACTTCGTCGCCCTTGGCCAGCGCGTCGATCATGGCCCGGTGTTCCTTCTGCCGCTTCATCTGGGGCCGGATCATGACGAAATACAGCACCACGAACATCAGCACCAGGGGCAGCATGCTCATGAGGGAGGACTGCATGTCGCCGCCGGCGGCGGTTTGGGCATAGGCGGTGGAAATGAACACTTTGGCTCCAGGAAGAGAGTCGAATCGGCACGGTCAAGCTGCCGGCACGGATGCCGGCGGCGGAACCAGGAATTGTATGACGCGGGCCGGCCGCACCCTCAGGCGGCCTGGCGGGTGGCCGCCGGCTGCTGCCACTGCTGCAGCAGTTGCTGCCATTGCACCCGCGCTGCCGTCAGATTGCGCGCCTTCACATGCCCGAAGCCCTTGATCTGGTCGGGGATGCGCGCGATGTCGACCGCGAGCGCATGGTTGCCGGCATTCAACCCGGCCAGCACCTGCTCGATGCTGGCGCGGTACTCGCCGACCAGCGCACGCTCGCTGCGCCGCTCTTCGGTGCGGCCGAAGATGTCCAGCGGGGTGCCGCGCAGGCCCTTGAGCCTCGCCAGGACCTTGAACACGCCGAACATCGCCGGGCCGTACTTGCGCTTGACCAGTTCGCCCTTGTCGTTGCGCTTGGCCACCAGCGGCGGCGCCAGGTGGTAGTGCACCTGAAAGTCGCCCTCGAACAGCTCGGAAATCCGGTCCCGGAAGCCGGTTTCGGCGTGCAGGCGGGCGACCTCGTATTCATCCTTGTACGCCATCAGCTTGAACAGGTTCCTGGCTACGGCCTCGCTGAGCGTCGTGCGGCCCAGCGCGGTTTCGGCGGCGCGAACCTTCTCGATGAAGTCCCGATAGGCAGCGGCATAGGCGTCATTCTGATAGGCCGTCAGGAACTCGACCCGGCGGGCCACGACGCTCTCGAGCGTTTCGCGCTTGCGCAGCTCGACCACCTGCGCCGGCGTGACCAGCTTCTCGACCGCGTCGGGGGTGTGCGCGGCCTGGCGCCCCCATTCGAAGGCGCTCTTGTTGTTCTCGACGGCGACGCCGTTCAGCTCCATCGCGCGCAGCAGCGATTCGCGGCCCAGCGGGATCAGCCCCTTCTGCCAGGCGTAGCCGAGCAACATCGGGTTGGCATAGATGCAGTCGCCCATCAGCCTGGTGGCGGCCACCTCGGTGTTGAACGACGCGACGGACTGCGCACCGACGGCCTTGGCGATCTCGGCGGCACAGGCCTGTGCCGGGATTGGCCCAGTTCGGCGTTCTTCACGAAGGCGGCCGTCGGCGTGCTGTACGAGTTGAGGGCGACCATACGTGCGGCCTTCGCGCATGCACAGCCAGCGTCTCTTGCTGGCGGCGACGATCGGGTCGCAGCCGATCACCAGGTCGGCGTCGGCGGTGCCGACGCTGGTGGTGCGGATCGTCGTCGGCGTGGTTCGCGATCTGGATGTGGCTCCAGGTCGCGCCGCCTTTCTGCGCCAGGCCCGCGGAGTCCTGCGTGACGATGCCCTTGCCTTCGAGGTGGGCCGCCATGCCCAGCAGCTGGCCGATCGTGATCACGCCGGTGCCGCCGACGCCGGCCACCAGGATGCCGTAGGCGCCGCACACCGCCGGCAGCTGCGGCTCGGGCAGCGGCCGAGCTCGGCCGGCGACAGCGCCTTGCCCCTGGCCTTCTTCTTCAGCTGGCCGCCTTCGACCGTGACGAAGCTGGGGCAGAAGCCCTTGAGGCAGCTCGTGTCCTTGTTGCAGGTGCTCTGGTTGATCGCGCGCTTGCGGCCGAACTCCGTTTCCAGCGGTTCCACCGACAGGCAGTTGCTCTTGGCGCTGCAGTCGCCGCAGCCTTCGCAGACCAGGTCGTTGATGACGACGCGCACGGCCGGGTCGACCATGGTGCCGCGCTTGCGGCGGCGCCGCTTCTCGGTGGCGCAGGTCTGGTCGTAGATGATCACCGTGCAGCCCTTGACCTCGCGCAGCTCGCGCTGGGTGCGATCGAGCTGGTCGCGGTGCCGCACCTCCACATCGGCGGGCAGCTTGGCGTGCTCGTACTTCTGCGGCTCGTCGGTCACGATCAGCACGCGCACCGCGCCCTCGGCGATCATGCTCTGCGCGATCTGCAGCACCGAGTGGCCTTCGGGGCGCTCGCCGACCCGCTGGCCGCCGGTCATCGCCACCGCGTCGTTGTAGAGGATCTTGTAGGTGATGTTCACGCCGGCGGCCACCGACTGGCGGATCGCCAGCAGGCCGCTGTGGAAGTAGGTGCCGTCGCCGATGTTGGCGAACACGTGCTGCTCCTTCGAGAACGGCTGCTGGCCGACCCACGGCACGCCCTCGCCGCCCATCTGCGTGAAGCCGACCGTCGCCCGGTCCATCCAGATGGACATGAAGTGGCAGCCGATGCCGGCCATGGCGCGCGAGCCTTCCGGCACCACGGTGGACGTGTTGTGCGGGCAGCCGGAGCAGAACCACGGCATGCGCTCGGACTTGACTTCCAGCACCTGCATGGCCCGCTCCTTGGCCTCCAGGATCGCCAGCTGCGCATCCATCCGCGCGGCGATGCCGGCGTCCACGCCGAGCTTGCGCAGGCGCTCGGCGATGGCGCGGGCGATCTGCGGCGGCGACAGTTCCGCGTTGGCGCGCAGCAGCGTGTTGGCCGCCGGGTTCGCCAGCGACCATTCGCCGCCGGAGTGGCCGCGCTCGTCGTCACGGAACTTGCCGACGACCTTGGGCCGCGCCGCATCCGGCCAGTCGTACAGCTGTTCCTTGAGCTGGTACTCGATCATCTGGCGCTTTTCCTCGACCACCAGGATCTCGCGCAAGCCGCGAGCGAATTCGTGGGTGCCTTGCGCCTCGAGCGGCCAGACCACGTTCACCTTGTGCAGCCGGATGCCGAGGTGGCGGCAGGTCTCGTCGTCCAGCCCCAGGTCCAGCAGCGCCTGGCGCGTGTCGTTCCAGGCCTTGCCGCTGGCGATGATGCCGAAGCGGTCGCCGGGTCCTTCGATGACGTTGTAATTGAGCCGGTTGGCGCGGATGTAGGCGAGCGCGGCGTACCACTTGTAGTCGAACAGGCGCGCTTCCTGTTCCAGCGGCGCGTCCGGCCACCGGATGTGCAGGCCGCCGGGCGGCATCTCGAAGTCGGTCGGGATGCGGATCTCGACCCGGTCCGGATCGATCATCGCGGTGGCGGCGGATTCGACGATCTCCTGGATCGTCTTCATGCCGGCCCAGACGCTGGCATAGCGGCTGAGGGCGAAGGCATGGATGCCCAGGTCGAGGATCTCCTGTACCGACGACGGGAAGAACACCGGCAGGCCGCAGGCCTTGAAGATATGGTCGCTCTGGTGGGCGGCCGTCGAGCTCTTGGCCACGTGGTCGTCGCCGGCGACGGCGATCACGCCGCCCCAGGGCGTGGTGCCGGCCATGGTGGCGTGCTTGAACACGTCGCCGGAGCGGTCGACGCCCGGGCCCTTGCCGTACCAGATGCCGAAGACGCCGTCGAACTTGTGGGTCCCCGGCGGCGTGAAGCCCAGTTGCTGCGTGCCCCACAGCGCGGTGGCGGCGAGTTCCTCGTTGACGCCCGGCTGGAAGACGATGTTCTGCGCCTTGAGGTACTTGTCGGCCTTCCACAGCGCCTGGTCGTAGCCGCCCAGCGGCGAGCCGCGATAGCCGCTGATGAAGCCGGCCGTGTTCTTTCCGACCTTGGCGTCGCGCAGCCGCTGCAGCATCGGCAGCTTCACCAGCGCCTGCACGCCGCTCATGAAGGCACGGCCGTAGTCCAGCGAATACTTGTCGTCCAGCGTGACGGTCTCGAGGGCCTTGCGGATATGTTCAGGCAGGGGAGCGTTCATCGACTTCGTGTCTCCATGTCGGGCCCTGGGCCCCGGACGCGTTTCGGACCGGCGCTCGAGCCGTGGGGCAGTTACGGCAACTGCACAGTGTATGACCGCCGTGCGGGAAAGTCTCGCGTGGGGATGTCGCCCCAGCGGCAGATACCAAAGGCTGACAGCGCCGGCTCACTCGCGAACGCAGCGGGCGACCAGTGGCGGTTCCGCGTAACGCAGGATGGCCTCGTTGCCAGCGGCGCCGAGGCCGAACTCCGCCTTCAACCCGTCATTGCTGTAGACCGTGTGCTGCGGCGTCACGCCGCCGGCGTCGCGCAGCAGCACGTGGCGGCCGCGCGCACCGGCATCGATGGTGACGGAGTCGTCGCCGTACTGCACCGTGAAGGCGATGCCGTGATCGCAGCGATACCGTGGCAGGCCTGCGGCGGCGGGCGCGCTGGCGGGCGCCACCGCGGAAGCCGGGGCGGACGCGGGCGGCGCCTGGGGCGCCGCCGTGCAGGCGCCGAGCACGGCGGCGGCCAGTGCGGCGGCCGACACGGCCCGGCGGCATGGAGTGACTGGGAGGCTCGTCACCATGGCGCCATTGTGCGGCCGCAAGCGGCCGCGGTGGCTCGCGCGCAAGCCCCGCCCGCCAGTGAGTCACGCGCAGCCGGAAATTCACCGGGACGGCTGGCGCGGCCACAGCACCCACAGGCGCAGCGGCTGCTTGAGGCGGCCGGCCAGTTCGCCCGCCTCGGCGCCCCAGCCGGCGAAGAAGTCGGCCCGCACCGCGCCCACGATCGCGCTGCCGGTGTCCTGGGCCAGCACCAGGCGCTTGAGGTCGACCACCGGCCCGCTCGACGCGAGCCACACCGGCGCGCCGTAAGGGATGCTCTCGCGGTCGACCGCGATCGAGCGGCCGGGCGTCAGCGGCACGCCTTGCGCGCCGCGCGGCCCGAACGCGGCGTCCAGCGGCGACAGCGGCTCCTCGCGAAAGAAGATCGTGCGCGGATTGCTCCACAGCATCTCCTGCACGCGCTGCGGGTTGCGCGCCACCCAGGCGCGGATGCCGGGCCAGGAGGCGTCGCGCAGCGCGCCCTGCTGCAGCAGCCAGCCGCCGACGCTGCGGTACGGATGCTCGTTGCTGCCGGCGAACGCCAGCCGCACCAGCCGGTGACTGCCGTCGCTTTCCGTGATCCGCACCCGCCCCGACCCCTGGATCTGCAGCACCAGCGCGTCGACCGGATCGGCCAGGTAGCCGATCTCGCGCCCGCGCAGCGCCGCCAGCGCCTCCGGCAGCGTGTCGATCTCCTGGCGCGAATACCAGGGGCGGCGGCTGGCGAGCGTCGCCGGCGGGCGGTACAGCGGCACGGTGTGCGTCGCCGTCGGCTGGCGGCTGGCTTCCAGCAGCGGCTCGTAGTACCCGGTCAGCAGTCCCTCGGCCGGGCCGTCCAACGGCTCCACCCGGTACGGCTGCAGCTGCTCGATCATCCAGGCGCGCTGCTCGTCCGCCGAACCCAGCATCAGCCGGCGCACTTGCGGGCACAGCGGCACAAACGCCGCGGGCGGCCGCTCGCAGCTGCGCACCCAGGCGTTCCACGCCTCGTGCAGCGGGTCGTCGCCGAAACCCGGCAGTTCGGACCACGGCGCCGGCACCCAGCGGCTGCGGCCCTGGGTCAGGACGGCGCCCGGCGCTTGCGCGGCAGGCGCGGTGGCAGCGGCCGGCGCCGCGTCCGGCGGCGAAAGCGGCACGCTGGAACACGCGGCGAGCGCTCCTACAATCGACGCCTCCACCGCCCACACGCGCAACGCACCAAGGAACCGGTTCATGCTGCTGATCCTGCTGGAAGCGCTGCTCGCCCTGGGGCTGCTGCTGCTGATCGTGTGGTGGACCATGTTCTCCGGGCGCAGCAAGGGCGAGCCGCGACGCGACGACGAGCCCTGAGCATCACGGCCGCCGGAGCATGTTGGCGAGCTCGACGGCGGACTTCACGTCCATCTTGTCGAAGACCCGGGCCCGGTGCACTTCCACCGTGCGCACGCTGATGTCGAGCTGGTCCGCGATCAGCTTGTTGGGCAGCCCCTCGACCACCAGCCGCATCACGTCGCGCTCGCGCCCGGTGAGTTCTGTCAGGCGCGCCTGCAGCATCCGTTGCCGGTGCCGCTCCTGCAGCACTTCGGCCGAGCGCCGCAGCGCCTGTTCGACCCGGTCGACCAGCGCATTGTCGGAGAACGGCTTCTCGCAGAAATCGAAGGCGCCGCGCTTGACCATGGTCACCGCCGTCGGCACGTCGGCGTGGCCGCTGAGGAAGATCACCGGCATCACGTGCGCCAGTTCCCGCTCGACCAGCTTGTCGAACAGAGCGAGCCCGCTCATGCCGGGCATCCGGACGTCGAGCAGCAGGCAGCAAGGCCGCGTCGGCTGCCATCCTTCCTCGAGCATCGCGTCGAACTCCGCGGCCCCGGGGAAGACTTCGCTCAGCAGGTGCCGCGAGCGCAACAGCCAGGCCAGCGCCTCGCGGACGCTGGCATCGTCGTCGACGATGAACACGGTGGCATCGGTCGCGGGCTGCATCAGGCGGTGGCGGCGAGCGCGGCGGCGGGAACCCGCGCCTGCGCAAGCGTGAACCTGAAAATGGTACCGCGCGGCCGGTTCGGCTCGTACGCGAGCGAGCCGCCGTGCTGCTCCACCACCGTCCGGCACAGGCTGAGGCCGAGCCCCATCCCCTCCGACTTGGTGGTGAAGAACGGCGTGAACAGGCGCGCCTTGACCTCGTCCGGAATGCCCGGGCCGACGTCGCTGACCGAGAACTCGAGCCGGTCGCCGGGCGCCGGGCGCGCGTCGAACACCAGCGCCGGCGCGGCCACGCCGGCCTCGTCCATCGCCTGCATGGCGTTGCGAGCGAGGTTCAGCAGCACCTGTTCGACCATGGTGCGGTCGCACAGCACCGGCGGCAGGCCGGGCCGCGCGCGCACCTGCACCCGCACCCCCAGCTCGCGCGCCTGCAGGCTCACCAGCGGCATGATCGCGTCGAGCAGGTGCTGCGGCGCGACCGGTGCGCGGTCCTTGTCGCTGCGGCGCACGAAGTCGTGCACGCTCTTGATCACCTTGCCGGCGCGTTCGGCCTGTTCGGCGATGCGGCGCATCGCCACTTCGACGTCGGCGATCGCGGCGGAGCCGGCAGCGCTCGCCGCGTGTGCCTGCAGCAGGTTGATCGAACCGCTGGCGTAACTGGAGATCGCGGCCAGCGGCTGGTTCAGTTCATGGCTCAGCAGGGATGCCATTTCGCCCACCGTCGCCAGCCGCGCGGTCGCCTGCAGCCGCTCCTGGCTGGCGCGCGAGAGTTCCTCGATGCGGCGCTGTTCGCTGATGTCGAGAAAGGCGCTCATCCACCCGGTCTGCACGCCCTGGGCGTCGATCAGCGGCGCCTCGATGATCAGGACCGGAAAACGCGAGCCGTCCTTGCGCATGAACACCGATTCGTAGCCTTCGCGCGGCAGTGCCTGCTGTCCGGCCAGGCGGATCTCCTGGCGCTTGGCGTATTCGTCCACCAGTTCCGGCGGCCAGTAGGGCGCCGGATTGGAGTGCCCCATCAGCTCTTCGGGCGTGAAGCCCACCATCTGGCAGAACGCCGGATTGACGTAGGTGATGCGGCCCTGCAGGTCACGCGCGCGCAGGCCGGTCACCAGCGAGTCCTCCATCGCCTTGCGGAACGCCAGCGCCTCGGCCAGGTCCTGCTCGGCGCGCAGGCGCAGGCGCATGTCCTTGCCCAGCACGAAGAGCACCACCACCAGCGCGATCGACATGGCCGTCACCAGCGCCGTGAGCACGTTCGGGAACAGATCCGGGGCGCCGTGCCAGCTGTCGATGCGCAGCACGATGGTGTTGCCGGGCAGGTCCAGCAGCTGCTGCGCGGTGAACACGCGGCGGCCGCGGCGCGGCACGCCGTGCAGCGCGAGCCGGGTGCCGTCGGCTTCGGTGAAAGAGACCTCCTGGCCGCGCCGCAACTGCGGACCGACCAGCGTCGCCAGTACGGCCTCCAGCGAGTAGGTGGCCACCACGTAGCCGCTCAACTGGCCATGGGTCATGTGCGGCAGGCACAGCTCCATCACCTCGATTCCCATGCCGTCGACCTGCGGCAGGAAGTAGCTCCCCGAATACCCGGGGCCGCTCATGCGGCGCGCGCCGGCGCATGCCAGTGCGACGTCCGCCTGCGCTTGGGCACGGCCCATGCGCTCGAAGGCCGGCGGGCGAAACGGCGAATCGACGACGGCGAGCGGTAGCAGCGCCGCGTCGCGCCACTCGATGCGCACCCACTCCGGGTGCTCGCGCAGCAGCGCCTGCGCCTCGCGTTCCCAGTCGCCGCGCTGGCCGTGCGCCGATTGCAGGGCCAGCAGCAGTTGCACGTTGCGGTTCAGCGCGTCGCGGATCTCGCTCACCGCTTCCCCGGTATCGCGCTCGAGCTTGTCCTGCACCTGGCTCGCCTCGTAGCGGCCGGCCAGCCACACCAGCGTCATCAGCATGCCGGCGACCAGCGCCACCAGCAACACCCACAGCGGCGGGCCCGCCCCGCCCGGCGCGCCCGGCGCGGCCGCGACCGGCTCCCCGCTCGCTGCACTCATAGGACCCGATGCTCCAGCGCAGGCAGTTGCACGCGCAGGCTGGCCTGGCGCGCCGCGTCGAGCTCGGCGACCACCACGCCCGCTCCTTGCTCGCGCTGGCCCAGCACCTCGCCCCAGGGATCGACCACCATGCTGTGACCCCAGGTCCGGCGGCCGTTCTCGTGCTCGCCGCCCTGGGCCGCAGCGACCACGTAGGCCAGGTTCTCCACGGCCCGGGCCCGCAGCAGCAGTTCCCAATGCGCCCGGCCGGTGACGTAGGTGAAGGCGCTGGGCACCAGCAGCACGTCGGCGGCGAGCGCGCGATACAGCTCGGGAAAGCGCAGGTCGTAGCACACGCTCATGCCGATGCGCCAGTCGCGGCCGGCGCGGTCGCGCAGCACGAACGACGCCGTGCCGCTGCCGGCCTCGATCACGCGCGATTCGTCGTAGCGCTCACGCCCGTTCTCGAACCGGAACAGGTGGATCTTGTCGTAGCGCGCCACCCGTTCGCCGGCCGGCGAGAACGCCAGCGACGTGTTGCGCACGTGCGCCGCGTCGGACGCCTCGAGCGGCAGCGTGCCGCCCACCAGCCAGAGGCCGCAGTCGCGCGCGGTCCGGGCAAGGAAGTCCTGGATCGCGCCGGCGCCGAACGGCTCGCGCACCGCCAGCTTGTCGCCGTCCCTGCGGCCCATCAGGCAGAAATACTCCGGCAGCACGGCCAGTTCGGCGCCGGCCGCGGCGGCTTCCCGGATCAGGGCGCCGGCCTGCTCGAGATTGCCGGCCACCGTGGTGCCGGAGACCATCTGGATCGCTGCGATTTTCATTTCAGTTGGTCCTTGCTGGAGTTTCGCGCGCGTCTTCGGTGCGGCTCGCGCCGTCCCGCGCCTCGGTTGCGGGAGCCCGGCGGTCGACCCGGGTCACCCGCGGGTCGGTCCAGGTCCCGTCGATGTGGAATTCCTGCGTGGCGGCGCGCATCAGCGGCTGGCGCAGGAACAGCTGTGCAAGGAAGCTGCCGAGGCCGATCGCCGGATTGATCATGGTCGCCACCAGCGACGCGGTGCCGGCGTTGATCTCCGGCACCACCACCACCTTGAGGTCCTGCGTCTCGCGTGCGATGTCGGCGCGGCCCTCCATCAGCACCGCCGCGTTGACCCCCTTCATCTGCAGGTTGTTGGTGGCTGCCATGCCTTCCTGGATGGTGACGTCGCCGCGCACGAAGTCGAAGACGAATCCTTCCGTGAACACGTCGCGGAAATCGAGCGCCAGGCGCCGCGGCAGCGACTGGAGGCTGAGCACTCCCAGCAGCTTGGCCAGCCCCGGGTCGGCCTTGAGGAACTGCCCGGCCTCGACGTTGATGAAGAAGTTGCCGTTCAGCGACGGGTAGTCGATCGTCAGCGGCGATCCGACCCACGCCATCTGCCCCTCCATGCGCCCGCGGCCGCGGCGCACGATGTCCTTCATGCCGAAGCGCGCGAGCAGCAGGCCCGAATCGGCGATGTCGAGCCTGAAGTCCATCGCCGTGCGCCGCCGCTCGCCCGGCGGCAGCGGCCCCGGCCGCGGTGCGCCGGGCGGCACCGGCTGGGCGCCGACCGCGGCCCAGTTGCCGGTGGCGCTGAATTCCGCTTCCGGCGTGACGATGCGCAACTTGTTCAGGCGCCATTCACGGATGCCGCCTTCGCGTGCCACCACGCCGGGACCGCGGTTCACGGCGTCGATCTCCAGCCGTCCCAGCTTCTTGCCTTTCAGCTCGAAATCGTCGACGACGATGTCCAGCGCCGGCAGCTTCTCCGGCTGCTCGTAGAGCAGGCTCTCCACCTGGGAGGCCGCCGCGGCGGCTATCGCCAGCCGGGCGAGGCGGGCGTGCAGCCGCCCGGCGCCGGCGCCGGTGGGCTGCCGGTATTCGACGAAGCCGCTGAGCTCTCGGCCGTCGACGCTGGCGCGCCAGACCGGGCCCTCGCGCGAGCCGCCGACCACCACGTCGTGCAGCGTGCGGCCCTCCACGGTGAGTTCGCGCGCGCGCACGGCGATCACGTTCGGCAGGTAACCGGAGGCCGCACCCGCCGCAGGTGCCTGTCCCGCCCGCGCGGGGCCGCCGCCATCCCCCGCCACGCGGCTGAGCACGTTCTCCCAGGCGTCGAAGTCGATGCTCGCGAAATTGATGTTGGCGCTGACCCCCTGCGCGGGCACCGGCGCCGATTCGCCCGGCGCGAGCCCGACGCCCAGGGCCCCGCGCAGCACGCGCGGCTCGGCCCCGGCGATGTCGCGCACATAGACGATGGAAGCGAGCCGGCCGATGTCCACCGCGATCTGGTCCAGCCGCGCGCCGGCGGCTCCGCCCGGCACCAGCACGTTCTCGTAGCGCAGGGGCAGCGTGCTCTCCGCCGGCTTGGCCAGCGGCGGCGGCAGGTTCAGCGCCAGCCCTTGCAAGGTGCTGGTCACCGTGATCTCCGGAATGCCGCGGCGGAACGCGAGATGGAGCTGGTAGGCGGCGCCGCCCGACGCGTCGCGCGCCAGCCGTGACACGAAGCCGAGCTCCTTCGCCTGCCGCAACCCCTCCGCGGTCGCCGTGCCTTGCGCCCGCAGCGCGATGGTCGCGTCCGAGCCGGCCGGCAGCGGCACGCCGGGCTGGCCGCGACTGCCGCCGTCCAGGCGCACGTCGCCGCCGAGCGCGCGCGCCTGCGCTGCGGCCAGCGCGAAGCCGTTCTCGTTGAACGTGACGACGCCGCGCGCGCGGGCCAGCAGCGGCGAGTCCGGCGTGATCTGGATGTCGTTGCCGGCCAGCGTGACGCTGCCCTGCACCTTCGGCTGCTCGAGCGCCGCCACCGGCAACTGCAGCTTCAACTTCACTTCCGCCGGGCCGGTGGCGCTGGCGCGGTCCAGCGCGTGCGCCGTGAACCCGGCGAGCGGGGAGCTGTTCACGATGGCGAGTGCCTGGACCAGCGGGCCGCGGATCTCGCCGGTGACGGCCACGCTGGTCGCGTTGAAGTCGGGGATCTGCGCCTCGGCTTTCACCGCGAGGCCGGGCGCGCCGGCCAGCCGCCCGGCGGCGCCCTGCACCTGCATTCCGTTGCCCTCGAACACCAGTTGCCCGCCCAGTTGCATCAGCGGGGGCCAGTGCGGGCCGTTGCCGGTCGCGCTGCGCGGCACGTAGGCATAGGTCACGTCGCGCACGTCGACGCTGGCGCGGAATTCGCCGTCGCGCCCGTCGGCGAACGGAAAGCGGCTCAGGTCGCCCTTGACGCGGAACTTCGCGCCGGTGGCCGTGCCTTGCAGCACCGACTCGCGCACATAGTCGCGCGCCCTCTTGGGAACTCCCAGCGGCAGGTAGCGGTACACCCGGGCGCCGTTGGCGCGGCTGATGCCCGCCTGCAGGTCGAGCACGCCGGGGAAGCGGGCGCCCGGCGCGGTGCCGGTGCGCCAGCTGGCGCGTCCCTCGCCGACGGCGTCGGCGTTGCTGAATTTCAGGTTGTTCACCGTGGCCTGGATCGCCGCGCCGTCGATCCTCCACTGCAGGTCGGCCGCGAGGTCCGCGAGCGCGATGACCGGATCCTCGAACACTCCGGGTGCTTCCACGGCACCATTGCGGATCGCCAGGCGCCCCTTGCCCCCGGCCTGCGTCAGGTCGAACTCCAGCGCCGCGCCGCGGATGCCTGGCGTGCCGGCGGCCGCCGGCTGGCCCGGCGCCGCGGCCACGGCCGGCTGCGCCGCGATCTCCAGCCGCGTCGCGCTGCCCCTGGCCGCGTACTGCTGCAGGTCGTCCAGCGGCCCCTGCCACGACGCCTGCAAGGTCTCGACCACGCCCTTGGGCGCATAGGCGAGCAGCGCCGCGTGCGATCGCGTCGCCGAGCGGCAGGCGGCTGGCGACCTGGCTCAGGGCCAGCAGGTCCAGCTGGTCGGCGCGCAGTTCGCCGCGCGCGGGCTGGCGGCCCTCGCCCTGCGTCCAGCGCACGAAGACGTTGCCGCCCGGCCAGCGCTGGCCCTCCTGCGTTTCGAACTGCAGTCCCTGCGTCTGCATCTCGAAGCCGCCGGCCAGCCGCTGGCCGCCGACGCGCCCGGCGACGTAGCGCAGCGCGAGCGCTTGCAGGTGCGGCGCCAGCGTGGCGTTCACGTCCGCCAGCACCACGTCCGCCACGCCGCCCACCAGCTGGCCGCGTTCGATGTCGGCCCAGGCGCGCACCGCGCCATGGCCGGCGGCGACATCCACGCCGAGGTTCGCGTACCGCCGCAGCTGCGAGACGTCGACCCGCGTGAAGTCCCCATGCAACTGTCCCACCCAGTCCTGCCAGCGTCCGGCATGCACCGACAGCAGCGGCTGGCGGAACATGCCGCGCAGCGTGAAACGCTCCCCCCATTGCGGCGGCGGTGTCGCGTCCAGCCGCATGGCATGGCGCCGTGCGCCGTTGCGGATCACCAGGTCGACGCTGTCCAGCACCATCGGCGGCGCGCCGCGGCTTTCGTCGGTC
>CAVPTY010000003.1:0-13843 GCA_963708655.1 uncultured beta proteobacterium
AGCTCGAGCCCCAGGTGCCGAGGTAGAAGCCGCTGGCGTGCGAGTAGTCGAAGCCGGCCTGCACCGCGGGCTTGCCGGCGGTCTGCGCGATGCCCCGGAAGATGTACTCGCTGTAGATAGCAATACGTCGAGTCCAGCAACACGTAGACATAGCCGCCGTTGCCGTCGACCGCCAGCGTGACGTCCGGGCCGATCGCGCGGCGCACCGCTTCCAGGCGGCGCAGGTCGCGCTCGACGGTGGAGCCGACCTTGATCTTGATGCCGGTGAAGCCCTGATCCACCGCCCGCTGTGCGCCTTGCACCAGCTTGTCGTCGGCGATGCTGAGCCAGCCGATGTCGGTGTTGTAGGCACGGACCCGGTCGCGCACCTGGCCGCCGAGCAGCTTCCACAGCGGCACCCCCGCCTGCTTGGCCTTGAGGTCCCACAGCGCGACGTCGATGGCCGCGTGCGACAGCGTCGTGATGCCGGCGCGGCCGATCCACTGCAGCGCCGGGTTGCGCGCGATCTTCAGCCACAGCCGCTGGAGGTCGGAAGCGTCCTCGCCCACCAGCAGCGGCGCATGGCAGGTCGCGATGCAGCGCGTGATCAGGTGGTCGCCGGCCAGTTCGGCATGGGTGCCGGTGAAGCCGTAGCCCGCCGCACCGTCCTCGGTCTCGATGCGGGCGCCCACCACGCCCCAGTGGGTGATGCTGTGGGTGCTGTCGGCGATCTGCGAGCCGGTCACCGGCACATGCAGGACGAAAGGCTCGACTGACTTGATCTTCACTGGACGCTACCTCGGGCTGGGAACGCACCGATGGTAGACCAAGCCGGCGCCGTCACACGCTGTTGTGGATCGCGGTGGCGGCGATGGCGGTCTGCCCGGCGGCGACGTTGATCTGGTTCAGGTCCACCGCCACGTCACCCGCGGCGCAGAGACCCGGCACGGTCGTCTCGCAATGGTCCGTGACTTCCAGCTGCCCCTCGGGGCGGCACTGCGCGCCCATTGGCCGCCGACGAGGAACGGGAGGACCGTCCGCCGCCTGGCAAAGCGGCGGCCTGGCTCGAAGCGCGATCAGGCGTTCACGACCCGCTGGCGCTCGGCAGCGCCTTCGAGCGCGTCGGCCACGGCGGCCCCCAGCGAATTGATGTCGAACGGCTTGCGCAGGATCGCCGGCTTGCCGGCGAGCCGTTCGACAGCCGCCATGTCGGCATACCCGGTTGCCAGGATCACCGGCAGCTCGCCCACCAGCGACCGTGCCCTCGAGATCACTTCCGCGCCGGTCATGTCCGGCATGGCGTAGTCGACCACCAGCAGGTCGGGTTTGCTGCTGGCGATCGCCGCCAGCCCCTCGGTGCCGTTCGACGCCTCCGTCACCGCATAACCGATCAGGCCCAGGCACTCCACGATCACGCGCCGCACGTCCGGGTCGTCCTCGACGACCAGGATCCGCCGCGGCGCCACCGGCGCCGGAATCCCGGGCGCCTGGCTGGGCTCGGGCGTCGGCTGGGCGTCGGCCGGCGCCGCCGGGAAGTGCAGTTCCACGGTGGTCCCCTTGCCCACTTCGCTCTTGATCAGGACGGTGCCGCCGGACTGCCGCGCGAAGCCGTACACCTGGCTCAGCCCCAGCCCGGTGCCGCTGCCCAGCGGCTTCGTCGTAAAGAACGGATCGAACACCTTGGAGAGCAGTTGCGCAGGGATGCCGTTGCCGGTGTCGGTCACGCGGACGACGACGTAGCGGCCGGGCTCCAGGTGTTCGTCGGCCTGGCTGCGTTCGTCCGTGCAGGTCGAGATGGTGAGGGTGCCGCCGTCCGGCATGGCGTCGCGCGAGTTCACGGCGAGGTTGAGCACCGCCATTTCGAGCTGGCTCGCGTCGACGACCACCGCCGCCTGCTCCTCGCACAGGTCCAGCTTCACCTCCACCGCCGAGCCGGCCGAGATTTCCAGCAGGTCCTTCATCCCGAGCAGCAGCTTGTTCACGCTCGTCAACCTGGGCAGCAGCGACTGGCTGCGGGCGAACGACAGCAACTGTCCGGTCAACTTGGCGCCGCGCCGCGCCGCGCTCTTGGCGCGGTCGACCACCGGCTTGACCTTCTCCTCCTTCGCATACAGCGAAATGAGTTCCAGGTTCATGTTGACCACGTGCAGCAGGTTGTTGAAGTCGTGGGCGATGCCGCCGGTCAGGCGGCCGATCGCTTCCATCTTCTGGACCTGCGTGAGCGCGGCCTGGGCCCGTTCGCGCTCGGCGATCTCCTTCATCAGCCGGTCATTGGCGCTGGCGAGTTCCCGGGTGCGCTCGAGGATGCGCGCCTCCAGCTGGCTGTTGAGCCGCTCCACTTCCGTGCGGGTGCGGCTGAGCTCGTCCAGGTGCTGGCGGGTGGCGTACTGGCGCTTGCGGGCCCGCACCGCGGCGTCGGCCGCGCTCAACAGCGTTTCCGAATTGAGCGGCCGCTCCAGCAGGATCACGTTGCCCAGCCGGTGCAGCGACTGGATTGCCTCGGCCGACCGGCCCGCCGCCTGCTTCGTGGCGAGCACGATGAACGGGAAGTCCGACCACGAAGGCTGCGCCGCGAGCCATCCGGAAAGCGAGCGGATCAGGGTGCCGTCGGCGAGCGCCTCCTCGGTCACGATGGCCGCCGCCGCGCCCTCGTTGATGCAGCGCAGCAGCTGCGCCGGCTGGTCGCAGGCCACGCCGACGTGCGCCTGGCCCAGCACGCCCTGCACCACGGTGGCGTCGCGGCCGCGCGGCGCATGGATCAGGACACGCAGTTCCATCAGCCGGCCGGCTCCATGCTGTCACTCAGCAGCGGCAGCCGGCCCTGGTACGAGGTCACGCCGCTCAGCACCCCCTCGAAGTCGGTCAGGGCTGCGCCGACCCGGATGCCCTGCGGTCCGAGGCCGAATTCGCGGATGGTCAGTTCATGGGCGCTGGTGCGGCTCTTGACCACCGAAACGGCCTTGAGCAGGCTGCCGCGCGCCTCGAAGAAGCGGAACAGCAGGATCGCGTCGCTCAGGTAGCTCAGGTCGACGTCGGTGCGCACGTCGCCCAGCACGCCGTGCAGGCCCAGGATCAGGATGGTGACGATGCCGCGCCGGTTCAGGTACGTCAGCAGTTCGTGCATCTGCAGCAGCAGGTGCTTGTCGCCCGTCATCGCCTGCAGGTAGGCGTTCAGGCTGTCGATCACCACCATCCGCACTTCGCCGCTCTTCGACCGCGGCGCGGACCATGTTCGCGAACTCCCCCGGCGAGACCTCGGCGGGATCGAGCGTGAGCATCTGCAGCTGGCCGCTGTCCAGGGCGTCCTCCACGCTCAGGCCCAGGGCGCGCGAGCGGGTCAGCAAGGTGGCCAGCCCCTCGTCGAACAGGTAGTACGCCGCACCCTCGCCGCGCTGCAGCGCCGCGCGGACGCAGGCGATCGCCGTCGTGGTCTTGCCCACGCCCGAGGGCCCGCTGAACAAGGTGTTGCTGCCGCGCGCCAGCCCGCCGCCCAGCAAGGCGTCGAGCGCCGGCGTGCCGGTGCTCACCGTGGACGTGTCCATCGAGTGGCGGTGCTCCGCCGCCACCAGGCGCGGGAACACCGCCAGGCCCGCCGGTCTCCAGGTTGAAGTCGTGCTCGCCGCCGCGGAAGCGGATGCCGCGCATCTTCACCACCCGCAGGCGCCGCCGCTCGGGACCATACTGGTCCACGACCTGTTCCAGCTGGACCACGCCGTGGGCGATGCTGTGCAGCTGCACGTTGTCGTATTCGGCACTGCGGTCGTCCAGCAGCAGCACGGTGCAGCCGCGGCTCGCAAAAGAAGCTCTTGAGGGCCAGCACCTGCCGCCGGTAACGCAGCGGATTCTGCGCCAGCAGCCGCATCTCGGACAGGCTGTCGAACACCACGCGCAACGGCTTCAGGCGCTCGACGGCCGCCATGACGCCGCGGGTGGTCTCGCCCAGTTCGACCTCGGCCGGGTGCAGGATGGACTGCTCGGCCGCCGGACTGAGCCCTTCCTCGGTGATCAGCTCGAACACCTCGACGCCTTCCAGCGACCAGCCGTGCGACGCGGCCACCGTGCGCAGTTCCGCCGCGGTTTCGGACAAGGTGATGTACAGGCCCTCCTCCCCGTCCTCGACGCCGCGTCGCAGGAACTGCAGCCCAAGCGTCGTCTTGCCCGAGCCGGGGGTGCCCTCGACCAGGTACAGGTGATTGGCCGGAAGTCCGCCACCCAGGATGTGGTCGAGGCCGGGCACGCCGGTCGAGGCTCGTTTCTGTTCCGGAATGTCGATGCTCTTGGGTGCTTGTCTCATGTCGGTGGATGCCAACCGCGCATCGTAGAGGTGCGGCCGGCCAAAGGATGTAGTCCGTTTCCGACACATCGTTCCAGGAAACCGCCCGGCGGCACGAGCCAACGCCCGGGCCAGCAGCGCTGCGGCGGCTGAACGAGAACGATCGTGCTCGTCGCGCGCGGCTGCTCAAGCGCTCCTGCGAGCCTCGGCTTCCTGCAAGGTCCGCCACATCACCTTGCCGCTGCCGCTCTTGGGCAGCGCGTCGGTGAACTCGACGCTGCGCGGCACCTTGTACACCGCCATGTGCTCGCGGCACCAGTCGATCACGTCCTGCTCGCTCACCTGGCCGCGATGGCTGGCGCGCAGGACGACCACGGCCTTGACGGTTTCGCCGCGGTAGGCGTCGCGCGCGGAGATGACACAGACCTCCTGGATCGCCGGATGGCGGAACATCAGCGCCTCCACTTCCGCCGGCCACACCTTGAATCCCGAGGCGTTGATCATCCGCTTGAGGCGGTCGGTGATGAAGAAGTAGCCGTCCTCGTCGACGCGGCCCAGGTCGCCGGTGCGGAAGAACTTGCGGCCGTCGAACTCGATGAAGGCGGCGGCGGTGGCCTCGGGCTGCTTCCAGTAGCCGGCGAACACCATCGGGCCGTGGACGATGATCTCGCCCTGCTCGCCCGGCGGCAGCTCCTCGCCGGATTCCGGGTCGATCACCCGCGCGTCGCAACTCATGAACGGAATGCCCAGGCACTGCTGCTTGGGGGCATCGGGCGGATTGCTGTGGCTGGGCGCAGCGGTTTCGGTCAGGCCGTAGCCTTCCACGTACCGCAGCTGGAACTGCGCGAGCAGCCGCTGCGCGACCGCCTGCGGCATGGCCGCCCCGCCGCCGCCGATGTAGGCGAGGCTGGTCAGGTCGTACTGGTCGAAGTTCGGGCTGCCCATCAGGTCGATGACCATGGTCGGGATGTTGGTCCAGGCGGTCACCTGCCAGCGCGAGATCAGGCGGCCAGCCAGTTCGCGATCCCAGCGCGGCATCACGACCTGGGTCGAGCCGGTGTAGATCGCGCTGTGCATCAGGCTCACCATCCCGGTGATGTGGAACATCGGCACCACCAGCAGCGACACCGTCTCGCAGGTCGCATTGCCCCAGGCGGAACTGGCCGCGGCGTTGTGCATGATGCTGCGGTGCAAGTGCATGCAGCCCTTGGGCAGGCCCGTCGTGCCGCTGGTGTACGGCAGCACGGCGAGGTCGTCGGGGCCTACCTCCAGCGGCGGCGGCGGATTGCCGCCCAGCGCGTCCTCCCACGTCGAGGCGCCGCCGCCGGTCAGCGAAGGCAGTTCGTGGCGGGTCAGCAGCCAGCCGCGCCAGGCCTGCGGCAGCGGATCCGCCTGCGGCGACTCCGGATCGAAGGCGTCGGTGAAGTGGGTGACCAGCAGGTGGCGCAACCCCTGTCCGGCCGGCAGCTCGTTGCTGGCGCGCGCCAGTTCCGGCGCCAGGTCGGAGGTGGTGATCGCCACCTTGGCACCGGGGTCCTGGATGTAGTGCTTGAGCTCCTCGGCCCGGTTCATCGGGTTCACCGGCACCACCACCGCGTTGGCCCGCAGGATGCCGAAGTGCCCGATCACCAGTTGCGGGCAGTTCTGCATGTCCAGCAGCACGCGGTCGCCCTTGCGCACGCCCAGCGCGTGCAGCCGCGCCGCGATGCGTTCGGCACTGTCGCGCAGCTCGCGATAGGTGTAGACGCGGCCGAAGAAGATCAGCGCCGGGCGGTCCGGGTAGCGCCGGGCGCTGATCTCCAGGTTGTCCCACAGCGAGGTGGCGGGCGGGGTCAGGCGGTGCGGCAGGCGCTTCGGCCAGAACTGGTGGTGCGGACGCTTGGGGAAAGTGGACACGGGTGGGCTCCTGAAGTGGCGAGCCTAGCGGCAGGGCTCGCCGCAGGCATCGGGGAAGCCCCGGGGGTATCGTTCCGCTGTGCAGGCACGGCCGGCGGCGGCGTGGCGAGGGAGCGCAACGACACGACGGCCAAGGTCGGCTGGCCGCTCTCGCAGCAGCACCCGCTGGCCGACCCTGCCGCTTCCCGGACGGTCGCGGTCGCCAACGCGTGCGGCCGCCGGCGTTCACCGGCCGCGAAGCTGTTCGTCGAGGACCTGCGCGCTTTCGCTTGGCCGTGAGCGCCGCGCCGGCCCGCGGGCACAATCCGCCGATGCGACTCACCAAGTCCTTCCTGGCCCCCGTGCTGGCCGGCGTGGCGCTCGCGGGCGCGACGGCCTCCTTCGCCTTCGACCTGCAAGGCCACCGCGGCGCGCGCGGGCTCGCGCCGGAGAACACCTTGCCGGCGTTCGAACGGGCCCTGCAGATCGGGGTCACGACGCTCGAACTCGACATCGGCGTGACCGCCGACGGCGTGGTCGTCGTCCTGCACGACCCCTTCCTGAATCCGGCCATCACGCGCGACGCCGCCGGCCGCTGGCTGCCCGGCAAGGGGCCGCCGGTGCGAACGCTCACGCTGGCGCAGCTGCAGGCCCACGACGTCGGGCGCATCGATCCCGATGCGCCCTATGCCAGGACGTTCCCGACGCAGCAGGGCCGCGACGGCGTGCCGGTCCCGACGCTGGCCGCGGTGTTCGAGCGCGTGCGGCAACTGGGCGCGGACCACGTGCGCTTCAACATCGAGACCAAGCTGAACCCGCTGCGGCCCGAAGAGACCGTGACGCCGGAAGCGATGACGCGCGCCCTGCTCCAGGTGATCGCGGACGCCGGCATGGCGCGGCGCGTCTCGATCCAGAGCTTCGACTGGCGCAGCCTGGACCTGGTGCGGCAGCTCGCGCCGTCGATCCCGACGGTCCACCTGACGATCCAGACCGGAAACAACGACAACGTGCGCGACGGCGCCTGGACGGCGGGGCTGCGCCTGGACGACCACGGGAGCGTGCCCAGGCTGGTGCAGGCCGCGGGCGGCAGGATCTGGTCGCCCAACCAGGGCGCCCTGACGCAAGCGCTGGTGCGAGAAGCGCAGGCGCTGGGCCTGCAGGTGCTGCCCTGGACGGTCAACGACCCCGCCGACATGGAGCGGCTGATCGCCTGGGGGGTGGACGGGCTGATCACCGACTATCCCGACCGGCTGCGCGCCGTGCTCGCCGGGCGGGGCATGCCGCTGCCGCCGCCGGTTCCGGTCAGGTAAGGTTCGCCGGACCGGCGCGTTCGGTGGCCGCGCGCCGGCTGAAAGAGATCGATCCTGCGAGCCGGCGGGCGCCGCTGGCGAAGCGGCCGCGCGAGCGCCCGCGCCGCGCTCAGCGCGTCAGCTTGGCCAGGACGAAGCCGACGACGAAGGCGCCGGCCACCACCGCCAGCGGATTGGCGCGGACCTGCTCGCGCGCCATCTCGCCGTATTCCTGCTGCCAGCCCATCACCTTTTCCCCGCCGGAGCCGATGGTCTGCTCGAGGCGGTCGACCGCTTCGTGGGCTTTCTGCGCCACCCGGCGCACGGCGGACTCGTTGCCGCTGCCGTTCAGGCCGCCGGACCCCACCGACGTGTTCATGCTGCTCACGCTTTCGCTGGTTTCGCTGTTCATGATGCTTCCTCTTCTCGGGCTGTCGAAAAAAATCGCCAGCGGCGCCGGCGAAGCACCACTGTAGGAAGCTCGGCGTGAGCGGCATGTCGGTCAAACTCCCGCAACCCTTGTAGGACAATGGCCTGCCGCCGCGGACGGGCGCGAACCCCGTATCATCGCGTGATGCTCCGCTGGCTCCTCATCCTCGCAATGGCCTTGCTGCCCTGGCATGGGTGGGCTGGCGCGGGCCTGGCGGCCGCTCCCGCGCCGCTCGAGCAGCAGGCGGTGCAGGCCGGCGCGGTGGTCGCCGCCGCGTCCCATCATGAGGCGGAGCCCGGGCATGCCAACGCCGACTGCCTGGACGACGTCGACGCGGCCGCGGACCACCACACGGCCGCTGGCGCGGATGGCGGCTGCCCCGGCTGCTCCATGTGCCATTCCTGCTCCCCCGCCGGCCTGCCCGCGCTCATCGGCGTGACGCAAGCCGATTCGGCCGCGCCGCTGCGCCCCGCCGGCCCAGCCAGCCGCTTCGCGAGCGCGGAGCGCCTGCGGGGCCTGAAGCCGCCCATCTCCTGACACGCAAGCCCGAGGTGCGTCCGCTGCCGGCGTGAAGCCGCGGCGGATGCGGTGTTCGTCGTTCCAGGGAGAGTCAGTTTTGAACATCATCATCATCGCGGCGGCAGTGGCAGCGGCCGCAGCAGCGGCAGGGGCGGCCGTCGCCCAGCCGTCCGCCGATCCGTCCGATCCGGCCGCGCCCGCGCCGGCATCCGTCCATCGCTCCGTCTTCCAGGACCTGCCGACCGGCGTGCAGGAGGAACAGCTGGACTGGGCAAAAGCCAACGCCGACGTGGCGCGGTTTCCGCGCGGCCACGCCGATTACGTGAAGTGGGAGGAGCAGCAGCAGGGCGGCGCTCGGCCGCCCGCCGCGGGCGCCGCGCCACCTGCCGCGCCACCAGCCGCGGCCAGCCCGCCGGACCGCCCGCAGGGCCATCCCCATCACTAGGAGCTGCGCGATGGAGAACCTGAGAAAGGCCATGGCGCCGGTGGTGCTCGCCGTGCTCGCCGGCTGCGGCACGGTCGCTCCGGACGCGCTGCGCGCGGATGTCGAGCGGCTCGCGCAAGGCAGGGTCGGCGACCTGGCCGCGGTGCCGGCCGGCCAGAGCCGCCATGAGGCGGTGCAGACACTGCTTTCCAAGGGACCGCTCGATGCGCCGACCGCCGTGCGCGTGGCGCTGCTGAACAGCCAGTCGCTGCAAGCGAGCCTGACCACGCTGGAGATCAGCGAAGCCGAGCGCGTGCAGGTCGGCATGCTGCCGAACCCGCTGCTGAGCGTCGGCCGGCTGCGCGAGGGCGAGGTGGTCGAGATCGAGCGGCTGATCAGCTTCAACGTGCTGAACCTGCTGACGCTGCCCTGGCGCACCCGCTTCGCCGGCCAGCAGACCGAGCTGGCCAAGCTGCGGGCGGCGCAGGCCGTGATCCAGCACGCGGCGGACACGCGCAAGGCCTGGATCAACGCCGTCGCGGCGCAGCAGACGGCCAACTACCTGCGCGACGCCAAGGAAGCCGCCGAAGCCGGCGCGGAACTGGCCCGGCGCATGGCGAAGGTCGGCAACTGGAGCCGGCTGCAGCAGGCGCGCGAACAGGCGAGCCTCGCCGACATCGCCGCGCAGCTCGCGCGGGCGCAGCAGTCGGCGCTGGCCGAACGCGAGAAGCTCACCCGGCTGATGGGGTTGTGGGGCGCACAGGCCGGCTACACCTTGCCGGACCGCCTGCCCGAGCTGCCCAAGGAATTGCCGCAGCGCACCGACATCGAGGCGCAGGCGCTGCGCGAGCGGCTCGACCTGCGCGCGGCCAGGGACGAAGCCCGCTACGTGGCGGACTCGCTGGGCTTCACCCGCGTCACCGGCGCGATCGACGTGCTGGAGCTCGGCTGGCAGCGCAACACGACCTTCGACAACGCGGCCGGCGCCAAGGAAACCGCACGCGGTCCGGAAATCGAGCTGCGGCTGCCGCTGTTCGACTGGGGCCAGGGCCGCGCCGCCCGCGCCGAGGCCACCTACCGGCAGGCGGCCGCCAAGGTGGGTGCCGTCGCGGTGCAGGCGCGCAGCGAAGTGCGTGAGTCGTGGCATGGCTGGCGCACCAGTTACGACGTGGCGCGCCATTACCACGACGAGATCGTGCCGCTGCGCAAGTTCATCAGCGAGGAAACGGTGCTGCGCTACAACGGCATGCTCTCCAGCGTGTGGGAACTGCTTGGCGAGGCCCGCAACCACATCGCCGCGGTGAACAACGCCATCGCGGCGCAGCGCGACTTCTGGATCGCCGACACCGACCTCAGCCACCGCCCTCACCGGCACCTCGCCGGGTGCGCTGGCGGCCATGAGCGCCGCCGCCGAACCGGCCGCCGCGGCACAAGGACATTGAACATGGACAGAAGACGATTCTTCAAGGGAGCGGCCGTCGGGGCGGTCGCCGCGGCCTCGGTGAGCAAGGTGGCCATGGCCGCCCTGCCCGAACCGGTGACCGCAGACAGCGCCGACACGGCGCCGCCGCTGCAGCCGCCGACCGGCCGGCCCTACCGCCCGGTGGTCACCCTCAACGGCTGGACCCTGCCCTGGCGCATGAACAACGGCGTGAAGGAGTTCCACCTGGTCGCCGAGCCGGTGGTGCGCGAGATCGCGCCCGGCATGAAGGCCAACCTGTGGGGCTACAACGGCCAGAGCCCGGGGCCGACCATCGAGGTGGTGGAAGGCGACCGGGTGCGCATCTTCGTCACCAACCGGCTGCCGGAGCACACCAGCATCCACTGGCACGGGCAGCGCCTGCCCAACGGCATGGACGGCGTGGGCGGCATCACCCAGCCGCACATCCCGCCCGGCAAGACCTTCGTCTACGAATTCGAGGCGCGCCGGCCGGGCACCTTCATGTACCACCCGCACGCCGACGAGATGGTGCAGATGGCGATGGGGATGATGGGCTTCTGGGTGACGCACCCGAAGGGACGCCATCCGCTGATCGATCAGGTCGACCGCGACTTCTGCTTTCTGATGGCGTCCTACGACATCGAGCCGGGCAGCGCCACGCCGCGCGTGAACACGATGCTGGACTTCAATCTGTTCACGTTCAACAGCCGGGTGTTTCCGGGCATCGCGTCGATGAACGTGCGCCAGGGCGACAAGGTGCGCATCCGCATGGGCAACCTGACGATGACCAGCCATCCGATCCACCTGCACGGCCACGAGTTCATGGTGACCGGCACCGACGGCGGGCCGCTGCCGAAGCAGGCGCGCTGGAGCGAGGTGACCACCGACGTCGCCGTCGGCCAGATGCGCCAGATCGAGTTCGTGGCCGACGCGCCGGGCGACTGGGCCTTCCACTGCCACAAGAGCCACCACACCATGAACGCGATGGGCCACGACGTGCCGACGATGATCGGCGTCGAGCACCGGGGCCTGGTCGGCAAGATCCAGAAGCTGGTGCCCGACTACATGGTGATGGGCGAGCGCGGCATGGCCGACATGGGCGGCGAGATGGAGATGCCGCTGCCGGACAACACCTTGCCGATGATGAGCGGGCGCGGCCAGTTCGGCCCGGCCGAGATGGGCGGCATGTTCACCCTGGTCAAGGTGCGGCGCGACCAGCGTCCGGGCGACTTCAGCGACCCCGGCCACTACAAGCATCCGCCCGGCACCGTCGCCTACGAGTTCACCGGCGCGCTGCCCGAGCCGGCGCGCGCGCAACCGGCTCCGGGAAAGGCGCCGGCCGAGTTCAACGTCCGCAAACCGTCCGGCCACGCCGGCCATCACTGACCAAGGATGAATGCGAATGAAATACCGACTCATCACTCCACGGCCGCCGTCTTCGCGTTCGCCGCGCGGACGCCCTCGCCACGGCGACGGCGGCCAGGGCACGGCATGACACCAGGAAGGCCGGCGCCGCCAAGGAGCAGACGGCCTGGGGCGTGGCCGGCGACGCCAGGCGCGCGCGCACGATCGAGGTGAGCATGACCGACGACATGCGTTTCACGCCGGAGCGCATCCAGGTGCGCCAGGGCGAGACCATCCGCTTCGTCGTTCGCAACAAGGGAAAGATGCTGCACGAGATGGTGCTGGGCACCAAGGCCTCGCTCGACGAGCACGCCGCCATGATGGCTGAAGTTCCCGGGCATGGAGCACGACGAGCCGCTACATGACCCATGTCAAGCCGGGTGCACGCCAGGAGGTTGTCTGGAACTTCAACCGTCCCGGAGAATTCCACTATGCATGCCTCATCGCCGGTCACTACCAGGCCGGCATGGTCGGCACCATCAGCGTGGTGCCGGCGGGCGCATCAACCGCAAGGAACTGAAATGACGCACACCACACTGCCACTCGCCTCCCGCCGCCGGTTGCTGCTGGCCATCGGCCTGCTGCCGCTCGCCGGCGTCGTGCACGCCGCGGCCCCGGCCGCGGCGCTGCCGCCGGTCGAAGTCTGGAAGGAGCCGACCTGTGGCTGCTGCAAGGACTGGATCGCGCACATGGAGGCCAACGGCTTCAAGGTGTTCGTCAACACCGGCGGCACGCAGGCCGCCAAGCAGCGCCTTGGCATCCCGCAGAACATGGCCTCCTGCCACACCGCGAAGGTCGGCGGGTATGCCCTGGAGGGCCACGTTCCGGCCAGGGACATCAAGCGTCTGCTGCGCGAGAAGCCCGATGCCATCGGCCTGGCCGCCCCGGGCATGCCGATCGGCTCGCCCGGCATGGACACGCCCGCGTACAACGGCAAGAAGAACCCGTACAACGTGATGCTGATCGCCAAGAACGGCAAGCACAGCGTGTATCAGAAATACGAAGGGAACAACCTGTGAAGAACCGCCACACCATCCTGATCGCCGCGGCCACGGCCGCCATCGGCGCCGCGTCGCTGCCGCTGCATGCCCAGAGCCATTCGCACGGGCACGACGCGCCGGCGAGGGCCGTCAAGGTCGCCGACAACGCTGCCGAGATGAGCGAAGGCGAGGTCCGCAAGGTCGACAAGGCCGGCAAGAAGATCACGCTGCGCCACGGCCCGCTGAAGAACCTGGACATGCCTCCCATGACGATGGTGTTCCAGGTCAGCGATCCGGCGCTGCTGGAGAAGGTCAAGGCCGGCGACAAGGTGCGCTTCGTGGCGGCGAACCCCGGCGGCAAGCTGACGATCACGCAGATCGAGGCGGCGAACTGAAGGACCGCGCGGCCGCGCAGTCTGTCGACGGTTCCACCGGGTGGCGGCGCGGCGCCACGCCAGTCCGTGCGAGCGCAGCCGCCGGCCGGTCCGCACAGAACGAGCGAGAAGAGTCATGAAGATCCTGGTGATCGAAGACGAAGTGAAGGCGGCCGCGTACATCCGCCAGGGCTTGGCCGAGAGCGGCTACACCGTCGACGTGGCGCACAACGGCACCGACGGCCTGCACGCAGCGGTCACCGGCGACCACGACCTGGTGATCCTGGACGTGATGCTGCCCGGCATCGACGGCTTCGCCGTGCTGTCGGCCCTGCGCACCTCGAAACAGGTGCCGGTCCTGATGCTCACCGCGCGCGGCAAGACCGACGACAAGGTGCGCGGCTTCGACCTCGGCGCCGACGACTACCTGGTCAAGCCGTTCCAGTTTCCCGAGCTCCTGGCCCGCGTGCGGGCCCTGCTCAAACGCGGCCAGGCCGGCGCAACCCGAGCCGGTGGTGCGGGTCGCGGACCTCGAGATCGACGCGGTGCGCCATCGCGCCACCCGCGCCGGCCAGCGCATCGACCTGACGGCCAAGGAGTTCGCCCTGCTCACGCTGTTGATCGCAGCGCACGGGCGAGGTCCTCTCGCGCACCCAGATCGCCTCGCTGGTCTGGGACATCCATTTCGACTCCGAAAGCAACGTCGTCGAGGTCGCAGTCCGGCGCCTGCGAGCCAAGATCGACGATCCGTTCCCGGAAAAACTGATCCACACCGTGCGCGGCGTGGGCTACGTGCTGGAACAGCGCAGCGAAGGCTGACACGCGCGGCCGTCTCCGCCCGCGGCAAGCCAGCGA
>CAVPTY010000004.1:0-13748 GCA_963708655.1 uncultured beta proteobacterium
CACCATCGCTTTCGGCGACCGCGACCGCCATCCCGGCGGCGTGTGCGTGTGAGCATCCATGAACGACACGATTGACGTGCGCGGCGACGTTTCGCCTGCGCAACTGGAAGACACCATCGACGGCGCGGCCGTCACCTGGCCCCGAACGGCTTCCTGAAGATGGGCCTCGAGCTGAACTGCTGCGTGCGCTGGACGACCTGGGATTTTCCGCACTATCTGCGTGCAGCAAGAAACCATCCCGCAGGCCATGCCCGCGGACGACGGAGCCGCCGGCTTCACCGACCTGATGGTGTCGAGCCAGACCGGCAGCGGCAAACCGTGGCCTTCCTGCTGCCGGTCATGCTGCTGCGCCAGCAGGAAGTGGCCCGGGCCGCCGAGCGCGCCGAATGTGAGCGGCAAGCGGCGCAAGCCGCGGCCAGGGGCGAAGCGCCGCCCAAGCGCGCCAGGCGCAGGACCCGACCAGCCCGCGCAATTTCAAGGCCGCGACGCCCGGCGCGCTGGTCCTGTGCCGACGCGCGAACTCGCGCAGCAGGTCGCGCACGACGCCATCGACCTGGTCAAGCACTGCAAGGCCCTGCGGATCGCGAACGTGGTGGGCGGCATGCCGTACCAGATGCAGATCGCCAAGCTGCAGAACGCCGACCTCGTGGTCGCCACGCCGGCCGCCTGCTGCAATTCCTGCAGCGCTCGTCGCAGATCAAGCTCGACAAGGTGCGCTTCCTGGTCGTTGACGAGGGTGACGGCATGCTGGACCTGGGCTTCGCGGACGACCTCGCCGAAATCAGCCACCATCGCCCGCAAGCACAATTTTTTACATCAGCATCAGTGCGACGTTCGCGCCTGCATCCAACGAACCGTGCACCTCGCGCGAGCGGCGCCGGGTCGAGATCGACAACCCGCAGGAAAAGCACGTCAGCATCAAGCAGGTGCTGTTCTGGGCGGACACCCCCCAGCACAAGCGCAAGCTCCTGGACCACTGGCTGCGCGACACGTCGATCAACCAGGCCATCGTCTTCGCCAGCACCCAGGTGGAATGCGACGGACTCGCCAACGACCTGCAGCAGGCCGGCTTCGACGCCGTCGCGCTGCACGGCGCCTTGAGCCAGGGCGTGCAACCGCCGCCTGCATGGCGCTGCTCGTAGCAACGGTCAGGTGCAGGTGCTGGTGGCCACCGACGTGGCCGCCCGCGGCATCGACGTCCCGACCATCACGCACGTCTTCAACTACGGCCTGCCGATGAAGGCCGAGTTATCCGCACCGCATCGGCCGCACCGGCCGCGCGGGCCGTGACGCCCACACCCGCCAGCAGTTCAAGGCGGAACGAGCAGCGCGCGCCGCAAGCCGGGCGCAGCGACTTCGGCCGCGGCCGCGAGACGCCGTCGCGCGATCGCAAGTTCGGCGCCCCGCGCAAGAGCTTCGGCGACCGCCAGGCGCGCGGTCCTTTCGACGGGCGCCCGCCAGGGCGGTGTCGTTTCGGCAGCTCCGGCGGACGCGAGCGCGACCGCTTTGCCGACCAGCTCACCGCGCTTTCCGGCCGGCCGCCACGACGGCGGGGCGCGTCACGGCGACGGCGGTCCGCGCCGCGCCACCTTCGAGCAGCCGGCCAAGCTGGGCAACGGCGGCAGCTTCTCGTGCCGCGCGACATCAAGAAGCGGCCGTACAAGGCCGCCTGAGCGCGACCCCTCCATGAAAAAGCCGGCAGCGATGCCGGCTTTTTTCCGTTGGGTGTGCCGCTTACTTGAAGTCGCGCAGCGCGCGCTCCTTGACCTTGCCTCCTTCCGCGCTGCCGTTTTTCCTACCGCGCGCGATGGCCTGCGTGCAGGCGTCCGATTTCAGGCGCGTACTGCTTGACCCAGACCCAGGCGATCAAGCCGACCGACATCATCGCCAGCGACGCCAGCGCAAGCGCGCGGTGGAGTGCATCACCAGCGGGCGCCGCCGGCCACCATCCCGTTCGCGGTGGAGCCGATCACCGCCTGCAGCGAGGAGGCGAGCCCGCGCCGTTCGGGATACAGGTCCAGCACCAGGCGCCACCACCGGCACCATCAGGGCCCAGCGCAAGGAGAAGATGGCGATCGGCAACAGCGCCAACCGGCGTGCGGCACGAAGGCGAAGTTCGCCGCCACGTTCGCCAGCGACACCACGACCATGATCACGAAGCCATGGCGGATTTGGTGCCGCGGCGCGATCTTGCCCGCCAGCCTCCCGCTGGCCCAGGCGCCGCCCATGACGCCGCTGATCATGAGCACGAGAACCAGAAGAGACCTTCGGTCGGCGCCAGGCGCAGGTGCTCGCCGAGGAAGGCCGGCGCCGACAGCACGTACAGGAACATGCCGTTGAAGGGGCACGCCGCGCGCTCAGCGCCAGCAGCAGGAAGCGCGGGCTGGAGCCGAGCTGCCAGTACCCCTGCATCAGGTTGCGCACATTGAGGCTGGCGTGGGGTGCGACCAGCGTCTCCGGCAGCAGCCGGAAGTTGGCCGTCCACAGCACGACGCCGACGCCGGTGAGGAACCAGAAGATGCTGCGCCAGCGGCATGCACGGAACAGCCAGCCGCCGACGGACGGGGCGACGGCGGGCGCAGGCGCAGAAGGTGATGAGCCAGGTCACCATCTATTTCGGCGTCGCGCCGGCCATTGCGCCCATCGTCGGCGGCTGGCTGTTCGTGCATGCCGGCTGGCACAGCATCTTCTGGTTCCTCACCGGCATCGGCGTCGTGCTGTGGACGGCCAACTTCCGCCTGCTGCCGGAGACGCTGCACGTCACCCAGCGCCAGCCGTTCAATGTGCGCAACCTGATGCAGGGCTACTGGCAGCTCGGCTCCAGCCCGCGCTTCCTGCTGCTGGCACTGGCCAGCGGCGTCCCCTTCAACGGCATGTTCCTGTACGTGCTGTCGGCGCCGGCCTTCCTCGGCGAGCACCTGCGCCTGGCGCCGACCGAGTTCTTCTGGTTCTTCGTGCTCATGATCAGCGGCATCATGGGCGGCGCCTGGGCCAGCGGGAGGCTGGCGGGCAAGATCGCGCCGCGGCGCCAGATCCGCCATGGCTTCGTGATCATGGTCGTGGTGTCGCTGGCGAACGTGGCGGCGAACTTCGCCTTCGTGCCGCACGCCGGCTGGGCGCTGCTGCCGATCGCCATCTTCTCCTTCGGCTGGGCCCTGATGGTGCCGGTGGTCACGCTGCTGGTGCTGGACCTGTATCCCGAACGGCGCGGGCTCGCCTCCTCGCTGCAGGCGGTGATCGGCTCCACCGCGAACGGGATGGTGGCCGGCGCCATCGCCCCGCTGGTGATGCACTCCCACCGCGCGCTTGCGCTGGCGTCGCTGGCGATGATGTCGGTCGGCTTGATCGCCTGGGTCTGGGTCAAGCAGTACGCGCCTGAAATCGGACGCCTGCACGCAGGCCATCGCGCGCGGTAGGAAAAACGGCAGCGCGGAAGGAGGCAAGGTCAAGGAGCGCGCGCTGCGCGACTTCAAGTAAGCGGCACACCCAACGGAAAAAAGCCGGCATCGCTGCCGGCTTTTTTCATGGAGGGGTCGCGCTCAGGCGGCCTTGTACGGCCGCTTCTTGATGTCGCGCGGCACGAACACCTTGCCGCCGTTGCCCAGCTTGGCCGGCTGCTCGAAGGTGGCGCGGCGCGGACCGCCGTCGCCGTGACGCGCCGCCGCTTCGTGGCGGCCGGCCGGAAAGCGCGGATCGAAGCCGCCCTTGCGCTGGTCGGCAAAGCGGTCGCGCTCGCGTCCGGCCGGACTGCCGAAACCGACACCGCCCTGGCGGGCACCGTCGAAAGGACCGCGCGCCTGGCGGTCGCCGAAGCTCTTGCGCGGGGCGCCGAACTTGCGATCGCGCGACGGCGTCTCGCGGCCGCGGCCGAAGTCGCTGCGCCCGGCTTGCGGCGCGCGCTGCTGCGGTTCGAGGCCGGGGACCTGCTCCGCCTTGAACTGCTGGCGGGTGTAGGCCTCGATGTCGAAGATCTTGCGGCGGTCCCGGAATTCGGCGAACGTCACGGCCAGGCCGTCACGGCCCGCGCGGCCGGTGCGGCCGATGCGGTGCGTGTAATCCTCGGCCTTCATCGGCAGGCCGTAGTTGAAGACGTGCGTGATGGTCGGGACGTCGATGCCGCGGGCGGCCACGTCGGTGGCCACCAGCACCTGCACCTGACCGTTGCGCAGCGCCATCAGGCGGCGGTTGCGCAGGCCCTGGCTCAAGGCGCCGTGCAGCGCGACGGCGTCGAAGCCGGCCTGCTGCAGGTCGTTGGCGAGTCCGTCGCATTCCACCTGGGTGCTGGCGAAGACGATGGCCTGGTTGATCGACGTGTCGCGCAGCCAGTGGTCCAGGAGCTTGCGCTTGTGCTGGGGGGTGTCCGCCCAGAACAGCACCTGCTTGATGTTGACGTGCTTTTCCTGCGGGTTGTCGATCTCGACCCGGCGCGGCTCGCGCATCACGCGGGCCGCCAGTTGCTGGATGCGCGGCG
This sequence comes from uncultured beta proteobacterium, assembly GCA_963708655.1. Lineage (GTDB taxonomy): Bacteria > Pseudomonadota > Gammaproteobacteria > Burkholderiales > Burkholderiaceae_C > Ramlibacter. Next base: position 4,472 of record CAVPTY010000004.1, read on the forward strand.
CGAACGTCGCGCTGAACATCATCGTCTGCTTGCGGGCGATCGTGAGCTGGTTGACTTCGGCGAGGTCGTCCGCGAAGCCCAGGTCCAGCATGCGGTCGCCCTCGTCGACGACCAGGAACTGCACCTTGTCGAGCTTGATCTGCGACGAGCGCTGCAGGTCCAGCAGGCGGCCCGGCGTGGCGACCACGAGGTCGGCGTTCTGCAGCTTGGCGATCTGCATCTGGTACGGCATGCCGCCCACCACGTTCGCGATCCGCAGGCCCTTGCAGTGCTTGACCAGGTCGATGGCGTCGTGCGCGACCTGCTGCGCGAGTTCGCGCGTCGGGCACAGGACCAGCGCGCCGGGCGTCGCGGCCTTGAAATTGCGCGGGCTGGTCGGGTCCTTGCGCCTGGCGCGCTTGGGCGGCGCTTCGCCCCTGGCCGCGGCTTGCGCCGCTTCCCGCTCACATTCGGCGCGCTCGGCGGCCCGGGCCGCTTCCTGCTGGCGCAGCAGCGTGTGCAGCACCGGCAGCAGGAAGGCCACGGTCTTGCCGCTGCCGGTCTGGCTCGACACCATCAGGTCGGTGAAGCCGGCGGCTTCGTCGTCCGCGGGCATGGCCTGCGGGATGGTTTCTTGCTGCACGCGGGTCGGCTGGGAGAATCCCAGGTCGTCCAGCGCACGCAGCAGTTCGGGCTCGAGGCCCATCTTCAGGAAGCCGTTCGGGGCCAGGGTGACGGCCGCGCCGTCGATGGTGTCTTCCTGCGCAGGCGAAACGTCGCCGCGCACGTCAATCGTGTCGTTCATGGATGCTCACACGCACACGCCGCCGGGATGGCGGTCGCGGTCGCCAATGGTTAAGAAACATCAACCATCAGACGACGTTCAGGCCGCAAGGGCACTGCGGGCTCCAGCTTGTGTGCTGTGTCGGTCCGGAAAAACCGGCCGGTGAGCCAATGTGTGAAGGGAGATGCACGAGGGCTGCGAAGTGCAGCCAAGCCCGCCATTGTCGCACAGTCAGGGTTTTCCTGCAGACTACTCCTACTTCCTACTCTGGCGGCGGCCTTTCCAGCCGCAGGAAGTGTTCGCGGTAGTGGGCGAGTTCGTCGATCGACTCATGCACGTCGGCCAGCGCCGTGTGCTTCTGCGCCTTCTTGAAGGAGGTGCACAGGTCCGGCCGCCAGCGCCTGGCCAGCTCCTTGATCGTGCTGACGTCGACGTTGCGGTAGTGGAAAAAGGCTTCCAGCTTCGGCATGTACTTGACGAGGAAGCGCCGGTCCTGGCTGATGCTGTTGCCGCACATCGGCACGGCGTTCCTGGGCGCGTAGCGCGCGATGAAATCCAGCACCTGCTGCTCCGCCTGGGCTTCCGTGACGGTGGAAGCCTTCACCTTGTCGATGAGGCCGCTGCGGCCGTGGGTGCCCTTGTTCCAGGCGTCCATCCGGTCGAGCTGCTCGTCGCTCTGGTGAATGGCGAACACCGGACCTTCGACGCGGGGGGTCAGTTCGGGACCGGTGACGATGACCGCGATCTCGATCAGGCGATCGTTCTCGGGGTCCAGCCCCGTCATTTCGCAGTCGAGCCAGATGAGGTTCTGATCGCTCTTCGCCAGAGCGGGCAATAAGGTGTCGGACATCCTTGCAATTGTCGCCGATGGCCTAAACTCGCCGGGAATGCAAGCCAATGCCTCTTCCACGCTGACCCTCGCATTCGCTGCGTTCCTGCTGGCCGGCCTGGCCGTGAAATTCTGGCTCGCGTCGCGCCAAGTCCGCCACGTTGCCGGCCACCGCGACCGCGTGCCGCCGAGGTTCCAGTCCACCGTCAGCCTCTGCGCCCACCAGAAGGCGGCGGACTACACGATCGCGAAGACGCGGTTCGGCCTGCTGGAACTTGCCTTCGGCGCCGCGGTGCTGCTCGGATGGACGCTGCTGGGCGGACTCGACGCCTTGAACCAGTGGCTGCTCGCCTGGCTCGGCCCCGGCATGACGCAGCAGCTGGCGCTGATGGGCGCATTCGCCCTGATCGGCGGCCTGCTGGAACTGCCCTTCGCGCTGTACCTGACCTTCGTGATCGAGGAGCGCTTCGGCTTCAACAAGATGAGCCTGAAGCTGTGGCTGGCCGATCTGGCGAAGTCCACCGTCATCGGCGTCGTGATCGGCCTGCCCATCGCGGCGCTGATCCTGTGGCTGATGGGCGCGACCGGCCGCTTCTGGTGGCTCTGGGCCTGGGCCGTGTGGATGGCGTTCAACCTGCTGCTGCTGGTGATCTACCCGACCTTCATCGCACCGCTGTTCAACAAGTTCCGGCCGATCGACGACGAGTCGCTGAAGACCCGCGTGAGCGCGCTGATGCAGCGCTGCGGCTTCGCGGCCAAGGGCCTGTTCGTGATGGACGGCAGCAAGCGCAGCGCGCATGCCAACGCCTACTTCACCGGCTTCGGCGCCGCCAAGCGCGTGGTCTTCTACGACACGCTGCTGGCCAAGCTGTCGCCGGGCGAAGTCGATGCCGTGCTCGCCCACGAGCTGGGCCACTACAAGCACAAGCACATCGTCAAGCGGATCGCCGGGCTGTTCGCGCTGAGCCTGGCCGGCTTCGCGCTGCTCGGATGGCTGTCGACGCAGGTCTGGTTCTACACGGGCCTGGGCGTGCGGCCGAACCTCGACGGCGGCAACGACGCACTGGCCCTGCTGCTGTTCCTGCTGGCGGTGCCGGTGTTCTCCTTCTTCCTGTCGCCGCTGATGGCGCTGGTGTCGCGCCGGCACGAGTTCGAAGCCGACGCCTATGCGGTGCAGCAGACCAGCGGACAGGACCTCTCGAGCGCCCTGCTGAAGCTGTACGAGGACAACGCCTCGACGCTCACGCCCGATCCGATCTTCGTCAGGTTCTACTACTCGCACCCGCCGGCGTCGGAGCGGCTGGCGCGGTTGGCGCCGGCCTGAAGCGGATGGAGCCGGCGATGGAGAGCATGCTGAAGAAGAAGGACTGGTCGAAGGTGCCGCGCCGGGCGCTCGGGCCGACACAGGTCGTCAGCGGCCTCGCGGCCCTCGACGGCTGGCAACTCACCGGCGACGGGCCCGATGTCGGCATCGAGAAGACCTACCGCTTCGCGAACTACCACGAGACCATGTCGTTCGTGAACGCCGTAGCCTTCATCGCGCACGTGCACGACCACCACCCCGACCTGTCCGTCCACTACGGCCGCTGCGTCGTGCGTTTCAGCACGCACGACGTCCATGGCCTGTCCGACACCGACTTCGAATGCGCGGCGCAGGTCGACGCCCTGCTGGCGTGAAGGACCTGGCTTGAGCGCAGGCGACCCGCTGCAGCCGGGGCTGGTGGTGGCCAGCCACGGCCGGCACTGCATGGTCGAAACGCCCGACGGCCGCCGCCTGATCTGCCATCCGCGCGGCAAGAAAAGCCAGGCCGTGGTCGGCGACCGGGTGCTGTGGCAGGGCTCGCACGACGAGGGCACGATCGAGCGCGTGCAGCAACGGCGCAATCTCTTCTACCGGCGCGACGAGATCCGCACCAAGTCCTTTGCCGCCAACCTGGACCAGGTGCTGATCCTGGTCGCGGCCGAACCCGAATTCTCCGAGCACCAGCTGGCCCGCGCGCTGATCGCCGCCGAAGCCGAGCGGATCAAGCCGCTGATCGCGCTGAACAAGAGCGACCTGGTCGAGCCGTTCGAGCGGGCCTGGGCCCGGCTGCTGCCGTACCAGCAGATGCACTATGGCGTGCTCCCGCTGTCCCTGCGGCTCTCCGGCGACGTCGATCGCACCAAGCTGCTGGCCCTGATGCAAGGCAAGACGACGCTGGTGCTGGGCCCGTCGGGCGCCGGCAAGAGCACGCTGATCAACCTGCTGGTGCCGGGCGCCGCCGCTCAGACGCGCGAGATCTCCAGCGCGCTGCAGTCCGGCAAGCACACAACGACCACGACGACCTGGTACTGGGTCGACGCCGGGCGCAGCACCGCCCTCATCGATTCGCCCGGCTTCCAGGAGTTCGGCCTGCACCACATCGAGCCGACGCAGCTGGCCGCCTGCATGCCGGACCTGAAGGCCCACCTGGGCGACTGCAAGTTCTACAACTGCACCCACCTGCACGAGCCGGGCTGCGGCGTGATCCCGAGCGTGGGCGCGCCGGGCGACGGCGGCATCTCGCCGTCGCGCTACCGCATCTACCAGGACCTGTTCGCGGAGCTGTCGCAGCCGCGCTTCTAGCCGAAATACCGACATCCGCAGGCAGAGGACGCAGAGCAATCGCAAAGGACGCAAAACGGAGAATGGAGGGGTGGGCGCGGCCATTCGCCTGCATTCTTTTGCGCCCTCTGCGAACCCTTTGCGCCCTCTGCGTACGGATGTTCGGTGCCCGGCTTACCCCAGCAGCCGCGCCAGCGTCAGCAGCGCCAGCAGCACCATCCACAGCACCACCGAGCGCCACACCAGTCCGACGATGCTGCGCAGGTGCGCGACTTCGGCCTCGCGCCCCGGCGTGCTCTCGGTGTCGACCATGCCTTCGACGCCGCTGGTGCGAAATGCCTGCGGACCGCCGCCCGGATAGGCCGACTTCAGCGCCTCGCCGCCCAGCCGCACGTTCACCGCACCCGAGGTGGCGGCGAGGATCACGCCGTCGTTGTCGTCGGGGAAGCGCTGCGCGTAGTTGCGCCAGCAATCGATCGCGTCCTCGAAGCTGCCGACCACGGCGAAGGCCAGTGCCGTGATGCGTGCCGGCAGCCAGTCGATGGCGGCCCAGGCCTTGGCCGCCGTCGTCTGCAGCGCGGGACTGGCCGGCTGGCTCTGGACCTGCGCCCGGTGCCGCCAGTAGCGCGCGACGAACTCGCTCATGCGATAGAGCACCGGCCCGGCCGGCCCCAGACCGAAGGCGGCCAGCACGGAGAACCAGGCAAGCACGCCGAACACATGACGGTGCGCCGCCAGCACCGAGTACTCGATGACGTGGCGCACGATTTCGCTGCGAGGCAACTGGCTGGCGTCGACCTGCTGCCACTCCGCCAGGAGCTGGCGCGCCTGGACTTCGTCGCCGCCGTCGAGCGCGTCCCTGATCGCGGTGAAGTGGTGGCTGAACTGGCGGAAACCGAGCGTGACGTACAGCACCGCCACGCTCCACAGCACCGCGAACGGCCAGCCCGCGAGCAGCGTCAGCGCCCAGTGCACGCCCAGCGCCACCAGCGCCGGCAGCAGCACGGCCAGCGTCCAGGCGACGACCGCATGCTGCTGCTTGCCGGTGTCGAAGTTGCGGCTGACCGAGCGCGCCCACGCCCGCAGGCCGGTGTGGATCGGATTGTGGCGCGCGAGGGGGCGCACCTGTTCGATCAGCAGCGCGAACAGGATGGCGAAAAAGCTCATTCGCCAATGATACGGGCAGCCGGATCGCGGCCCTTGCCCGGGGCTCAGGCGATCAAGAACCGGTAGAAGTTGCGCAGCATGGCGGCCGTAGCGCCCCAGACGAAGCGCTCGATCTCGCCCTCCCGGTACGGCATGGAGAGCCACTCGCGGCGCATGCCCCCGAACTCGATGGCATGGCGTCGATGGTGCGCCGGATTCATGAGGAATTCGAGCGGCACCTCGAAGGCATCCGCGACCTCGTAGGCGTTCAGTGTGAGCTGGTGTTGCGGATCCACCAGGCCGATCACCGGCGTGATGATGAACTGGCTCCCCGTCGTGTAGGTGGGCAGCTGCCCAACCACCTCCACCAGTTCCGGCGCGAGGCCGATCTCCTCCTGCGCCTCGCGCAATGCGGTGTGCGCCTCGTCGGTGTCGGTCTCGTCGCGCCTGCCGCCGGGGAAGGCGACCTGCCCTGAATGGGTCGACAGGTGCGTCGTCCGCTCCGTGAGCAGCACCATCGGCCGCTCGCGCATCACGATCGGCACCAGCACCGACGCCCGCGCCGGTGCCCGCTCGGCAAACCGGCGCTCGGTCCACAGCTCCGGCTGCCACTCGGGCGGCGCCTGAAACCGCGCCCGCAGCGCCTGCGGCTGCAGCGCCTGCGCGCCCACCGGCGGCAGGTGCGCGTCGACGCCGAGCACCGGCACTTTGCGCGGGTCGAAGTTCGGCAGCTTGGACAGCGGCAGGTCGGCGGGGGCCGGATTGATCGGGGGCGACATGGTGGGCCTCAATGGAAAAGGCCGCCCTCAGCGCATGGCTGCGGCGGCCCGTTCCGAAGCGCTGCTGCTTATTCGGCGGCAGCAGGCTTCTGGCGGTGGGCCAGCTTTTCCTTGATGCGGGCCGACTTGCCGCTGCGCTCGCGAAGGTAGTACAGCTTGGCGCGGCGCACGTCGCCGCGGCGCTTGACTTCGATGCCGGCGATCAGCGGACTGTAGGTCTGGAACGTGCGCTCCACGCCTTCGCCGCTGGAGATCTTGCGCACCGTGAAGCCGCTGTTGAGGCCGCGGTTGCGCTTGGCGATCACCACGCCTTCGTAGGCCTGGACGCGCTTGCGGGTCCCTTCGACCACGTTCACGCTGACGATGACGGTGTCGCCCGGGGCGAACTCGGGAATGGTCTTGCCCAGGCGGGCAATTTCTTCCTGCTCGAGGGTCTGGATCAGATTCATGGGTTACCTTGCATTGATCGTGCCCGCGCTACACGAGGGGCGGCGTGGGGCTCGAAAGCCGGCCGCGGCCGGGCAGAGGATCGGAAAGCCCGTCATTATAGCGTGTCAGCGCAGCTGCGCGAGGAAGGCCTCATCCGCCCTGCTCAGGCGCCCCGCCGCGCGGGCGGCGGCGATCAGGTCCGGCCGCTGGCGGGCCGTCATCTCCAGCCGGCGGTCGCGCCGCCAGCGCTCGATCCGGGCGTGGTGGCCCGAGAGCAGTTCCGCCGGCACCCGCTGCCCGTCCCACTCCTCGGGCCGGGTGTAGTGCGGGCAGTCGAGCAGCCCGTCGAGGGCTGGATTGAAGCTGTCGAACTGGTGGCTGTCCTCGTCGCCGAGCACCCCCGGCTGGAGCCGCGCGACGGCATCGAGCAGCGCCATGGCGGCGATTTCGCCGCCGGAGAGCACGAAATCACCGAGACTGAGTTGAAAGTCGACGTGTCGGTCGATGAAACGCTGGTCGATGCCCTCGTAGCGGCCGCACAGCAGGATCGCGCCCTCGCCGGCGGACCAGCGTTCCACGCCGGCATGGTCCAGCTTGCCGCCGACCGGGGAAAACAGCACCACCGGCGCCCGGTCCGTCCGGTCCGCGCGGATCGCCTCCAGGCAGCGCGCCAGCGGCGCGGCCATCATCACCATTCCCGGGCCGCCGCCGAACGGCCGGTCGTCCACGCGCCGGTAGTTGCCGTCGGCGAATTCGCGCGGATTCCACAGCCGCACCTGTACCTGGCCGGATTCGTAGGCGCGCCGCGTGACGCCGCATTCGAGGAAGGGTTCGAACAGTTCCGGAAAGAGGGTGACGACGTCGAAGCGCATGGGTGCCCCCGCAGCGTCAGTAGTCCGGCTGCCAGTCGACGATGATGCGCTTGCCGGCCAGGTCGACGCTGTCGACGTAAGCCGAAACGAAGGGGATCATCCGCTCGGCCGGCTGGCCGTCCGCCTGGTAGTCGATCACGAGCACCGTCTGCGGGCCCGTGGAGAGCAGGTCCTTGACCTGGCCGAGGGCGACGCCCTCCCGGTTGACGACCTCCAGGCCGATCAGGTCGACCCAGTAGTACTCGTCCGCGCCGGGCGTGGGAAAGCTCGAGCGAGCCACGAAGACCCGGGCGCCCTTCAGTGCTTCGGCGCCGGTGCGGTCGTCGACCTCCTGGGCCGTGGCGACCACGCTGTCCGAATGCTCCCTGGCCTCGCGGATGCGCAGCAGGACCGGCCCCGTGAGGGCCTTCGGCCCGCGCTCGGACGGCAGCAGGTACCAGCGCCTGGAAGAAAAAAGCGCTTCCGGGGAAGCGCTGTGGGGCAGGACCTTGAACCAGCCCTTGATGCCCCAGGCATCGGCGATGCGCCCGACTTCGACGGCGTCCGCGGGCAGTTCCGCGGGCTCGAGCCCGGGCGTCGCCATCGACCTCAGGCGGCCGCGGGAGCCGGAGCGGCGGCAGCCTTGCTGGCGGCCTGCTTGATCAGGCGCTCCACCGTGGGCGACGCCTGCGCGCCCACGCCGCGCCAGTACGTCAGGCGGTCCTGGGCGATGCGGATGCTTTCCTCGTTGTCCTTGGCGATCGGGTTGTAGAAGCCGATGCGCTCGATGAAGCGGCCATCGCGGCGCACGCGCTTGTCGGCGACCACGATGTTGTAGAACGGCCGCGCCTTGGCGCCGCCGCGGGAGAGTCGAATGACGACCATGATTTATCCTTCGGGTGGAGGGGTTTTCTCCCAGCGTTGAGACACGCGACATGGCCACCCGGCCAGCGACACGCTGAAGAACCAAGGATTATAACCTTCGCGCCATGACCACCATCCGCCCCAGCCGCGACGAGGACGTTGCGGCCATCGCCGCCATCTATGCCCACCACGTGCGGCACGGCACGGGCACGTTCGAGACGGCGCCGCCGACCGAGGCGGACCTGGCGGCGCGCCGCGCCGATGTCCTGGGCAAGGGCCTGCCGTACCTGGTGGCCGAGGATGGCGGCCGGGTAACCGGCTTCGCGTATTGCCAGTGGTTCAAGCCGCGCCCCGCCTACCGGTTCTCGGCCGAGGACTCGATCTACCTGCACCCCGACGCCGCCGGCCGCGGACTCGGCCGGCGGCTGCTCGACGAGCTGTGCTCGCAGGCGCAGCAGCGCGGCATCCGCAAGCTGATCGCCGTCATCGGCGATTCGGCCAACACGGCGTCGGTGGCCGTCCATCGGGCGGCCGGCTTCACTCCCGCCGGCGTCATCACCTCCTGCGGCTGGAAATTCGGGCGCTGGCTCGACATCGTCCTGATGGAAAAGTCGCTGGGCGACGGCGACCGCACGCCGCCGCGGGACGCGGCATGAAGAACAAGACCCTGGCTGCCTGGCTGGCCTTCCTGGGCGGTCCCCTGGGCGCGCACCGCTTCTACCTGCACGGCTGGCGCGACACGCCGGGCTGGCTGCTGCCGCTGCCCACGCTGCTGGGGGCGTACGGCGTGCTGCGGGCGCAGCGGCTGGGCGTCGACGACCAGCTCAGCTGGATGCTCGTCCCGCTGCTCGGCTTCACCATCGCCGGCTGCGCCCTGACGGCGATCGTCTACGGCCTGAGCAGCCGGGAGAAATGGAACGCCCGCTTCAACCCGCAAGCGGGCGACCAGGCGCCGGCCGGCGACACCAGCTGGTTCACCATCCTGGCCGTCGTGGCGGCGCTGATGGTCGGCACCGGGGTCCTCATGGCCAC
>CAVPTY010000005.1:0-11937 GCA_963708655.1 uncultured beta proteobacterium
CCAGATCGCCGTTGGTCAGGTAGGCCAGGCCATTCTTCTTGCCGTTGATGTTCATCGCGTCGGAGCCGCAGACGCCTTCGCGGCAGCAGCGGCGGAACGCCAGCGACGCGTCGACCGCCTTCAGCTTCATCAGCGCGTCACAGCACGTCGGTCGGCTCGAGTTCGGATCTCGACGTCTGTAGTAGGGCTTCGCGTCCTTGTCGGCTCGTAGCGGTAGATGTGGAAGGTGCGCTTTTCATGGTGTGGTTCGTAGCGTAACGGGAATACGTCCGCGTCAGAAGGTGCGGACCGGGAAGTTTCTAGACCCAATTCGACCGACAGCGGCTTCAGCTTGACCGGCTTGTAGTCGAGCCGGTTGCCGTCGCGGTACCAGATGCTTCAGCCAGTTCGCGTCGATGCGGCGCAGCGGCGCGTTCGGGTCGCTCGTAGTCGCTCACGGCGTGTGCGCCGCGCGATTCGCGGGGGCCGCCGACACGATCGTGGCCTGGTCGCAGTTCGATGAGGTTCTCCATCCGGCGGTGTTGAAGACTCGGGACTTGTCCTTGACGCCGAGGCGTCGACCCGGCTGCGAGCGCGGCGATCTTTGCTACGCCTTCGTTCATGCAGTCCTGGTGCGGAACACGTCGCGATGGCCTGCATGTCGTTGCGGATGACGTCGGCCACGTCCGGCGCGTCCAGGCGGTTCAGCCGTTCGGGGGAGCGGTCGCCGGCGTCGCGCGGCACCGCCTGGTGCCCTTGCTGCGCCGGGGAATTCCTCGACGACCTGGTCGCCGGCGGCGCTGCCGAACACCAGCAGGTCGAGCAGCGAATTGGTGCCGAGGCGGTTGGCGCCGTGCACCGACACGCACGCGCACTCGCCGGCGGCGTAGAAGCCGGGGATGATCGCGTTCGGATTGCCGTGCCGGTGCGGCACCACCACCTGCCCGTGGAGTTGGTCGGGATGCCGCCCATCTGGTAGTGGACCGTCGGCACGACCGGGATCGGCTCCTGGCGCAGTCGACGTTGGCGAACTTGATCGCGATCTCGCGGATCCCGGCAGGCGCTTGTTGATCACCTCCGGCCCGAGGTGGTCGAGCTTGAGCAGCACGTGGTCGGCGTCGGGCCCGCAGCCGCGGCCTTCCTTGATCTCGGTGGTCCATGGCGCGCGACACCACGTCGCGGCGACGCGAGGTCCTTGGCGTTCGGCGCGTAGCGCTCCATGAAGCGCTCGCCGTCCTTGTTGAGCAGGAAGCCGCCCTCGCCGCGCACGCCCTCGGTGATCAGCACGCCCGCGCCGGCCACGCCGGTCGGATGGAACTGCCAGAACTCCATGTCCTCGCAGCGGGATGCCGGCGCGCGCCGCCATGCCGAGGCCGTCGCCGGTGTTGATGAAGGCGTTGGTGGACGAGGCGAAGATGCGGCCACGCGATGCTGCACACGCTGTACCAGCAGAACGTCCAGGCGCGCACCAGCTTCTTCGTCGAATGGATGGCGCTGGACCTGATCCGCGACGCCGAGGGCGACGTGGTCGGCGTGACGGCGCTCGAGATGGAGACCGGCGACCTGCACATCCTGGAAGCCAGGACGACGCTGCTGGCCACCGGCGGCGCCGGCCGCATCTTCGCCGCCTCGACCAACGCCTTCATCAACACCGGCGACGGCCTGGGCATGGCGGCGCGCGCCGGCATCCCGCTGGAGGACATGGAGTTCTGGCAGTTCCACCCGACCGGCGTGGCCGGCGCCGGGCGTGCTGCTGACCGAAGGCTGCCGCGGCGAGGGCGCGATCCTGCTGAACAGCAACGGCGAACGCTTCATGGAGCGCTATGCGCCGACGCTGAAGGACCTGGCGCCGCGCGACTTCGTCTCGCGCTCGATGGACCAGGAGATCAAGGAAGGCCGCGGCTGCGGCCCCAACAAGGACTACGTCCTGCTCAAGCTCGACCACCTGGGCGCGGACACCATCCACAAGCGCCTGCCTTCGGTCTACGAGATCGGCGTCAACTTCGCCAACGTCGACATCACCCGCGAGCCGATCCCGGTCGTGCCCACCATCCACTACCAGATGGGCGGGATCCCCACCAACATCAACGGCCAGGTGGTGATCCAGCGCGCGGGCGACGACAACGCCGTCGTGGGCGGCCTGTACGCGGTCGGCGAATGCTCCTGCGTCAGCGTGCACGGCGCCAACCGGCTGGGCACCAACTCGCTGCTCGACCTGCTGGTGTTCGGCCGCGCCGCCGGCAACCACATCCTGGAATTCGCGAGCAGCACCCGGTCCCACAAGCCGCTGCCCGCCGACGCCGCCGAGCGCACGCTCGCGCGCCTGAACCGGCTGGAGAGCGACAGCAGCGGCGAATACGCCCAGGACGTCGCCAACGACATTCGCGAGACCATGCAGGGCCACGCCGGCGTGTTCCGCACCCAGGCCAGCATGGACGAGGGCGTCGGCAAGATCGCGGCGCTTCGCGGCCGGGTCGACAGCCTGGGGCTGAGGGACAAGTCACGAGTGTTCAACACCGCCCGGATCGAGGCGCTGGAGGTGGAGAACCTGATCGAATGCGCCCAGGCCACGATCGTTTCGGCCGCCGCCCGCCGGGAATGCCGCGGCGCGCACACCGTGAGCGACTACGAGCGCCCGGCCGACGACCCGAGCGCGCCGCTCGGCCGCGACGACGCGAATTGGCTCAAGCACAGCCTCTGGTACAGCGAAGGCAGCCGCCTGGCCTACAAGCCGGTCAAGCTCAAGCCGCTGTCCGTCGATTCGGTGCCGCCCAAGGTCCGCACCTTCTGACGCCGCCCGTCCAGACGCTCCGGAGAACCACACCATGCAAAAGCGCACCTTCCAAATCTACCGCTACGACCCCGACAAGGACGCCAGGCCCTACATGCAGACCGTCGAGATCGAACTCGAAGGCAACGAACGCATGCTGCTGGACGCCCTGATGAAGCTCAAGGCCGTCGACCCGTCGCTGGCCTTCCGGCGCTCCTGCCGCGAAGGCGTCTGCGGCTCCGACGCCATGAACATCAACGGCAAGAATGGCCTGGCCTGCCTGACCAACATGCGCACGCTGAAGGACCCGATCGTCCTGAAGCCCCTGCCCGGCCTGCCGGTGATCCGCGACCTGATCGTGGACATGACGCAGTTCTTCAAGCAGTACCACTCGATCAAGCCTTATTTGATCAATGACAATGTGCCGCCCGACCGTGAGCGGCTACAGTCCCCCGAGGAACGTGAGGAGCTGAACGGTCTCTACGAGTGCATTCTCTGCGCCAGCTGCTCGACCAGCTGCCCGAGTTTCTGGTGGAACCCGGACAAGTTCGTCGGACCGGCCGGGCTGCTGCAGGCCTACCGCTTCATCGCCGACAGCCGCGACGAAGCCACCGGGGAGCGGCTGGACAACCTGGAAGACCCGTACCGCCTGTTTCGCTGCCACACGATCATGAATTGTGTGGATGTGTGTCCGAAGGGACTCAATCCGACCATGGCGATCGGCAAAATCAAGGAATTGATGGTCCGCCGCGCGATCTGAAGCAGTACTGGAACCCGAATCTTCATGAGCGATCGGCCCCCCCCTGGCGCTGGCACCCTCGACACCGCGGGCGCTGCGGCCGTGCCTGCTCCCGCCGATCGGCCGATCACGCAGGCCGAGCTCAGCAAGCTGAAGTGGCGCTGCCGCCGCGGTTTGCTCGAAAATGACATCTTCCTCGAGCGCTTCTTCGAGCGCTACGAGGACACGCTCACCGCCGGCCAGGCACAAGCGCTCGGACGGCTCATGGAATTGGGTGACAACGACCTGCTGGATCTCCTGCTTCGCCGCCGGGAACCGCAGGGCGACATAAGTACAAGCGAAGTCAGACAAGTGCTGGAGATGCTGCGCACTCGGGGCGCATCGCCGGATGTTGTGCAATGAAACTCTAGGAAGACCATATGAAACTCGCTGACAACAAAGCAACCCTCTCCTTCAGCAACGGCAGCCCGGCCGTCGAGTTGCCCGTGTACCACGGCAGCGTGGGCCCGGACGTCATCGACATCCGCAAGCTCTACGCCCAGACGGGCATGTTCACGTACGACCCGGGCTTTCTGTCGACCGCCGCGTGCCAGTCGGCGATCACGTACATCGACGGCGACAAGGGCGAACTGCTGTATCGCGGCTACCCGATCGAGCAGCTCGCCACCAAGTGCGACTTCCTGGAGACCTGCTACCTGCTGCTGTACGGCGAGCTGCCGAACGCGCAAGCCAAGAAGAAGTTCGACCGCACCGTGACCATGCACACCATGGTCAACGAGCAGATGCAGTTCTTCCTGCGCGGGTTCCGCCGCGACGCGCACCCGATGGCCGTGATGACCGGCCTGGTCGGCGCGCTGTCGGCCTTCTATCACGACAGCACCGACATCAACAATCCGCAGCACCGCGAGATCGCCGCGATCCGCCTGATCGCCAAGATGCCGACGCTGGTGGCCATGGCCTACAAGTACTCGATCGGGCCAGCCGTACATGTATCCGCAGAACGACCTGTCGTACACCGAGCAACTTCATGCGCATGATGTTCGCGCACGCCGTGCGAGGAGTACAAGCCCAACGACGTGCTGGTGCGCGCGATGGACCGCATCTTCATCCTGCACGCCGACCACGAGCAGAACGCCTCCACCTCGACGGTGCGCCTGTGCGGCTCGCTCGGGCACCAACCCGTTCGCCGCGATCGCGGCCGGCGTGGCCTGCCTGTGGGGCCCGGCCCACGGCGGCGCCAACGAAGCCTGCCTGAACATGCTGGACGACATCCAGGCGCAGGGCGGCGTGGACAAGATCGGCGAGTTCATCAAGCAGGTCAAGGACAAGAACTCCGGCGTCAAGCTGATGGGCTTCGGCCACCGCGTGTACAAGAACTACGATCCGCGCGCCAAGCTGATGCAGGAAACCTGCCACGAAGTGCTGGACGAACTGGGCCTGCACAACGACCCGCTGTTCAAGCTGGCGATGGCGCTCGAGAAGATCGCGCTCGAAGACGAGTACTTCGTGTCGCGCAAGCTGTACCCGAACGTCGACTTCTACTCCGGCATCGTGCAGCGCGCCATCGGCATCCCGGTGTCGCTGTTCACCGCCATCTTCGCGCTGGCCCGCACCGTCGGCTGGATCGCGCAGCTGGAACGAGATGATCAGCGATCCGGAGTACAAGATCGGCCGTCCGCGCCAGCTGTTCACCGGCGCCACCAAGCGCGACGTGAAGGCGATCGGCCAGCGCTGACCGCGCCGCGCCGGCCGGCGCTGCCCTCGAAGAGCCCGCGCATGCGGGCTTTTTTCATGATCTCGTGCTTCAGCGAGCGGCGCAGGCGCGGGCGCGCGACGCTGCGCCCATCCGGAAAGACCCCAGGGCCGGGCTGCGAATAAAATCGCGCGCTACAGGAACGCACCATGGGACGAACTCTCTACGACAAGATCTGGGACGAGCATGTCGTCCACACCGAGGAAGACGGCACGTCCATCCTCTACATCGACCGCCACCTGGTCCACGAGGTGACGAGCCCGCAGGCGTTCGAGGGCATCCGGCAGGCCGGCCGCAAGGTCTGGCGCGTGAGCTCCATCGTCGCGACGGCCGACCACAACACGCCGACCACCGGCTGGGAACTGGGCTACGACGGCATCACCGACCCGATCAGCAAGGAGCAGGTCACCACCCTCGACCAGAACCTGGCCGAGTTCGGGGCCGCCGCCTACTTCCCGTTCCTGTCCAAGCGCCAGGGCATCGTCCACGTCATCGGCCCCGAGCAGGGCGCGACGCTGCCGGGCATGACCGTGGTCTGCGGCGACTCGCACACGTCCACGCACGGCGCGTTCGGTGCGCTGGCCCACGGCATCGGCACCAGCGAGGTGGAGCACGTGATGGCTACCCAGACGCTGCTGGCCAGGAAGATGAAGAACATGCTGGTGAAGATCGAGGGCCGGGCCGGCCTCGGCGTCACCGCCAAGGACCTCGTGCTGGCGGTCATCGGCCGGATCGGCACCGCCGGCGGCACCGGCTACACCATCGAGTTCGCGGGCTCGGCCATCCGCAACCTGTCGATGGAAGGCCGCATGACCGTCTGCAACATGGCCATCGAAGCCGGCGCCCGCGCCGGCCTGGTGGCCGTCGACGACAAGACCATCGAATACGTCAAGGGGCGGCCGCTGGCGCCCACCGGCGTGGAATGGGACCAGGCCGTGGCCTACTGGCGCACGCTGCACTCCGATCCGGATGCGAAGTTCGACGCGGTGGTGGAGCTCGACGCCGCCGGCATCGTGCCGCAGGTCACCTGGGGCACGTCGCCCGAGATGGTGCTGCCGGTCGACGCGCGCGTGCCGGACCCCGACAAGGAAAAGGACGCCAGCAAGCGCGACGCCATGGAGCGCGCGCTGGCCTACATGGGGCTGGAGCCCGGCAAGCCGCTGGCCGACATCCATGTGGACAAGGTGTTCATCGGCTCGTGCACCAACAGCCGCATCGAGGACATGCGCGAGGCCGCGGCGATGGTCAGGACGCTGGGGCGCAAGGTCGCGAGGAACGTGAAGCTGGCCATGGTCGTGCCTGGTTCCGGGCTCGTGAAGGAACAGGCGGAGCGCGAGGGCCTGCACGAAATCTTCAAGGCCGCGGGGTTCGAATGGCGCGAGCCGGGCTGCTCGATGTGCCTGGCGATGAACGCCGACCGGCTCGAGCCGGGCGAGCGCTGCGCCTCCACCAGCAACCGCAACTTCGAAGGGCGCCAGGGCGCCGGCGGGCGCACCCACCTGGTGAGCCCTGCCATGGCCGCGGCCGCCGCGGTGCACGGCCATTTCGTCGACGTCCGCCAGTTCGCATGAAGAGGAAGCTTCCCATGAAAACGATCGCCACCCTGCTCGCCGTCTGCTTGGCGCTGCTGGCCGCCGGTTGCGGCACCATCCGCGGCGCCGGCGAGGACATCCAGAAGGTCGGCTCGGCGATCGAGAACGCGGCCAAGAAGAAATAAATACGGACATCCGTACGCAGAGGACGCAAAGGAGACGCAGAAGCCGCAGAAGAATTCATCGAAGGTTGTCTTTCATCCTTCCTGCCTTTCTTTTACGTCCTCTGCGTACGGTTCCCGAATTGAGGTTCACATGCAGAAATTCACCGTGCACAAAGGTCTCGTCGCCCCGATGGACCGCGACAACGTCGACACCGACGCGATCATCCCCAAGCAGTTCCTCAAGTCGATCCGCAAGACCGGCTTCGGGCAGAACCTGTTCGACGCCTGGCGCTACCTCGATCCGGGCGAGCCGGGCCAGGACCCGGCCAGCCGCAAGCCCAATCCGGACTTCGTCCTGAACCAGCCGCGCTACCAGGGCGCCTCCATCCTGCTGGCGCGCAGGAACTTCGGCTGCGGCTCCTCGCGCGAGCACGCGCCCTGGGCGCTGGACCAGTACGGCTTCCGCTGCGTCATCGCGCCCAGCTTCGCCGACATCTTCTTCAACAACTGCTTCAAGAACGGACTGCTGCCGCTGGTGCTCGCGGACGCCCAGGTGGACCGGCTGTTCAACGAAGTGGCGGCGTTCCCGGGCTATCAGCTCACCGTCGACCTGGAGCGCCAGGTGGTGGTGCTGCCGCAGGGCGACGAGATGGCGTTCGAGGTGCAGCCGTTTCGCAAGTACTGCCTGCTCAACGGCTTCGACGACATCGGCCTGACGCTGCGCCAGGCCGACAAGATCCGCGCGTTCGAAGCCGAGCGCCTGGCGACCAAGCCCTGGCTGGCACACACGCTCTAGATACCCGAACCCAACAGCCGAACGCAGAGGGCGCAAAAGGACGCAAAAGACGCAGAAGAAGTTCCAAAAATTTTCTTTGGTTTTTTTTGCGTCCTCTGCGATTCCTCTGCGTCCTCTGCGTTCGGCTGTTGGGTTGATCGACCTTTGAAAGACCGACAATGAAAATCGCAGTCCTCGCCGGCGACGGCATCGGCCCCGAGATCACCGCCGAAGCCGTCAAGGTGCTGCAGGCGCTCGATCTGAAGTTCGAGATGGAGAGCGCGCCCGTCGGCGGCTGCGCCTACGACGCGCACGGCCATCCCCTGCCCGAGGCCACGCTGAAACTGGCGAAGGACGCCGACGCCGTGCTGTTCGGCGCCGTGGGCGACTGGAAGTACGACAAGCTCGATCGGCCGCTGCGCCCGGAACAGGCCCTGCTGGGACTGCGCAAGAACCTCGGGCTGTTCGCCAACTTCCGCCCCGCCATCTGCTACGAGCAGCTGGTGGGCGCCTCCAGCCTCAAGCCGGAACTGATCGCAGGCCTGGACATCCTCATCATCCGCGAGCTCACCGGGGACATCTACTTCGGCCAGCCGCGCGGCCGCCGCAGGGCACCCGACGGCCACTTCCCCGGCAGCGAGGAGGCGTTCGACACGATGCGCTACTCGCGCCCCGAGATCGAACGCATCGCCCACGTCGCGTTCCAGGCCGCGCGCAAGCGCAGCAAGCGCGTGACCAGCGTCGACAAGGCCAACGTGCTGGAAACATCGCAGCTGTGGAAGGACGTGGTCACCGAGATCGGCGGGCAGTACCCGGACGTGGCGCTGGACCACATGTACGTGGACAACGCCGCGATGCAGCTGGTCAAGGAGCCCAAGCGCTTCGACGTCGTGGTGACCGGCAACATGTTCGGCGACATCCTGTCGGACGAAGCGGCCATGCTCACCGGCTCGATCGGCATGCTGCCGTCCGCCAGCCTGAACGAGCGCAGGCAGGGCCTGTACGAGCCGAGCCACGGCAGCGCCCCCGACATCGCGGGCAAAGGGGTTGCCAACCCGTTGGCTACAATACTGTCCGCTGCCATGATGCTCCGTTTTTCGCTGGAACAGCCCGAAGCCGCCGACCGGATCGAGTCCGCGGTGAAGGACGTGCTCGCATCCGGACTGCGCACGGCGGACATCCATTCCGAAGGCACGAAACGGATCGGCACCCGTGAGATGGGCGACGCCGTCGTCGCCTCCCTGACCAAGAAGACAAGCAAGGGCTGATCCAGCTCCGGTTCGTTGCGCGCCTGTTCCCCGGCCCGACGAGCCGGGGAAACAAAGTCAACTGCAACTTTCGACAAAGGCGGACTCATGAAACTCGCGAACGGACAACAACCCCTGGTCGGCCTGGTCGGCTGGCGTGGCATGGTGGGCTCGGTCCTGATGGACCGCATGCAGGCCGAAGGCGACTTCGGCCTGATCGAGCCACTGTTCTTCTCCACCTCCGACGCCGGCGGCGCGGCGCCGGCCCAGGCGAAGAACGAATCGAAGCTGCAGGACGCCTTCGACGTCGAGGCGCTCAAGCGTTGCGACGTCGTCATCACGTGCCAGGGCGGCGACTACACGACCGAGGTCTTCCCGAAGCTGCGCGCGGCCGGCTGGAACGGGCATTGGATCGACGCGGCCTCGACCCTGCGGATGAAGGACGACGCGGTCATCATCCTCGACCCGGTCAACATGCCGGTCATCAGGAACGCCCTCGGCAAGGGTGGCCGCAACTGGGTCGGCGGCAATTGCACCGTCAGTTGCATGCTGATGGGCGTCGGCGCGCTGTACAAGGCCGGGCTGGTCGAGTGGATGACCACCATGACCTACCAGGCGGCCTCCGGCGGCGGCGCCCAGCACATGCGCGAACTGCTGACCCAGTTCGGCACGCTGAACGCCGAAGTGAAGGACCTGCTGGCCGACCCGAAGTCCGCCATCCTCGAGATCGACCGCAAGGTGCTGGCGAAGCAGCAGTCGCTGTCGGCGCAAGAGATGGCCAATTTCGGCGTCCCGCTGGGCGGCTCGCTCATCCCCTGGATCGACAAGGATCTTGGGGGCGGGATCTCGCGCGAGGAATGGAAGGGCGGCGCCGAGACCAACAAGATCCTGGGACAAGGCGCCGGCTTCGGCACGGCCGCCACCCCGGTGGACGGCTTCTGCGTGCGGGTCGGCGCGATGCGCTGCCACAGCCAGGCGCTGACCTTCAAGCTGAAGAAGGACGTGCCGGTGGCCGAAGTCGAGCAGATGATCGCCGCTGACAACGCCTGGGTGAAAGTGGTGCCGAACACGCGTGAAGCGACTTTGCAGGACCTGACGCCGGTCGCCGTCACCGGCACGCTGTCGATTCCGGTGGGCCGGATCCGGAAACTGGCGATGGGACCTGAATACCTCGGCGCGTTCACGATCGGCGACCAGTTGCTATGGGGCGCGGCCGAGCCGCTGCGCCGCATGCTGCGCGTCCTGCTCGAAGCCTGAGCGCAGCGCAGTGTCGAGCGCACGGCCTGTCATCACCGGTTACAGGCCGTTGTCGCATCACCACAGGCACGAAGCCGGAACTCGCCTCGACGGCAGGGCCGCGAAGTTAACAGGTGTCTCAGCTTGTCACGCTAAGACGTTGATGTTATGGTCCTTTTAGCAAATCAGCCCCGAGGCGACGGTTCGCATGATGAGTAAGAAATGCCCAGCAGACCCGGCAGGCGCGGTCTGCACATCCATGAAGAGACCGAGCTGGCGGACAACAGCCTTGGCCGTTGCCGTCGCCGCTGTGCTCGGCTGCGCTTCGTGGGACGCCAACGCGCTCGGGCTGGGCAACGCGACCGTGCGCTCGGCGCTCGGCGAGCCGCTGCGGGCCGAGATCGACATCGTCGAGATCACGCCGGAAGAGCTTGCGAGCCTGCGGGCCAACGTCGCCACGCCCGAAGCGTTCCGTGCCGCCGGCCTCGAGTACAGCCCCGCGCTCTCCGGCGTGCAGATCAGCCTGCAGCAGCGCCCCAACGGCCGGCCGTTCCTGCTGGTGACGAGTCCGCGTCCCGTCAACGATCCTTTCGTCGACCTGATCCTGGAAACCCAGTGGGCGTCGGGCCGGGTCGTGCGCGACTACACGATGCTGTTCGACCCGCCGCAGCTGCGGCAGGCGGCTCCGGCAACCCCCCGGGTCGCCCCCTTGCCGCCAGTGGCAGCCAGCCCGGCGCAGCCCGCAGCGCGAACCGCGCCCGCCCCGGCTCCGGCGGCGCCGGCCACGCAGCCGCGCGCAGGGCGCACGGCGCCGGTCGCACCCAGGCCTGCGGCGGCGGCCGCGCCGGTGGCCGCCGCGGAAGGCGAGAAGGTGACCGTGGAGCGCGGCGACACGGCAGGCCGGATTGCCGCCGCCCACAGGCCGCCAACGGTGTCCCTGGACCAGATGCTGGTGGCTTTGCTCCAGGCCAATCCGGACGCGTTCGTCGCCGGCAACGTCAACCGGCTCAAGGCCGGGGTCGTGCTGCAGATGCCAAGCGCGCAGGAGGCCGGCCAGGTCCCGAGCGGCGCAGCGACGCGCACCATCATCGCGCAGAGCCGCGATTTCAACGAGTTCCGGCGCCGGCTCGCCGAGGGCGTGCCGACGACCCAGGGGCCGGCCTCCGAGCGCCAGGCATCGGGCAGGGTCCAGACCGAGGTCCAGGACAAGACGCCGGCAGCGCCGACGCCGGACAAGCTGACGCTTTCCAAGGGCGCAGTGCAGGGCAGGTCGGTCGAAGAACGCATCGCCCGGGAGCGCGAGGCCAAGGATGCTGCCACCCGCCTGGCCGAACTGGACAAGAACATCGCCGAGCTCAACAAGCTGCAGAGTTCGACGGTGGCGCCGGCCGCGGCCACGCCCGGCAGCGCGCCGGCCCAGTATCGTCCAAAATTGGAAATTAGGTAAAAAAAGTAATGAGTTTAAGGATTCGGTTAAGTTTTAGATAGTGCTGGTTTATACGTTGAGAGCAATTCAATGAATCGCTCTAATGATTTTATAAAAATCTATGCAGTTCATCTCATCATAAAGTTTTCTAAACTTTTGTACGTCAACCCAGCAGTCTCTTTTCCAATTAGGGTTGCGTAAAAGTGCCGCCGGGTGAAATGTTACCATAACTTTAATTCCTTCGTACTCAAAAACAAGTCCACGTAAATTTGTTAAACTGTCTTCCTTTTTTAACAAACCTTTTGCGGCGGTTAAT
>CAVPTY010000006.1:0-8019 GCA_963708655.1 uncultured beta proteobacterium
TTCCAGAACCCGCCGAAATACCCTTCCCAGCCCGGATACTTTTCCTCAAGAAAGGCGAAGTCCTCGTCGTCCATGTGATCCGACCCCGCGCATGTACAGGCCACAGCGCCACGACACCATCGCCGCAGAATGCCCGCCCCATTCCACGTGCCGCTTCGCATCATGATCCCAACGTCGCACCTTCAGGTCGAACAGCTCCAACCGTTCGATGTGCACTCGGCCCAATCGTCCCAGTCCACTGGTCCCAATACTTTCCTTATACAACTTCAGCCGAACCTTCGAAAAGTCGTCGTAAACCGCGCCCTGGAAATTGTCCAGGAAAAGCGTGCTGACGCCAGAACGCCGTGTCGAAGTCCTCTTGGAGCATCGGCAGGTTGTCCGGCTCGCTCAAGACCGCGGCGAGCGTCGAATAGCCGTTGGCCATGTGCCGAGCCTCGTCGGACTGGATCGACAGGAACACCGACGGGGTTGCCTGGTCTCCGTTGGCGGCGGCCACCTCAGTCACCGCCACGAACAGCGGGTTGGTGTACGCCGTCTCGGTGACGACCTGAAGATTGAGCGAATTGGTGATCGGATCGTCGTTCATGAAGGCTTCAAACACCGCCCGCTGCCCTTGCCGTTGTAGATGACCTGCGTGGCCGAGGTCGACACCGTCACGCTCGAAACCGGACCGCGAAATTCCAAGGGCGCGGCGGACGGATTCACCGGATCCGGAATCGTCCAGCCATTGGCCCAGGAGCCGTCGACCGGACTCACCGTCACGTTCACGTTTCGCTTGATCGCCTCGGCCCTGGCCTTGAGGATCGCAAGATGCAGGTCGGATGCGGTGGACTTGAGCCGTTGCTGGGCGATCAATCTGGACATGGAGGGCGCCGCGAGGGCCGCCATGATCGCCATGATGGCGACGACCACCATCAGTTCGACCATGGTGAAGCCGCGGCTGCGCCGCCGTGCCCCCCCGCGGGTGGCGCGATCGATCCGAGCGGCGGTGGACACGACTGCTCCTACCATTTGCCGGCCGGCAACTTGGCCCCGTTGTGCGTGATGCTCAAGGGGCCGTCGGAATGCTGGGGACCGGTGGCGATGGGGGTGGCCGTGGCGGTGAACGACGGCGGCGTGCTGGCGGCGGCGGTGATCGTGAGCGTGTAGTAGCGGCTGACGTCCGTCGGCTCAGACACCCCGAGCGCCGCGGTCGTGGCCGCGTACGAGCGGTTGTCCATGAGGAACTGCTGCTGTCGCTGTGCGACGTCGGCGAGGAAGGTCTGCGCCGCTGCCCGCCGGTTCTTGATCGTCGCGTTCATGTACGACGGATAGGCGACGGCCGCCAGGATCGCGACGATCGCCACCGTGATCATCAACTCGATCAGCGTGAATCCGTGCTGCGGACGCCTTGCCATTGCCTTCTCCCCCATGTGAGCGACTGGAACTTAGCCGAGGTCCCGGCCGGCGCCCCGGCGCAGCCGACGACCGGTCGGCCCCCGGCGCCGAATGGTCGAGTTTGCCGGCGGATGCCGCAGAATAGGCGGCCCATGCATCCGCACGACGCTTTCATGCAGCAGGCGCTGGTGCTCGCCCGCCACGCCATCGGCCTGTCCGAGCCGAACCCGCGCGTCGGCTGCGTGCTGGTGTCGGCCGACGGAGCGAGCGGGTCCTGGGCGAAGGGCACACGCAGCCCGCCGGCCAGGCCCACGCCGAGGTCATGGCCTTGCGCGACGCGGCCGCCCGCGGGCACTCCGTCAGCGGCGCCACGGCCTATGTTTCGCTGGAGCCCTGCTCGCACCACGGCCGCACCGGCCCGTGCTGCGACGCGCTGGTGGCGGCCGGCGTCGCCCGCGTGGTAGCCGCCCTGCCCGACCCCAATCCGCTGGTGGCCGGCGAAGGGTTCGCCCGCCTGCGGGCCGGCGGCCTGGAGGTGATCGTCGGGCCCGGCGCCGACGAGTCGCGCGAACTCAACATCGGCTTCTTCAGCCGCATGCTGCGCGGCACGCCCTGGGTTCGCATGAAGATCGCCGCCTCGCTGGACGGCCGCACGGCGCTGGAGAATGGCGTCAGCCAGTGGATCACGTCGGCCGAGGCGCGCGCCGACGGCCACGCCTGGCGGGCGCGCGCCGGCGCCGTGCTCACCGGCATCGGAACCGTGCGCGACGACAACCCGCGGCTGGACGTGCGTGCCGTGGCCACGCCGCGCCAGCCGGACGTGGTGGTGGTCGACAGCCGGCTGGAAACGCCGCTCGATGCCAACGTCTTCCGCGCCGGGCGGCGCCTGTTCATCTACGGCGCGGTGCAGGATGCCCAGCGGCAGGCCGCCCTGGCAGCCCGCGGCGCCGAGGTCGTGCACCTGCCGGGGCCGGGCGGCAAGGTGGACCTGCCGGCGCTGCTGCGCGACCTCGCCGCCCGCGGGGTCAATGAACTGCACGTGGAGGCCGGGCACAAGCTCAATGGTTCGCTGCTGCGCGAGGGCCTGGTCGACGAGCTGCTGGTGTACCTGGCGCCCAAGCTGATCGGGCTCGGCCGCGAGATGGCGCGGTTCGGGCCGCTGGCCGACCTGGCTGCCGCGGTGCCCCTCGAGTTCACGTCGAGCGAGCGAATCGGGCCGGACCTGCGCCTGGTCGCGCGCGTGGCGGGCCGCGACCGCTTCGGGCTCGACCGGCCATCCTGACGGGGCGCCTTTCCAATCCCTGCGAAAATGCCGGGATGTTCACCGGAATCATCACGGGCGTCGGGCGCATCGCCGCCGCGCAGGACCTGGCCGGTCCAGGGGCGGCGGCCGCGTCGCGCTACGGCAAGCGCCTGACCGTGGAGGCGCCGGACGGCTACCTGGGCGACGTCGGCCCGGGCGACAGCATCGCGCTCAACGGCGCCTGCATGACGGTGACCGGCATCGACCCGGGCCGCCAGCGCTTCACCGTGGAGATCTCCGCCGAGTCGCTGGACAAGACGGCGGGCCTGGGCGAGCCGGGCCGGATCAACCTGGAAAAGGCGCTGCGCGCCCAGGAGCGGCTGGGCGGCCACATCGTCTCCGGCCACGTCGACGGCGTCGGCCGGGTGACGCAGTTCGCACCCGTCGGCGAGAGCTGGGAGCTGCGCGTGCTGGCGCCCGCGGCGCTGGGCAAATACCTCGCCTGCAAGGGCTCGATCACCGTCAACGGCGTCAGCCTGACGGTGAACACCATCGCCGACTCACCCGAGGGCTGCGAGGTCAGCATCAACCTGATCCCGCACACCGTGCAGCACACCGCGCTCGGCGACCTGCGCGCCGGCAGCCGCGTCAACCTCGAGATCGACCTGATCGCCCGCTATGTGGAGCGGATGCTCACGGCGCCCTCCACCACCTTGAAAGGCAGCGCATGAACGCTCCCGAACCCATCGCCCGCGTGGCGATCTCGCCCGTGGACGAGATCGTTGCGGACATTCGTGCCGGACGCATGGTGATCCTCGTCGACGAGGAGGACCGCGAGAACGAAGGCGACCTCGTGCTCGCCGCCGAGCACGTCACCCCGGAAGCGATCAACTTCATGGCCCGCTTCGGCCGCGGCCTGATCTGCCTGACCCTCACGCGCGAGCACTGCGAACGGCTGCGGCTGCCGCCGATGGTGGCGCGCAACGGCGCCAAACATTCGACGGCCTTCACCGTCTCGATCGAAGCCGCCGAGGGCGTGACGACGGGCATTTCGGCCGCGGACCGGGCTCGCACCGTGCAGGCGGCCGTCGCGAGGAACGCGCGGCCCGACGACCTGGTCCAGCCGGGACACATCTTTCCGCTGCAGGCCGTCGACGGCGGCGTCCTGATGCGCGCCGGGCATACCGAAGCCGGCTGCGACCTCGCCGGCATGGCGGGGCTGGCGCCTGCCGCCGTGATCTGCGAGATCATGAAGGACGACGGCACGATGGCGCGGCTGCCCGATCTGCAGCTGTTCGCCGCCGAGCACGGGCTGAAGATCGGCACCATCGCCGACCTGATCCACTACCGCAGCAGCAACGAGTCGCTGGTCGAGAAGATCGCCACCCGGCCCTTGCGCACGGCGCACGGCGAGTTCATCGCCCATGCCTGGCGCGACAAGCCGAGCCGCGGCCTGCACCTGGCGCTGGTGCTGGGCGAATGGACGCCCGACGAAGCCGTGCCGGTACGCGTGCACGAGCCGCTGTCGGTGCTCGACGCGCTCGAGGTCAACCGTTCCATGCACTCGTGGAACCTGGACGCGAGCCTGCAGCACATGGCCGCGCAGGGCCGCGGCGTCGCCGTGCTCCTGAACTGCGGCGAGAACGCCGAGCAGCTGCTGGCGCAGTTCGAGGGCCGCGCGAAGGCCTCGCACGCGCCGGAGCGCGGCCGCATGGACCTGCGCACCTACGGCGTCGGCGCGCAGATCCTGCGCGAGTGCGGCGTGCACCGGATGCTGCTGCTCGGCACGCCGCGGCGGCTGCCGAGCATGGCGGGCTACGGGCTGGAAATCGCCGGCTACGTGGCCCACACCCCAGTCAACTGAAGGAATACATGTTTGGCGCAGCAGAGAAAGGCCGGTCGGAAACGCTCGACGGCAAGGGCTTGTCCATCGGCATCGTGCAGGCCCGCTTCAACGAAACCGTGACGGACGCGCTGGCGCAGGCCTGCCTGGCCGAACTGGCGGCCCTCGGCGTCGAGCCGGACCGCATCGACCATGTGCGCGTCCCCGGCGCGCTCGAGGTGCCGGTCGCGCTGCAGGCGATGGCCGATAAGGGCGGGTACGACGCGCTGATCGCGCTCGGCTGCGTGATCCGCGGCGAGACCTACCATTTCGAGCTGGTGGCCAACGAATCGGCCGCCGGCGTGAGCCGGGTCGCGCTGGACTACCAGCTGCCGATCGCCAACGCGATCCTCACCACCGAGAACATGGAGCAGGCCGTCGCCCGCCAGACCGAGAAGGGGCGCGACGCCGCCCGCGTCGCGGTGGAGATGTGCAACCTGCTGGACGACCTCGGATGACCGAAGACGACAAGGACGCCTGCGAACGCCCCGCGCGCGGCAGCCGCACCGGCCTCAAGGCCACCGGCACGCGCAAGGCCGCCGCGAAATCGGCGCGCAGCCGCGCCCGCGAGTTCGCCGTGCAGGCGCTCTACCAGCACCTGGTCGGGCGCAACGATGCAGCGGCGATCGACGCCTTCACCCGCGACCTCGCGGGGTTCCACAAGGCCGACCCGGTGCACTACGACGCGCTGCTGCACGGCTGCATCGAGCAGGCTGCCGAACTCGACGCGCTGATCCTGCCGCAGCTGGATCGAAAGCTGGAAGAAATCTCCCCGATCGAACACGCCATCATGTGGATCGGCACGTACGAATTCCGGCACTGCCCCGACGTGCCATGGCGCGTCGTGCTCAACGAGTGCATCGAACTGGCCAAGGAATTCGGCGGCACCGACGGCCACAAGTACGTGAACGCGGTGCTGAACGGGCTGGCGGCGCGGCTGCGGCCGGCCGAGGTGGAGGCCGACAAGGCCGCCGGAAGGGCGCGCTGATGCGAGTCTCCGCCCGCGCCCGGCGCATCGAGCCGTTCTACGTGATGGAGGTCGCGAAGGCGGCGGCGCAGCTGGCGCGCGAGGTGGCGCGCAGCGAACAGCCGATGATCTTCCTGAACATCGGCGAGCCGGACTTCACCGCCCCGCCGCTGGTGCAGGAGGCGGCCGAGCGCGCCATCCGGAACGGCGTCACCCAGTACACCCAGGCCACCGGCCTGGAGCCGCTGCGCGAGCGCATCAGCGACTGGTATGCGCAGCGCTTCGACGTCGCCGTGCCGGCGCGCCGCATCGTCGTGACGGCCGGCGCGTCGGCCGCCCTGCAACTGGCCTGCCTGGCGCTGGTCGACGCCGGCGACGAGGTCCTGATGCCGGACCCGAGCTATCCCTGCAACCGCCATTTCGTCAGCGCCGCCGACGGCCGCGCCGTGCTGGTGCCGACGACGGCCGCCGAGCGCTTCCAGCTCAGCGCGGAGAAGGTCGCCGCGAACTGGGGCGAGCGCACCCGCGGCGTGCTGCTGGCGTCGCCCTCGAACCCGACCGGCACCTCGATCCATCCCGACGAGCTGCGCCGCATCCACCAGATCGTCGCCGCGCGCGGCGGCATCACGCTGCTCGACGAGATCTACCTCGGCCTGTCGTACGACGCCACCTTCGGCCGCACCGGCCTGGCGCTGGACGACCAGGTGATCAGCATCAACAGCTTCTCGAAGTACTTCAACATGACCGGCTGGCGCCTGGGCTGGATGGTGGTGCCGGACGCGCTGGTGCCGGTCGTCGAGCGGCTGGCGCAGAACCTGTTCATCTGCCCCAGCGCCGTGGCGCAGTACGCGGCGCTCGCCTGCTTCGAGCCGGAGAGCCTGGCCGAATACGAGCGCCGCCGCTCGCAGTTCCGGGCGCGGCGCGACGCGTTCATTCCGCAGCTGCAGGCCCTGGGGCTGGCGGTGCCGGTGGTGCCGGACGGCGCGTTCTACGCGTGGGCCGACTGCTCGCAGGCCGCACCCCGCCTCGGGGTCGACGGCAGCTGGGATTTCGCGTTCGAGCTGATGCGGCGCGCCCACGTGGCCGTCACGCCCGGCCGCGACTTCGGCAGCGCCGACACGCAGCGTTTCGTCCGCTTTTCCACCGCCAACTCGATGGCGCACCTGCAGGAAGCGCTGGCGCGCCTGCGCGCCGTGCTCGCCTGAAACCGGCGCTGTCGCCGGTCCCGGCCGGCTCCGCCGCGCCGCCGGGGTGTCCGCAGGAGGTCCGATGTCCTTTGAGTTCGCCATCCGCGTGTACTGGGAAGACACCGATGCCGGCGGCATCGTGTTCTACGCCAATTACCTGAAGTTCTTCGAACGCGCCCGCACCGAGTGGCTGCGCTCGCTCGGCATCGGCCAGCAGGACCTGCGCGAGCGCACCGGCGGCATCTTCATCGTCAGCGAGACCAACGTCCGGTACCATCACCCGGCGCGGCTCGACGATGAACTTCTGGTCACGGCGCGCATCGAAAGCGCGGGGCGCGCCTCGATCCTGCTGGCGCAACAGGCCTTGCGCGCCGGCGACCGCTGCCTGCTCGCCGAGGGCACGATCCGCATCGGGTGGGTCGATGCCGCGACGCTGCGGCCTGCGAGAATCCCGGCCAACCTCCTGGAAGCACTCAAACCATGACCCAAGACCTCTCCATACTGCAACTGGTGCTCAATGCCAGCTGGGTGGTGAAGCTGGTGATGCTGCTGCTGGTGGCGGTCTCCATCGCCAGCTGGGCCGCCATCTTCCGCAAGCTCTTCGCGCTCAAGCGCGTGAACACGCTCAACGACGACTTCGAGCGGGACTTCTGGTCCGGCACCAGCCTCAACGACCTGCTCGCCGCCGCGGCCCAGAACGCGAAGATGGCCGGTCCGATGGAACGGATCTTCGCCAGCGGCATGCGCGAGTACCACAAGCTGCGCGAGCGCCACATCGCCGATGCCGGCACGCTCCTGGACGGCGCGCGCCGTGCCATGCGCGCGAGCTTCCAGCGCGAGCTGGACGCCGTGGAAAGCAACCTCTCGTTCCTCGCCTCGGTCGGCTCGGTCTCTCCGTACGTCGGCCTGTTCGGCACCGTGTGGGGCATCATGCACGCGTTCACCGGGCTCGCGAGCCTGCAGTCGGTGACGCTCGCCACCGTGGCGCCGGGCATCGCCGAAGCGCTGGTCGCCACGGCGATCGGCCTGTTTGCCGCGATTCCCGCGGTGGTGGCCTACAACAACTTCGCCCGCGACATCGACCGGGTCGCGATCAAGCTCGAGACCTTCATCGAGGAGTTCTCCAACATCCTGCAGCGCAACCTGGGCGCGCAGTCGGCGTCGGGGCACTGACATGCCGGCCACCGTCTCGCGCGGCCGCGGCCGCCGCACCATCAACGAGATCAACATGGTGCCGTTCATCGACGTGATGCTGGTGCTGCTGATCATCTTCATGGTGACGGCGCCGCTGATCGCGCCGAGCATGATCGACCTGCCGAGCGTCGGCCGCGCGCCGAAGCAGCCGGACCAGGTGATCCAGGTG
>CAVPTY010000007.1:0-9831 GCA_963708655.1 uncultured beta proteobacterium
GGCTCGGTCGACTGCCTGACAGGCCCTCCATGACCGGGCGCCGCGGCAGGTGCTGTGCGGGCGGCGCGTCAGCGTGCTTCGGTCCCTATCCTCGGTCCCTATCCATGACCGCGCGCCGCGGCAGACGCTGCCCGGCAGACCGGCGTCCGGCCTCCCCCGCCCCCAGCCACGACTCGACGAGGTTGCCTGTGGCCGCCCACGAGGGCACTCACGCGGATGCCACACTGGGGTTGGCGATGGAACGACGCAACATCCCTTTGCCGCGCCAGGCGGCGCCCGGCGGCGGTCAACAGGGGCGGAGCCCAGCCGCCGACAGCATCACCCCACCCACCGGCGCGCATTGCGCCAGATCTGCATCCACGGACTGAAGTCGCTCCTGTCGCCGCTGGTCCACGACATCTGGACGTTGCGGAACACGCGTTCGGGGTGCGGCATCATGGCCGTGAAGCGGCCGTCGGCGGTGGTCACCGCCGTCAGGCCGCCGGGGCTGCCGTTCGGATTGAGCGGGTAGGCTTCCGTCGGCTGGCCGCGGTGGTCGACGAAGCGCATGGCGGCGATCGCCCGCGACTGGTCGCCCCGGTGCGCGAAATTCGCATAGCCTTCGCCGTGCGCCACCGCGATCGGCAACCTGGCGCCGGCCATGCCGGCGAAGAACAGGCTGGGCGAATCCAGCACCTCCACCTGCGACAGGCGCGCCTCGTAGCGTTCGCTGCGGTTGCTGGTGAAGCGCGGCCAGGCCTGCGCGCCCGGCACGATGTCGGCCAGTTCGGCCAGCATCTGGCAGCCGTTGCACACGCCCAGCGCGAAACTGTCCTGGCGCGCGAAGAAGGCCTTGAACTGGTCCGCCAGCTCCGGATGGAAGGTGATGCTGCGCGCCCATCCGATGCCGGCGCCCAGCGTGTCGCCGTAACTGAAGCCGCCGCAGGCGACGAAGCCCTTGAAGTCCGCCAGCTTCGCGCGCCCGGACAGCAGGTCGGTCATGTGCACGTCGTAGGCGTCGAAACCGGCCTCGGCGAAGCAGTACGCCATCTCCACGTGCGAGTTGACGCCCTGCTCGCGCAGGATGGCGACCTCGGGACGGGAGAGGGTGAGGGCGGGTGCGCCGGCACCCTCACCCCTGCCCTCTCCCGCCAGCGGGAGCGGGTGATTCTTTCCCCCTCCCCCGCTGGGAGAGGGTTGGGGTGGGGGCAGATGCACGTGCAGGCCCGGGTCCGCCGGGTCGCCGGCCGCGGCGTGCTCCTGGTCGGCGCAGGCGGGGTTGTCGCGCTCGCGGCAGATCTTCCAGCTCACGCTGTCCCACACCTGGTGCAGATCCGCCAGCTTGGCGGAAAACACCGCCTTGGTGTCGCGCCAGACCTGGATCTCGCCCTTGCCGGCGTCGATCGCCGACGACGCCGGCCGCGTGCTGCCGACGAAGTGGCTGTGCTTGGACAGCCCGTACTGGCGCAGCACCTGCATGACCTCGTTGCGCACGTCGGTGGGCACCTGCAGCACGACGCCGAGTTCCTCGTTGAACAGCGCCTGCAGCGTCAGCTGCTCGCGGCGGGCGCCGATCTGCGAGGCCCAGTTCTTGGCGTCGCCGTATTCGGCGCGGCTGTCGGAGATGCCGTCGCCCTCGGTGACGAGCAGGTCCACGTTGAGCGCGACCCCGACTTGGCCGGCGAACGCCATCTCGCAGGCCGCGGCGAACAAGCCGCCGTCGCTGCGGTCGTGATAGGCCAGGATGCGGCCCTGCGCCCGCAGCGCGTTCACCGCGTCGACCAGCCGCACCAGATCCTGCGGCTCGTCGAGGTCCGGCACCTCGTCGCCGAGCTGGTCGAGCAGCTGCGCCAGCACGCTGCCGCCCATGCGCCGCCTGCCCTGCCCCAGGTCGACCAGGACCAATGTCGTCTCGCGCGTGGCATCGAGCTGCGGCGTCAATGTGCCGCGCACGTCGTCGAGCGTCGCGAAGGCGCTGACGATCAGGCTCACCGGCGACGTGACCTTGTGCTGCTGCCCGCCTTCGCTCCACTGGGTGCGCATGGACAGGCTGTCCTTGCCGACCGGAATCGACACGCCCAGCCACGGGCACAGCTCCATGCCGACGGTGCGCACCGTCTCGTACAAGGCGGCGTCCTCGCCCGGCTCGCCGCAGGCGGCCATCCAGTTGGCCGACAGCTTCACGCGCTTGAGGTCGATGGGGGCGGCGAGCAGGTTGGTGATCGCCTCGGCCACGGCCATCCGGCCCGACGCGGGCGCATTCACCGTCGCGAGCGGCGTGCGCTCGCCCATGCTCATGGCCTCGCCGGCGAAGCCGCGGAAGTCGACCAGCGTCACCGCGCAGTCGGCCACCGGCACCTGCCAGGGCCCGACCATCTGGTCGCGGTGCGTGAGCCCGCCCACCGTGCGGTCGCCGATCGTCACCAGGAAACGCTTGGAGGCCACCGTCGGGTGGCTCAGCACCTTGATCGCCGCGTCCTGCAGGCTCACGCCGGTCAGGTCGACGGGCGCGAACTCGCGCCGCACGGTCTTGACGTCGCGGTGCATCCTGGGTGGCTTGCCCAGCAGGATGTTCATGGGCATGTCGACGGCCAAGCTGCCCCCATCCCCGCCTTCCCCCGGAGGGGGAAGGCGCAAATCCACCGCCCCCACCACCAGGTGCCGCTCCTGCGTCGCCACGCCGACCACCGCGAACGGGCAGCGCTCGCGCTCGCAGAAGGCCTGGAACTGCGGCAGCGATTCCGGGGCGATCGCCAGCACGTAGCGCTCCTGGCTCTCGTTGCACCAGATCTCCTTGGGCGCCAGGCCCGACTCCTCCAGCGGCACCCGCCGCAGGTCGAAGCGGGCGCCGCGGCCGGCGTCGTTGGTCAGTTCGGGAAAGGCGTTGGACAGACCGCCGGCGCCCACGTCGTGGATCGCCAGGATCGGATTGGCAGCGCCTTGGGCCCAGCAGTGGTTGATGACCTCCTGCGCGCGGCGCTCGATCTCGGGGTTGCCCCGCTGCACCGAGTCGAAATCGAGCTCCGCGGCGTTGGCCCCGGTCGCCATCGAACTGGCGGCGCCGCCGCCCATGCCGATGCGCATGCCCGGGCCGCCCAGTTGCACCAGCAGGGTGCCGGGCGGAAACTCGATCTTCCTCGTCTGCTCCGCGGCGATGCTGCCCAGGCCGCCGGCGATCATGATCGGCTTGTGGTAGCCGCGCGCCTCGGTGCGTTCCTCGCCCTCTCCCGCCGCCCGCCAGCGGACCGACTGCTCGTATTCGCGGAAATACCCCAGCAGGTTGGGCCGGCCGAACTCGTTGTTGAACGCGGCGCCGCCCAGCGGCCCTTCGATCATGATCTGCAGCGCACTGGCGATGTGGGCGGGCCGGCCGAGCTGGCTGCCCCACAGCTTCGAGACGGTGAAGCCGGTCAGGCCGGCCTTGGGCCTGGCGCCGCGGCCGGTCGCGCCTTCGTCGCGGATCTCGCCGCCCGCGCCGGTGGCCGCGCCCGGAAACGGCGAGATCGCCGTCGGGTGGTTGTGCGTCTCCACCTTCATCAGCACGTGCTGCAGCGCCGTCCTGGCGCTGGTAGCGCCAGGCCGCGCCGGGCTGCGCGCCGAAGCGCTCCACCGTGGTGCCTTCCATGATGGAGGCGTTGTCCGAGTAGGCCACCACCGTGTGCTGCGGGCTCACCTGGTGGGTGTGCCGGATCATCCCGAACAAGGTGCGTTCCTGCGCCACGCCGTCGATGGTGAACTGCGCGTTGAAGATCTTGTGCCGGCAGTGCTCGCTGTTCGCCTGCGCGAACATCATCAGTTCGACGTCGGTGGGATTGCGCCCCAGCCCCTTGAAGGCGTCGACGAGGTAGTCGATCTCGTCATCGGCCAGCGCCAGGCCGAAGCGCGTGTTGGCGGCCTCCAGCGCCGCCCGGCCGCCGCCCAGCAGGTCCACGTGCTCCATGGGCGCGGGCGCCAGTTCGGTGAACAGGCCGTGCGCCGCCGCCCGGTCGCTCATCACGCTCTCGGTCATCCGGTCGTGCAGCAGCGCCGCGATCGCTTCCAGTTCGGCGGGCTCCAGCGCCGGCGCCGCGCCGAGCAGCCCCGGCTTGAACGCCAGGTGGTATTCCGTGATGCGCTCGATCCGCCGCACCGCCAGCCCGCAGTTGTGGGCGATGTCGGTGGCCTTCGACGCCCAGGGCGAGACGGTGCCGAACCGCGGCGTGACGACCAGCGTGACCGCCCCGCCCGGCAGGCGCCACGGTTCGCCGTAAGTCAGCAGTGCGGCCAGCCGCTCCTGCTCGGCGGGCGCCAAGGCATGGTCGGCGGCGGCCAGGTGCACGTGGCGCGCGGCGAGCCCGCTGATCCTGGCGTGGATGGCCTGCAGGCGCGCAAGCAGTTGCTGGACACGGAAATCGCTGAGGACGGTGCCGCCCTCGAACGTGGTGATGTGCAGGGTCACTGGGCTTGCCTGTGTGATCGGGGGATGCTCGGCGGCCGCTGTCTGGGACCGCCGCGCCAAGCCGGCCATTTTAGCGGCACGCCCTTGCACGCTCTGGAATAATCGCCGCGATGAGCATCACTTACAAGGACGCGGCCGGAATCGAGGGCATGCGGGTGGCCGGGCGTCTCGCCGCCGAGGTGCTGGACTACCTCACGCCGCACATCAAGCCGGGCATCACCACCCGGGAGATCGACCGCCTGGCCGCCGAATGCATGAAGCAGCAGGGCAGCGTCTCGGCCACCCTGGGCTACCAGCCGGCGGGCTACCCGCCCTATCCGGCGTCGCTGTGCACGTCCGTCAACCACGTCGTCTGCCACGGCATCCCCAACGACAAGCCGCTCAAGAAGGGCGACATCCTCAACGTCGACGTCACCGTCATCAAGGACGGCTGGTTCGGCGACACCAGCCGCATGTTCATGGTCGGCGAGGTCTCGATCGCGGCCAGGCGGCTGGTCAACGTCACCTTCGAGGCGATGTGGCACGGCATCATGCGGGTCAAGCCGGGCGTGCACCTGGGCGACATCGGCTACGCCATCCAGAAGTTCGCCGAAGGCCACGGCTTCTCCGTCGTGCGCGAGTTCTGCGGCCACGGCATCGGCCGCAACTTCCACGAGGAGCCGCAGGTGCTCCACTACGGCAAGCCGGGCACGCTCGACGAGCTCAAGCCGGGAATGACCTTCACCATCGAGCCCATGATCAACGCCGGCCGGCGCGACGTGAAGGAGTTCGGCAACGACGGCTGGACCATCGTCACCAAGGACCATTCGCTCTCGGCGCAGTGGGAGCACACGGTGCTGGTCACGGAAACCGGCTACGAGGTGATGACGTTGTCGCCGGGCTGTCCCCCGCCGCCGCCGTTCGTCAACGCATGAGCACGCACGCCGGCGCGCTCCACGCCTGAACGGGCAGCTTCCGATGGCGCAGACGCCGCTCGCCATTCCGCTCGACATCCACGCCCAGATGCGGGCCTTGCGGGAGGAGCATCGCGCCCGCAAGTCCGGGCTGCTGGCAGCGCTGGAGGGCCTGGGCAGCTCCGCGCGCGGCATCCGGCGGCTGCTGCGGGGCCTCGCGCAGGCCACCGACGAAACCTTGCGCACGGTGTGCCGGATGTCCGGCGTGCCGGGCGACTGCGCCTTGCTGGCGGTCGGCGGCTATGGCCGCGGCGAGCTGTTCCCGCACTCCGACGTCGACGTGGTCATGCTGCTGCCCGACCACATGCCGCCGGATCAGGAGCCCGAGCTCAAGCGGCGGATCGAGGCCTTCATCACGAATTGCTGGGACGCCGGACTCGAGATCGGCTCCAGCGTCCGCACGGTGGCCGAATGCGTGGCGCAGGCGGAGCGCGACGTGACCGTGCGCACCTCGCTGCTGGAGTCGCGCCTCGTGTCCGGCAGCGCCGCGCTGTACGCGGAATTCGGCAAGCGCTTCCGCGCCTGCCTGGACCCGCGTGCGTTCATGATCGCCAAGACGCTGGAGATGCGCCAGCGCCACACCAAGTTCGAGAACACGCCGTACGCGCTGGAGCCGAACTGCAAGGAGTCGCCCGGCGGCCTGCGCGACCTGCAGGTGATCCTGTGGATCGCCACGGCCGCGGGGCTGGCCCGCAGCTGGGACGAACTGGCCCGCAAGGGACTGGCCACCGCCTTCGAAGTGCGCCAGATCAAGCGCAACGAGGCGCTGCTCGGGCTGATCCGGGCCCGGCTGCACGTGATCGCCGGCCGCCGCGAAGACCGGCTGGTGTTCGACCTGCAGACCGCCGTGGCCGAGTCGTTCGGCTATCGCACGCAGACCGCCGACGGCCACATCCTCGCCCGCGCCAGCGAGGCGCTGATGAAGAGGTACTACTGGGCAGCCAAGGCGGTGTCCCAGCTGAACCAGATCCTGCTGCTCAACATCGAGGAGCGCCTGAACCCGCCGACGCAGCCGCCAGAGCCGATCAACGAGCGCTTTTCGCACCAGGCCGGGATGATCGAGGTGGCCAGCGAGGACCTCTACCTGCGCGAGCCGCACGCGATCCTGGAGACCTTCCTGGTGCACCAGACCACCGTCGGCGCCAGGGGCCTGTCGGCGCGGACGCTGCGTGCCCTGTACAACGCGCGGCAGGTGATGGACGCCAAGTTCCGCGACGACCCGGTGAACCATGCCACCTTCCGGCAGATGCTGCTGGAGCCGCAAGGCATCACGCACGCGCTGCGGCTCATGAACCAGACCTCGGTGCTCGGGCGCTACCTGTGGGTGTTCCGGCGCATCGTCGGCCAGATGCAGCACGACCTGTTCCACGTCTACACGGTGGACCAGCACATCCTGATGGTGGTGCGCAACGTGCGGCGTTTCTTCATGGCCGAGCACGCCCACGAGTACCCGTTCTGCTCGCAGCTCGCCGCCGGCTGGGACAAGCCGTACATCCTGTACCTGGCCGCCCTCTTCCACGACATCGCCAAGGGACGCGGCGGCGACCACTCGAGCCGCGGCGCGCGCGACGTACGCGCCTTCTGCCGCGACCACGGGTTCGTCGGCGAGGACGCGAAGCTGATCGAGTTCCTGGTGCGCGAGCACCTGACCATGAGCCGGGTCGCCCAGAAGGAGGACCTGAGCGACCCGGACGTCATCACCGCCTTCGCCAAGCGCGTCGGCAACGAGCGCTCGCTGACCGCGCTGTACCTGCTGACGGTGGCCGACATCCGCGGCACCGGACCCAAGGTCTGGAACGCCTGGAAAGGCAAGCTGCTGGAAGACCTGTACCGCCTGACGCTGCGCACCCTGGGCGGGCGGGCGCCCGATCCGCATGCCGAGATCGAGGCCCGCAAGCGCGAAGCGCTGGTGCGATTGAGCCTGTACGCCCTGCCGTTCCAGGCCCACCAGACGCCTGTGGGACACGCTCGACGTGGGCTATTTCATGCGGCACGAGGCGGGCGACATCGTCTGGCACACGCGGCACCTCTCGCGCTACGTCGGCAGCGGCAAGCCGATCGTGCGGGCGCGCCTGTCGCCGGTCGGGCGAAGGACTGCAGGTGCTGGTGTACACGCCCGACCAGCCGGACCTGTTCGCGCGCATCTGCGGCTACTTCGAGCATGCCGGCTTCAGCATCCTGGACGCCAAGATCCACACCGCCAACAACGGCTACGCGCTGGACACCTTCCAGGTGGTGAGCTCCATGCTGCCGGAGCACAACCGCGAGCTGCTCAACATCGTCGAATCGGAACTGCAGCACACCATCGAGCAGGCCGGACCCTTGCCGACCCCGAGCCGCGGCCGCGTGTCGCGCCGCGTCAAGAGCTTCCCGATCCCGCCGCGGGTGCAGCTCGCCCCGGACGAGAAGGCCCAGCGCTGGCTGCTGTCGGTGTCGGCCAGCGACCGGGTGGGCCTGCTGTACTCGATCGCCCGCGTGCTGGCGCGGCATCACCTGAACCTGCAGCTGGCCAAGGTGTCCACGCTGGGCGAGCGGGTGGAGGACACCTTCCTGATCGACGGACCGGAACTGCAGGAGAATCGGCGCCAGATCGAGATCGAGACCGAACTGCTGCAGGCGCTGGCGGCGTGAGCCGCACGGCACCATCGTTCCCATCTTTCCGAAGGAGACCACCTTGGCCGAACCGTCCGCCGCCCCCGAACTCGCCCGGCTGCAGTCGCTGCTGCAGCGGCGCCACAGCTGCCGAGCCTTCCTGGCGTCACCGGTGGACGATGCGCTGATCCGCCAGCTGCTGGAGGCGGCGCGCCACACCGCCAGCTGGTGCAACGCCCAGCCGTGGGAGGTGCTGGTCACGCGCGGCCCGGCCACCGAGGCGTTCCGCCGCGCCTATTCCGGCTGGGCCGCCGCCCATCCGGCTGCGCCCGACTACCCGTTTCCGCGCGAATACGCCGGCGTGTACCTGGAGCGGCGGCGCGAGTGCGGCTGGGCGCTGTACGACAGCGTCGGCATCGGCCGCGGCGACCGCGAGGCCTCCGCCCGCCAGGCCGCGCGCAACTTCGAGTTCTTCGGCGCGCCGCATGTGGCGATCG
Organism: uncultured beta proteobacterium; assembly: GCA_963708655.1. Classification (GTDB taxonomy): domain Bacteria; phylum Pseudomonadota; class Gammaproteobacteria; order Burkholderiales; family Burkholderiaceae_C; genus Ramlibacter. Next base: position 8,460 of record CAVPTY010000007.1, read on the forward strand.
TCACGTCGGACGCCCGGCTGGGCACGTACGGCGCGATCGACTGCGGCGCCTGGGTCGGCAACTTCATGCTGGCGGCCACCGCGGCGGGCCTTGGCTGCATCGCCCAGGCGGCCCTGGCCGCCCACCCGGACCTGATCCGCCGCCATTTCGGCCTGCCGGACACGCGCCAGGTGGTCTGCGGCGTCGCCTTCGGCTACGAGGACCGGGAGCACCCGGCCAATCGATTCCGTACCAGCCGCGCGCCGCTCGAGGACACGGTGCGCTGGTACTGACAGCGGCACTGACATTCCTCAACTGCGGCGCCACCGGTCCCGGTATCCTCGTTGCCAACCGTCCAAGGAGAATCCGTTCCATGCTGAAAAGAACGCTGGCCATCTGCCTGCTGGCTGCCGCGCCCCTCGCCTGGGCCCAGAACGCCGTCGTCGGCGAGGTCCTCGAGGTCCAGAACGTCGAGGGCTACAGCTACCTGCGGCTGAAGACCGCCCAGGGCGACACCTGGGCCGCCGTGCCGACCGCCAAGGTGAAGAAGGGCGACAAGGTGACCGTGGCCGAGCCGATGGTGATGAACAACTTCGAGAGCAAGGCCCTCAAGCGCAAGTTCGACAAGGTGGTGTTCGGCACGCTGGCCGGCGACAACGCCGTCGCGTCGGCCCAGCCGGCCGGACCGAAGGCCGGCCCGCACGCGCTGGCGCCGAAGACTGCGCAAGCGCCCGACCCCAAGGTGCCCAAGGCGAGCGGTCCCGAAGCGCGCACGGTCGGCGAGATCATGGCCGGCCCCGACGCCCTGAAGGAAAAGACCGTCGTCGTGCGCGCGAAGATCGTCAAGATCAACTCGGGCATCCAGGGCCGGAACTGGGTCCACCTGCGCGACGGCTCCGGCTCGGCCGCCAACGGCACCAACGACCTGATCATCACGACCAAGGAAGAACTGAAGGTGGGCGACATCGTCACCATGAAGGGCGTCGTGCGCACCGACAAGAATCTCGGCGCCGGCTACGCCTACAAGGTGCTGGTCGAGGAAGGCAGGACGCAGAAGTAGCGTCAGTCGTCCTGTCCGGGGTCCAGTTCCGGGAACAGCACCTCGGTAAAAATAAACAATCTCTCCGCTACCTTCCGAGCAACCCCAGACAGAGCCACTGCTGACGCGCTTATTAATGCACTGGCAGAAGCGGAAGCCCGACAAAGTCTGTCAACAGAGAGAGACAGAGATTTGATTTCTTTTTCGGGAGAAACGGCTTTAGAAAGAGGACGTCTAGACTTTTTGCGAACACTAGCTGAAGCCAAGGTGGCACTGCGTACTGGAGGATTTGATCCTGGCTCTATTACGGGTACAGCGGACTATGACGCCTTCATGAAATCTTTGGGCGCAGAA
>CAVPTY010000008.1:0-9932 GCA_963708655.1 uncultured beta proteobacterium
GCTGCTCGGTCAGGAGCTCGGCGTTGCCGACGATCACCGTCAGCAGGTTGTTGAAGTCGTGCGCCACCCCGCCGGTGAGCCGCCCGAGCGAGTCCAGGCGCTGCGCCTGGCGCAGCTGCTCCTCCAGCGCGACACGTTCCGTGATGTCTGCCATGCTGCCGACCATCCGCACCGGCGCGCCAGCGCTGTCGCGAATCACGTGGGTGCGGCCCGAGACCCAGGCATAGGTGCCGTCGCCGCGCCGGAACCGGTAGGTGCCGGACCAGACATCGGCCCCGGTCGCGACCGCCTGGCGAACGCCTTCGAGGGTCGGCTTGCGGTCGTCGGGGTGGATGCAGCGCGCCCAGGACTGGACCGACGGTTGCACTTCCTCGCCGCGAAAGCCGAGCAAGTTCTCGAGACCCTCGTTCCACCAGAGGCGGTCGTCGCGCATGTCCCAGTCCCAGATGGCGTCCTGCGTGCCCCTGGCCAGCAGCCGGAAACGCTCCTCGCTGACGCGGATCGCCTCGATCGAGCGCTTCAGGTCGTGCACATCGGTGCACGTTCCCATCCACTTCGCGACCTGTCCGGCCTGGTCGTGGTAGGGCGTGCCCCGCACGATCATCCAGCGGTATTCACCGTCCGCGCGGCGCAACCGGCATTCGACCGTGAAGTCTTCCCGCGACGGCGCCCCGCGCGGCCGCGCCAGCTCCACGGCCCGCCGGTCCTGCGGATGCACCGCCTGGAGCCAGCCGGCGCCGGCGCTCTCCTGCGCGCCGAGGCCGGTGTAGCCGGTCCAGCGCTGGTTGCAATAGATGTTGCCGCCGTCCGGTGCGGCCATCCACACCATCTGCGGCATCGATTCGGCCAGTGCCCGCAGTTCCCGCTCGCTCTCGCGCAAGGCCTCGCGATGGCGCCTGCGTTCGGTCACGTCCCGGAAGGAGACCGCCAGCCCGTCGTGGTTCGGGTAGACCCGCACCTCGAACCATTTCCCGAGTTGCGGATAGAACGCCTCGAAACTGCGGGTGGTGTTGTGCGTCAGCGCGCGCTCGTCATGGTGCTGGAACGGACTGCCGATCCCGGGCTGGAACTTGTCCCAGATAGTGCCGCCGAGCAGCTCGTCGCGGCTGCGCTCCAGGACGCGCTCGGCCGCCGCATTGACATAGGTGAACCGCCACTGCCGGTCCAGCGTGAAGAAGCCGTCGGTGATGTTCTCGAGGGTGGCCGTCAGGCGCACGCCGAGGCTGCGGATCTGGTCTTCCGCAGCCTTCTGCCGCGAGATGTCCTGGATCGAGCCCTGCAGCCGCACGATCCTGCCGGCGCCGTCGCGCACCGCCTCGCCGCAGCAGCGCACCCAGATCCGGCGCCCCGTGGCCGTGTACTTCTCGGCCTCGAAGTCGTAGGGCGTGCCGTCGCGCTCGCAGGCGCCGACCAGCCGGATCACTCCGTCGCGGTACTCGGGCAGGAAGTAGTCGAGTCCTTCCTCCAGCGTTGGCGTGGAGCCGGGTGGCACGTCGTGGATGAGGCAGTTCTCGTCCGACCAGGTGAGCTTGCGCTGCGGCAGCTCGATGGTCCAGCCGCCCACGCGCGCCGCCTCGCTGGCGATGCGCAGCAACCAGGCATCGCGTTCGTGCGCCTGGCGCGCGAGGCGCTGCTCGGTCACGTCGACCACGATGCCGACGCTGCGCGCTCGCGACGCCGCAGGCATCGCATTCGCCGGCGCCGCGGGCGTGCAGCCAGCGCACCGCGCCGTCCGGGCGGCGGATGCGGTACTCGGCTTCCTCGCCGGGCTGGAGCGCGCAGGCGCGCTCGAACGCGGCCTGGTCCTCGGGCAACACCAGGCCGCGCAACGACCCGAAGGTGCCGTCGAAGGCGGCCGGCGCGAGCCCGAACAGCTCGCAGCTGCCCTCGGACCATGTCACGTCGCCGGACCGCAGGTCCTGGCGCCAGCTGCCCATGCGCGCGATGCGCTGGGCCGCCAGCAGCAGCGCGGCCTGTTCGCGCAACGCCGTCGATCGGTCCTTCATGCCGGCCGCACCGCCGAAAGTGCCTCGCGCAGCTGCGCCAGGCGCGGCGGCTTGGCCAGGATGCGGTCGACCTGGCCACCGGCGCCGTGCCGGCGCCGGCTGCCCCATCCGGTCAGCAGGATGACGCGGGTGCCGGGACTGGCCTGCTTGACCAGCCGCGCGACTTCGCGTCCGTCCATGTGCGGCATGCCCAGGTCGGTGATGACGGCGTCGTAGCCTCGTCCCTGCGCCAGCGCGCGTCGGAAGACCTCGACGCCGGCCGGGCCGCTGGAGACGCCGTCCACGTGGTGGCCATCGAGTTCCACCATGTTGGTGAGGGACAGCAGCACCATGGGGTCGTCGTCGACCAGCAGCACGCGCAGTGCGGCGGGCGCCGGCGGGTCCGCCGCCTGCCGCGGCGTCGCCGGTGGCGCCGCGGGTGCAAGTGCCAGGCCGTCGGAGACGGGCAAGGTGAAGGCGAACAGCGCGCCGCCCCCGGGGGCACTTTCCGCACGGATGCCGCCGCCGTGGCGCTCGAGGACGCGGCGCGCATGCGCCAGCCCCGTTGCGCCGGCGCCGTCCGGCCGCTCGAACGACTGGAACAGCCGGTCCGCTGCCTGCGGGTCCAGGCCGGGTCCGTTGTCGGCGACCCGGATCTCGCAGCCGGCGTGCGTGGGCAGGCACTCGATGCGGATCACCGCCCGCGCGCGCTCACGGGTGGCGTGCAGCGCGTTGGCAAGCAGGTCCACCAACACCTGCTGCAGCAGCGAGGCGTCGCCCGCGACCGTCGGCAGCTCGCCCACGAGCCAGTCGACGTGGCGGCCCTCGCACCGGTCCTGCAGCGAGCGTTGCGCCCGCCGCAGCGCGTCGGCGAGGTCGACCGGCCGCCGTTCGATGGCCTGCACGCCGAGCCGGGAGACGGCCAGCACCTCGTGCACCAGGCGGTTGCCGCGCAAGCTGGTGGCGGCGATCCGCTCCAGGTAGTGCCGCTCCCTGTCGTCGAGCTTCGGCGCCGCCGTCCGCGACAAGGCGGTGGCGAATCCTTGGTTGACCTGCATCACGGCCTGCAAGTCATGGGCCAGCCGACCGGCGAAACGGTCGAATTCGGCGCGCACTTCCTCGAGTTGCCGGCGCGAATCCGCCACTTCGCGCCGCAGCTGCTGGTTCTGCAGGCGCCAGTCACGCTCTGCGTGGTCGTTCAATTCGAGTCCCTGTGTTCCTGTGACGCCAGAGCTTACCCGCGCCGCCACCGGGCCGCTGCCGGTCCAACGGATCCGTGGCGGGAACGCGCGAGCAGCGTGAGGTATTCCTGCGCCCCGGCCGTGCGCCGGGGCCGCGCCGCCGGCTGCGGCCGCACGGTGTCTTCCGGCGACACGACCAGGGACCACGACCTGTGCATGGCGTACGTCGACCGCCGCCACACCTCCATGGAGGACAGCGGTTCCTGGTTCCGCTGCCGGCGGCCCCACCGATTGTCCGCTGGGGATACGGCCGGCAAGCCGCGTCACGCCGGGTCGCAGGCGGGCCAAGCGCTCGGACGGCTGAGCCGCCGAGGCGCGCCGCCGCATCCTCGTCCTACGGTCCGCCGAGGGCCCGGCTGACGTCGGGCAGGCGCGGCGGGCCGGAGCATGGTTTCTTCTCGCAGACCTTTCAAGGAGAACGCATGGCAGCGAAAGAAAAGACACAGGAAATGGAACACCTGGACCACGACCGTTCACTGGCCAGGGACCACCCGGTCGGCACCAGCGTCGGTGCGGCCGGCGCAGCCGCGGCCGGCGCGACGGCCGGCGCGGCCATGGGCGACCCGATCGGCGCAGCGGTCGGCGGCGTGCTCGGCGCCGTCGCCGGCGGTGCTGCCGGCAAGGGCATGGCGCACGCCGTCAACCACGACGAGGAGGACGCGTACTGGCGCGAACACCATGTCCGCGAGCCGCCAGCTTTCCGCTGGTGCCCTTCTGCAACCGCATCCGCGACGGCCGGGCGAGCTTCGAGGGGCGCGAGATCCGCATGCCGCCCAACCACCCGGGCGATCCGGCGTCGCCGCATCCGCTGCACGGCATCGGCTGGCTGCGGCCATGGACCGTGACGCGGGCGGGCGGCCACCATGCCTCGCTGCGCCTCGAGGAGCCGGCGTCCCAGGCCTGGCCCTGGCGCTTCGCCGCGGAACAGCACCTGGCGCTGACGGACGAAGGCCTGCGCCTGACGATGACGCTGACCAACCACGACACGGCGGCGATGCCGGCCCGCGCGGCTGCGACCATTTCTGCGCCGAGCCGGTGAGCCAGTGCACCGACTGGCTCAACTTGCTGCCGCGGTACGGCCACGGCCCGCTGGGCGGCGCGCGGCTGGCGCCCGGCGAAACGCTGGAAGCACGCCTCACGCTCACGCCACGCTGGGAGTAGCGGGTCGCCGCGCAAACCGATTGGCCGGTGCGAGCCGCATCCCGGCGCAACGCGGGACACCACCGATGCCTACCGCTGAGGCAGCGCAACAGTCGGTGAACGAGGAAACAAGCGGCTGCGCGCGAGAGCGTCTGCTTCGTCCGACATCCGGTGTCGGTCTGAACCCCAGCAGTGGACGGGTCGAGCGCCTACACGCGGGCCACCGGTGCCACCAGCACCATACGCCCATGAAAATCCTCAGCCTCATCCATGTCATGGTCGCGCAGGCCTTCTACCGGTGGGCGATGCGCGAGATCAACCCGTTGCACCCGGACCTGCCGCGCATCATGCTGCGGCAGCAGGAACTGGCAGACAAGGCGCGGCGGATGTTTCCGGTGGGCAGCTTCTCGCGCTGAGAAAGCAGACACCCGTACGCAGAGGCCGCAGAGATTTCGCAGAGGACGCAGAAAAGACAGCCGGAACGATGAAGGGATGAATTGCTCATCCTCATTTCCGGATTTCTTCTGCGTCCTCTGCGTGACCTTCGCGTCCTCTGCGTACGGATGTCCGGCTCAGGCTCCCTCGCTTACTTCTTCCGGGCCGCGATCGCCTTCTCGGCCGCGTTCACCAGGTCGGCGCCCACGGTCGCCTTCCACTTGTTGTAGACCGGCCGGGTCGCCTTGACGAACGCCTCGCGCTGCGCCGGCGACAACTGCGTCACCGTCACGCCGAGGGCGGCCACGTCCTTGAGCAGCGGCTTGTCGGCTTCCACCAGGCCCTTGCGCGCCAGCGCGATCTCCTGCCTGCCGGCATCGATGGCCGCCTCGCGCACGATCTTCTGGTCGGCCGGCGTCCACGAATTCCAGATCTCCTTGTTGACGACGAAGATCAGCGGATCGGTAACGTAGCCCCAGGTGGTCACGTACTTCTGGCCCACCGTGTGCATCTTGCAGGATGGTGAACAGGAACATCGGGTTCTCCTGGCCGTCCACCGCGCCGCTGGCCAGCGCCGGCTGCGCGTCGGCCCAGCTCATCTGCGTCGGGTTGGCCCCGAGCGCGTTGAAGGTGTCGTAGAACAGCGGCGAGCCGACCACGCGGAATCTTCAGGCCCTTCAGGTCCTCGGGCGTGCGGATCGGGCGCTTGGAGTTGGTCAGCTCGCGCAAGCCGTTCTCGCCCCAGGCGAGCGGCACCACGCCGGCCTTCTCGACCACCTGGAAAATTTTCTTGCCGACCTCGCCCTGCGTCAGCGCGTCGATGGCGGCGTAATCGGGCATCAGGAACGGCATCGAGAACAGGTTCAGCTCCTTGACCTGCGGCGACCAGTTGATGGTCGAGCCGACGGCCATGTCGATCACGCCCTGGCGCAGCGCGCTGAACTCGCGGGTCTGGTCGCCCTGGATCAGCGAGACGCCCGGATACAGCTTGATGTTGATGCGGCCGGCCGTCCGCTCCTTGACCAGGTCGGCCCAGATCTTGCCGGCCATGCCCCAGGGGGTGGGCGGACCCAGCACCAGCGACATCTTGTATTCGGGCTTGTAGGCGGCCTGCGCCATGGCGCCGGTGCCGAAGGCGAGGGCCGTGGCGGCAACGGCCAGGCCCAGGATGGTGCGACGGAATTTCATGAGAACAGTCTCCTTTCGAGTGAAGCGGACGAACGAATCAATAGCCCAGCGTGCGCGGCAGCCACAGGGCCAGTTGCGGGAAGGCGATCACCATCACCATCACCAGGAACATCGAGAACAGCAGCCAGCCGACCCAGCGCACGGTGTCCTCCATCGGCACCCTGGCGATGCGGCACGACACCATCAGGTTGACGGCCAGCGGCGGCGTGAACTGGCCGAGCGACACCTTGAGCGTCAGGATGACGCCGAACCACACCACGTCCCAGTGGTAGTGGTTGACGATCGGCAGCAGCAGCGGCACGAAGATCAGGAAGATCGAGACGCCGTCGAGGAACATGCCCACCGTGATCAGCAGGACGATCAGCAGCGCGAGCACACCGTATTCGCCGAGCCCCGAGTCGACGATGGCGCGCGTGATCGGGTCGATCACCCCCAGCGTCGAGAGCGAATACGCGAAGATGCCGGCCAGCGACACCACCAGCAGGATCACCGCCGACAGCTCGCCCGATTCGCGCAGGATCACGAACAGGTCGCGGACCGTCATGGTCTGGTGGATCACCATGCCGACGAACAGGCCGTAGAACACCGCCACCACGGCGGCCTCGGTCGGCGTGAACCAGCCGGCGCGCATCCCGCCGAGGATCAGCACCGGCGCGAACAGGCCCCAGCTCGCCTCGCGCAGGCTCTTCCAGAACGGCGGGCGCGGCAGGCTGGCTTCCAGGGCGCCCATCTTGTGCCTGCGGGCCAGCAGCACCGCCGGGATCATCAGCGCCAGTCCGGCCAGCACGCCGGGGATCATGCCGGCGGCGAACAGCGCCGGCACCGACGCGTTGGGGACCAGCACCGAATAGACGATGAACGCGACCGACGGCGGGATCAGGATGTCGGTGGCCGCCGCGGCGCCGACGATGCTGGCGGAATACGCCGCCGGATAGCCGGCGCGCGACATCGCCGCGATCATCACCGCGCCCACGGCGGCGGCATTGGCCGGGCCGGAGCCGGAAATGCCGCCCAGGAACATCGCCACGGCGATCGCGACCAGCGGCAGCATGCCCGGACCGCGGCCGACCACCGCGATGGCGAAGTTCACCAGCCGCAGCGCCACGCCGGAGCGGTCGAAGATCGAGCCAACCAGCACGAACATCGGAATCGCCAGCAGCGGGTACTTGCCCAGGCCGGCGTAGAAGTTCTGCGGCACGGCCAGCAGGCCGAACCACTGCGCGTCGCGATTGGCGATGGCGATGCACACCGCGCCGGCCAGTCCCAGCGCGGCGCCGATCGGCACGCCCAGCAGCAGCAGGACGACGAACGCCAGGAACAGCAGCGTGGTGATCATGGGCGCCTGCCGCGCCGGATGAACAGGCCCAGTGCCCGGCCCGCGATCGCCACCGACATCACCGGCAGCCAGATCGTGTACCACCACTGCGGCACGCCGATGCCCGGCGAGGTCTCGCCGTAGGTGAAGTCGTCATAGACCATGCGGGTGCTGAGCACCGCGATCAGCGCGAACAGCAGGAACACCATGATCGCGCCGAACCGCGCCAGCGCCCGCTGGCGCGCCGGCGGGCCGTTGTCGGCGAAGTACTCGATGCGGATCTGCAGGTTGCGCGCGACCGAGGCCGAGCCGGCCACCAGCGACAGCACGATCATCAGGAAGATCGAGAACTCCTCGGTCCAGGCGAACGACTGGTCGGTGAGGTAGCGCACCAGCACGTTGCCGAAGGTGATCAGCGCGAGCAGCGCCATCACGATGACGGTGAGCCAGTCCTCGATGGCCAGCGGCACGCGGGTCGGCTCCTCGATCCCGGCGGGATCGGGCAGTTCACCAGGGATCGGGGGAAGGTCGGGAGACACGGACATGGACGGAAGGCAGGTTAGGCCGGCGGCGCACTGCTGGGCATGGTGGATATCTCTAGCGGCCGGCCAGCGAACGGGCCGCGGCGACGATGTCGGCGGCCGCCACGCGGGACTGCGCCTCCAGCACCGGCGCGTAGCCGACCGGGATGCGCGGGGCGCCCAGCCGCATCACGCGGCAGCCGGTGGCCTCCGCCGCCGTGGCCGCCACCTCGGCGCCGAAGCCGGCCGCCTGCACCGCCTCGTGCACCACCAGCAGGCGGCCGGTGCGCTCGCACGATTCGAGCACGGCCGCGCGGTCCCACGGCCAGATGCTGCGCAGGTCGATGAGGTCACATTCGATGCCTTCGGCGGCGAGCTGCTCGCAGGCCTGCGCGCAGGCCTGCACCTGGCGGCTCCAGCTCACCAGCGTCAGGTCGTTGCCGCGGCGCGCCAGGCGGGCCGCGCCCAGCGGCACCGCCCGTGCCTCGTCGACCTCGCCCGCCAGGCCCCACAAGGTCTTGTGTTCCATGTAGACGACCGGGTCGCGGCTGGCCAGCGCGGCGCGCAGCATCGAGTAGTTGTCCTGCGGCGTCGCGGGACAGACCACCACCAGGCCCGGCATGTGCGCGAACCAGCTCTCCAGCGACTGCGAATGCTGCGCCGCCGACGAATCCCAGATGCCGATCGGCATGCGCACGACCATCGGCACGCGGCCCTGGCCGCCGAACATGAAGCGGTTCTTGGCGGCCTGGTTGACCAGTTCGTCCATCGCGCACAGCGCGAAGTCGACCACCCGCATTTCCACCACCGGCCGCAGGCCGGCCAGCGCCATGCCGACGCCGGCGCCGAGGATGGTGGCTTCGCTGATCGGCGTGTCGATCACCCGCTGGCTGCCGAAGCGCTCCTGCAGCCCGCGGTACTGGCCGAAGATGCCGCCGCGCCCGACGTCCTCGCCGAGCACGACCACGGCGGCGTCGGCTTCCATCTCGCGCTGCAGCGGCCAGCGCCGCGGCCTGGGCATACGTCATCACCGCCATTGGCCGGCTCCCGTGTCCTGGACGTCCTGGTACGCCGCGCCCGCCTGCGGCCAGGGCGCCGCCTCGGCGGCGTGCAGCGCCGCTGCAACCTCCTGCGCCGCCTCGCGGTCGCAGGCGTCGAGCGCGGCGGCCTGCGTTCCGGGCAGCGCCAGGTACTGCCGCCGGGCGCGGGCGATCGGATCGTGCTCCAGCGCCGCCTGCAGTTCGGCCGCGTCGCGATAGGCGGCGGCATCGACCGAGACATGGCCCTTGATCCGGTAGGTCAGCGCGTGCAGCAGGCGCGGTCCGCCGCCGCTGCGCACTTCGCGCACCAGCGTCCCGGCCGCCCGGTACACGGCCAGCACGTCGTTGCCGTCCGCCTGCGCCGCCGCGATGCCCACGCTGCGGGCGCGCGCCGCCGCGCCTTCGCCGGCGGTCATCGGCCCGCTGGCGGTGGTCGCCCCCTGCTGCACGCAACCGGCAACTGTCGCAGCGTCCGCAGGCCCGACCGGCCGCGTCCGCCAGGTAGCAGGACACGGTCATGGCGTAATCGACGCCGAGTTCGATGCCGCGCGCGATGATTTCGGCTTTGCTGAGGTCGATCAGCGGCGTGTGGATGGAAAACCCGCGTCCCTCGACGCCAGCCCGGGTCGCGAGATTGGCGGTAACTTCGAATGCGCGGATAAACTCCGGCCGGCAATCCGGATAGCCGGAATAATCCACCGCGTTGACACCGATGAACAGGTCGCGAGCGCCCAGCACTTCGGCCCAGCCCAGCGCAATGGCGAGAAAAATGGTGTTGCGCGCCGGTACATAGGTGACCGGAATGCCCGCGCTGTCCCCAGCGGTCGGGACGGGGATGCTGTCGTCGGTGAGTGCGGAACCGCCGATCGTGCGCAGATCCAGCGCCACCGTCTTATGTTCCACCGCGCCGCAAACCGCACTGATCCGTGCCGCGGCAGCAAGCTCCGCTCGGTGCCGCTGCCCATAGTCGAAGCTGAGCGTGTAACAGCGATACCCTGCGGCGCGCGCCAGGGCCAGCAAGGTGGTGGAGTCGAGTCCGCCGGACACCAGCACCACGGCGGCGGCAG
>CAVPTY010000009.1:0-6938 GCA_963708655.1 uncultured beta proteobacterium
AAATGGGTGCGCATGGGGCTGCCGTTCGCGCTGGACCACATCAATCTCTGGCTGCTGCGCGACGAGCTCGGCGGCCGCAGCGGCTGGACCGCGGTCGACTGCTGCATCACCCGCGACGAGGCCAAGGCGCAGTGGGAACGGGTCTTCGCGACCCAGCTCGAGGGACTGCCGATCCTGCGCGTGATCGTCACCCACATGCACCCCGACCACATCGGCCTGGCGCACTGGCTGTGCGAGCGCTGGCAGGCGCCGCTGTGGATCAGCGCCACCGACTATTACGCGGCCCGGGTGGGCTCGATGAGCACGACCGGCTTCGGCGGGGCGGCCGCGGCGGATTTCTTCGCGAGCCACGGGCTGACCGACCCGGAGTCGGTCGAGAAGATCCGCGGCCGCGCCAGCTACTACCCCGGCATGGTGCCCGCGGTGCCGCCGCGCTTCCACCGCCTGCAGGACGGCCGGGTGCTGCGCATCGGCGGGCGCGACTGGCGCTGCATCAGCGGCTACGGGCACGCGCCGGAACACATCGCGCTGTATTGCGACGCGCTGGAAGTGCTGATCAGCGGCGACATGATGCTGCCGAAGATCTCCACCAACGTGAGCGTGCACGACACCGAGCCGGAGTCGAATCCGCTGCAGGCTTTCCTCGATTCGATCGACAAGTTCCGCCAGTTGCCGACCGAAACGCTGGTGCTGCCGTCGCACGGCAAACCGTTCGTGGGGCTGCAGGAGCGCATCCGCCAGTTGCACGAGCACCACCGCGACCGGCTGGCGGAGGTGATACAGGCCTGCGCCACCGCGCCGCAGTCGGCGGCGGACCTGCTGCCGGTGCTGTTCAAGCGCAAGCTGGACCTGCACCAGACCACCTTCGCCATGGGCGAGTCGGTGGCGCACCTGCATGCGCTGTGGTTCACGGGGAAGCTTCGGCGGGAGTTCTGCGCGGACGGGGTGTATCGCTTCACGACGGTCTGAAGCCAGAACATCCGTACCCAGAGGACGCGGAGGACTCGCAGAGAACGCAGAAGAAACCAAGACAAATTCACTTGTCTTTTTTGCGTCTTCTGCGCTCCCTTTGCGTCCTCTGCGTACGGATGTCCGCTCCCGCTCCCGAGTTCACCAGGGCGGCAAGGCCTCGCCCTTGAGCTGCGCCCGCAGCTCGGGATAGTCCGGCACCACCGTGCTCACGGTCTCCCAGAAGCGCGGGCTGTGGTCCATCACCCGCAGGTGGCTCAGTTCGTGGGCGACCACGTAGTCGATCACCGGCAGCCGGAAGTGGATCAGCCGCCAGTTCAGGCGGATCACCCCGTCCGAATGGGCCGTGCCCCAGCGCGTGCCGGCGTTGCTGAGGACCAGCTTGCGCCAGCGCACGGCCAGCCGCGGCGCGAAATGCTCCAGCCTGTCCGTGAACAAGCGGGTCGCCTGCCGCATCAGCCAGGCCTGCACGGCGTCGCGGATCTGCGGTGCCTGGGCGTGGTGCGGCAGCCCCAGGTGCAGGCTGTGGTGCGGCTCGCCGGGCACGCGGTGGGGATCGGTCCGGAGCACGGCCCCGACCTCGGTAAAGGCATGCGCCGGATCCAGCACGACCACCACCTGTTCGCCCAGGTACGGGAACACGGCGCCGTTGCGCCAGTCGATGCGGGCCGACTCGGTGCGCTGCCGGCGATCTTGGGCGTCTCCGAGCTTGCGCAGGATCCAGGCGGACTTGCCTTGCACCGCAGCGTCCACCTCGTACAGCGGCACCCAGTTGGGCGCGCTGACGGTGAGCCCTTCCGGCGCCACCATGAAGCCGATCGTCCGGCGGCGGACGCGGCGGAATTCATACGCCACCACGGAGTCGCCGAGCACCGCCTCGCGGTTGGCGCGCGGATGGCGGAACGAGGCCGGCACCAGGACCGAGTCGAGGTGCTCGGCGCGGCCGAGGCCGGGTTTCAGCGGAGTGGTGGCCGGCTTGGCCCGCGGCGGCCGCGCGGGCGGCTCCTGCGCCGCCGGGGACGGCGCGGCGACGGCCGTGTCGAACAGGTCGAGCGTGAGCTGCAGCAGCCGTTGCATGGCCCGAGAGTGTAGCGGCGCGGCGCGCCGGACGCGATGGTCCGTTCGGACCGGGGGCAGGCTCTCAGGTCTTGGAGTACGCCTGCGGATCGAGGCGGCGCATCTCGGCCTCGATCCAGTGCTCGACTTCGCGCATCAATTCGTCGGCCTCGCGGCCGGCACTCGGGATCGGTGGACCGATCGACACGTCGACCACTCCCGGCCGCTTGACGAAGGCCTTGCGCGGCCACACCTTGGCCGAGGTCACGGCGATCGGGATCACCGGCGCGCCGGTCTGGATCGCCAGGCGCGTGCCGCCGCTCTTGTACGTGCCCTGCTGGCCGCGCGGGATGCGCGTGCCTTCCGGGAACATGATGATCCAGATGCCCTGGGCCAGCAGCCGCTTGCCCTGCTCGACCACCTTGTTGAAGGCCTGGGTGCGCTGGCTGCGGTCGATGTGGATCATGTCGAGCCGACCGATCGCCCATCCGAAGAACGGGACGTTGAGCAGCTCGCGCTTGAAGACATACGCCAGCGGGTGCGGCATCAGCGTGGGCAGCAGGAACGTTTCCAGCGTCGACTGGTGCTTGACCAGCAGGATGGCGGGCATGGTCTTGCCGATGGGCAGGTGCTCCATGCCGGTCACGCGCACTTCGATGCCCAGCAGCATCCGGGCGCCGCGGATCACCTGGTCGAGCCAGGCGACGGCGATCCAGTAGAGGGAAGTCCGGTCGCGCCAGAATCCCCCGACCACGATCGCCAGCGCGTACGGCACCACCGTCAGCGCCATCCACACCATGTGGAGCACGGAACGCAGGAAGGCCATCGTCCGGGCTTCAGGCCGGCAGCTTGGCCGGCGTGGGACGCGCGATCAGGTAGTCGGCGAACGCGCCGAGGTCCTCGTGCACCCGGGTGCCGGGCGGGAACTCCGGCGGCAGCAGCCGCCCGCGCAGTGCTTCGCCCTTGCCCGTGAGCACGAGGTGCGGCTCGCACCCGACCAGCACGCCCGCCTGCAGGTCGCGCAGGCCGTCGCCGACGACAGGCACTCCCTTGAGGTCGACACCGAACCGGTCGCCGATCTGCTCGAACAGGCCGGGCAAGGGCTTGCGGCACAGGCAATGTTCGTCGGCGGCATGCGGGCAGTAGAAGACCGCGTCGATGCGGCCGCCGTGCGCCGCCAGCATCTTGTGCATCTTCGCGTGCATCGCGTTGAGCGCCGCCATGTCGAACAGGCCGCGGCCGAGGCCCGACTGGTTGGAGGCGATCACGGTGTGCCACCCCGCGTGGTTGAGGCGCGCGATCGCTTCCAGCGCGCCCGGCAGCGGCGTCCATTCCTCCGGCGACTTGATGTACTGGTCGCTGTCGAGGTTGATGGTGCCGTCGCGGTCGAGGATGACGAGCTTCATGGCGGGCCTAGGTCGCCAGCCGCGACAGGTCGGCGACCCGGTTCATGGCGCGATGCAGGATCATCAGCAGGCCCAGGCGGTTCAGGCGCAGGTCGGCTTCCTCCGCGTTGACCATCACCTGGTCGAAGAACGCATCCACGGCGTCGCGCAGTCCGGCGAGGGTGCGCAGCGATCCCGCATAGTCGCCGGCGTCGAACTGCGCGCCGGCCTTCGGCGCCAGTTGGCGCGCCGCGGCGTGCAGGTTCTTCTCCGCCTCTTCGCGCAGCAGCACCTCACTGACGTGCGCGTCGGCCTGGTCGGCCTTTTTCAGGATGTTGGCGATGCGCTTGTTGGCGGCGGCCAGGGCGGCGGCTTCCGGCAGCGCCGCGAAGGCGCGCACCGCCGCCAGCCGCTTGGCGACGTCGCCCAGGCGCTGCGGGCGCAGGGCCAGCACGGCGTCGACTTCGCGGGCGCTGTAACCCTGCTCGCGCAGCAAACCGGCGAGTCGCTCGTAGACGAAGTCCGACAGCAGGCCCGCGGTCTTCGGTTCGGCTGCAGGAAACAGTCCCACGGCTGCGGCGACGATCTCGTCGAGCGCCAGAGGGAGGTCCTGCTCCATCAACATGCGCACGATGCCCAGCGCATGGCGGCGCAGCGCGAACGGGTCCTTGTCCCCGCTGGGCAACTGGCCGATCGAGAACAGCCCGGCGAGCGTCTCCAGCTTGTCGGCCAGGGCCGTGGCCAGGCCGACCTGGTTGCGTGGCAGGGAATCGCCGGCGAAGCGTGGCTTGTAATGATCCTCGATGGCATCGGCGACGGCGCGGTCGAGACGGTCGTTCAGCGCGTAGTAACGGCCCATGGTCCCCTGCAGCTCCGGGAACTCGCCCACCATGTCGGTCACGAGGTCGGCCTTGGCCAGCATCGCCGCCTGGTCGGCCAGGAAGGCCACGTGGTCGCCGCCGATCCGGGCGCCGATCACCTTGGCGATGGCACGCACCCGCTCGACGCGCTCGCCCTGCGTGCCCAGCTTGTTGTGGTACACGACCTTGGCCAGTTCGGGCACGCGCGACGCCAGCGTCTTCTTGCGGTCCTGGTCGAAGAAGAACCTGGCGTCCGCCAGCCGCGGGCGCACCACGCGCTCGTTGCCGCCGATCACCGCGCTCGGGTCGGCCGGGCGGATGTTGCTGACCACCAGGAACCGGTTCGTCAGCTTGCCCTTGGCGTCGAGCAGCGGGAAATACTTCTGGTTGGCCTTCATCGTGAGGATCAGGCACTCCTGCGGCACTTCGAGGAACGCGGGCTCGAACTGGCACAGCAGCACGTTCGGGCGCTCGACCAGTGCCGTCACTTCGTCGAGCAGGGCGTCGTCCTCGATCGCACGCGCGTCGCCCGCCTGGGCCGCCACCTGCGCCAGTTGGCGCGCGATCTCGGCCCGGCGCTCTTCGAAGCTGGCGATCACGGCGCCATCGCGCTCCAGGGTCGCCGCATAAGCGTCCGCATCCGCGATGCGCACCGGATCGAGCTTCGCCTCGAAGCGGTGGCCCCCGGTCGTGTCGCCAGCCCTCAGCCCGAGCGCTTCCACCGGCACGACGTCGCCCCCATGCAGCGCGAGCAGCGAGTGCGCCGGCCGCACGAACCTGACGTCGCTCCAGCCGTCGGCGAGCTGGTAGGTCATGACCTTGGGAATCGGCAGCCGGGCGATGGCCTCGTCCAAGGCCTTCTGCAGCCCTTGCGCGAGCGTGGCGCCCTTGGCGGTGCTCTTGTAGAACAGCGCCTCGGCCTTGCCGTCGAGGGCGCGGTGCAAGCCCGGCACCGCGTCGGCGCCGGCGCCCAGCGCCTGCAGCTTCTTCAGCAAGGCGGGCGTGGGATGGCCGTCGGCGTCGAGCGCGACGCCCACCGGCATCAGTTTCTGGGAGACGGCCTTGTCGGCGGCCTGCTCGGCGACCGCGGTGACGTGCGCCGCCAGCCGGCGCGGGGAGGCGAACGCCGTCAGGCGCGAACCGGCCGTCGCGAGCCCCTGGGCCTCCAATTGCTGGAACAGCGCGGCGGCGAAGGCGTGGCCGAGTTTCTTCAGCGCCTTGGGCGGCAGTTCTTCGACGAACAGTTCGACCAGCAGGTTGGCGGTCCTGCTCATGCCGGCGCTCCAATGAGCTTGTCCGCCACCATCTTCGCCGTGGCTGCGTCAGCCCATTCCTTGGGCGCCATCGGAAATCCCAGTCTCTGCCGGCTCAGCAGATAGCTCTGGGCGACACTGCGCGCGAGGTTGCGGATGCGGCCGATGTAGGCGGCGCGCTCGGTGACGCTGATCGCCCCGCGGGCATCCAGCAGGTTGAAGCTGTGCGCCGCCTTGAGCACCTGCTCGTAGGCGGGCAGCGCCAGTTGCCGCTCCATCAGGTGCTTCGCCTGCTTCTCGTGCGCGGCGAAGGCGATGAAGAGGAACTCGGCGTCGCTGTGCTCGAAGTTGTACGCCGACTGTTCCTTCTCGTTCTGCAGGTACACGTCGCCATAACTGAGGTTCTCCGTCCACTGCAGGTCGTAGACGTTGTCCACGCCCTGCAGGTACATCGCGAGGCGCTCCAGGCCGTAGGTGATCTCGCCGGTGATCGGCTTGCAGTCGATGCCGCCCACCTGCTGGAAATAGGTGAACTGCGTCACCTCCATGCCGTTCAGCCACACCTCCCAGCCCAGGCCCCAGGCGCCGAGCGTCGGGTTCTCCCAGTCGTCCTCGACGAAGCGGATGTCGTTCTTCTTCAGGTCGAAGCCGAGCGCCTCCAGCGAGCCGAGATACAGCTCCAGGATGTTCGCCGGCGCGGGCTTGAGCACCACCTGGTACTGGTAGTAGTGCTGCAGGCGGTTCGGGTTCTCGCCGTAGCGGCCGTCCTTGGGCCGCCGGCTCGGTTGCACGTAGGCCGCCTTCCAGGGCTCGGGGCCGAGGGCGCGCAGGAACGTGGCGGTGTGCGAGGTGCCGGCACCCACTTCCATGTCGTAGGGCTGCAGGAGCGCGCAGCCCTGCGCGTCCCAGTAGGACTGCAGTCTGAGGATGAGTTGCTGGAAGGTGAGCATGCGGGAGCGCGAAGGAGCGGGCAAATCGTTGATTTTAAAGGCGTGCCGTCCCGCCACCGGCGGAGATCGCGGGGCTTCAGGCTTTCGCCGGGCCGTGGCGACGCCGCTGGCACGCCCATCCGGCGGCAACCGTCGCCATTGCCAGCAGCCACAGCGGCCATAGGCCCAGGCGCGACACCCACCAGGCATAGGCCGTGATGGCGGTCTGCCCTTGAACCTCCCCGGTGAGTACGCCGCGCGTGTGGCGCGGCAGCGCATGCGTCACCCGGCCGCGGTGGTCGATGATCACGGTGGGGCCGGTGTTGGTCGCGCGGATCATGGGGCGGCGGAACTCGATGGAGCGCATCCGGCTGATGTGCAGGTGCTGGTCGATCGCCACCGAGTTGCCGAACCACGCAATGTTGCTGATGTTCACCAGGATCGTGGGCGCGCGAGCCGCGTCGGCGAACTGGCCGGAATATCGTC
>CAVPTY010000010.1:0-13246 GCA_963708655.1 uncultured beta proteobacterium
ACCATTCCGACCGGCGCCCAGCCGAGCTTGGCGGTTGTGCCCAACGTACTTTCGCCCAACTCCGAAGGCACGACTACGAACCAAGCGCAACTGCGCTTCCTTTTCCTCGATGCGCAGAACCAGCCAATTCCCAACGTGCGTGTGCGCTTTGCGATTACGAGCACGGGCCAGGGTTCCTTCGACTCGACCCTCAGCACGGGCAATTCGACCGTGTACACCAATGCTGCCGGCGTCGCCTCTGCTTCATTTATTCCTGGCTCAACCGGAAGTCCGACCGATGGCGTGGTGGTTCGGGCCTGCTACAGCGCGACAGATTTCGCTGTCGGGACTCAGTGCACCAGCGCCGACCCGGCCGCAGTGAGCGTGCGCCTGACGGTCGCGGCGCAGGCACTTGCAGTGTCGATCGGCAATGACAACGTGTTGACCAACGGAACTGGCGGAACTTACATCAAGACCTTCGTGGTCACAGTTGCTGATGCCGCGGGACGCGCCGTGCCAGACGCTCCCGTCGACATTTCGCTCGACATCACCCATTACGCCAAGGGCTTGTTCATTCAGGAGACAACCTTCCCGTTGAACATAGCGGATTACGACAGATACGTCCCGGACGCGGCGACTACACCGGCGGATTTCGGCGCCAGGGTGAGCTGCATCAACGAAGACCGGAACCGCAATGGCTTTGTCGATGCGGGCGACAATACCAACGGCAGCATGGACAGTTTTGGGCAACCGACACTCGAGCCACGCCGGTCCGATATCATCCTGTCGTATGCAGACCCGGCAGTGCGTAGGACCAATGCCAGCGGTATCCTGCTGATCAAGGTCGAGTATTCGCAACGATTCGCCACATGGCTCTCGTATCGGGTGCGAGCCACGACCAATGTGGCTGGCAGCCAGGGCAGCGCGGAACGGGCCTTTGTGACGACCTATGCCGAGGGCGATGCGGAAAACGGCTCCTTCCATACGCCACCGTACGGGATCTCCTCGTGCAGCTCAGCGGACTAATCCACTGCTGACGATCGTCCTCGTCGGCCTTCCCGGCTCCGGCAAGTCCACCGTCGGGCGGCAACTCGCCCGGCGGCTGGGACTGCCCTTCCGCGACTCGGACCATGAGATCGAGGCGCGGATCGGCTGTTCGATCCGCGAGTTCTTCGAGCGCGAAGGCGAAGCGGCCTTCCGCGACATCGAAGAAGAAGTGATCCGCGAACTGACCCAGGCCGGCCGCGGCGTGCTCGCCACCGGCGGCGGCGCCGTGCTCCGGCCGGCCAACCGCGAGCAGTTGCGCGGCACGGGGTGCGTCATCTACCTGCGTTCGTCTCCCGAGGAGCTGTTCCGGCGGTTGCGGCACGACAGCCAGCGCCCGCTGCTGCAGGTGGCGGATCCCTTGCAGCGGCTGCGCGCCTTGTACGAGGAGCGCGATCCGCTGTACCGCGAGACCTGCCACTACGTCATCGAAACCGGGCGCCCTTCGGTCTCGACCCTGGTCAACATGGTGCTGATGCAACTGGAGCTGGCGGGCGTGCTGCCGCCGCGCCCTTAAACTGGGGGCAATGGCCGCTGCTCCTTCCGTCCTGCATCAGGTGCCGATCGCCCTTGGCGAGCGCAGCTACCCCATCGTCATCGGCCGCGGATTGCTCGGCGATCCCGCGAGCTGGGCCCGCGCGCCGGCGGCGACGCACGGGATCGTCGTCACCAATACGACCGTCGCGCCGCTGTACGCGCGGCAGCTGCAAAGCGCCATCGCCAGCCGCCATCGCCAGGTGCATCTGGTGGTCCTGCCCGACGGTGAGGCGCACAAGAACTGGGAAACGCTCAACCTCGTCTTCGACGCGCTGCTGGGCCACGGCTGCGACCGCAAGACGGTGATCTACGCGCTCGGCGGCGGCGTGGTCGGCGACATGGCGGGCTTCGCGGCCGCCTGTTACATGCGGGGCGTGCCCTTCGTGCAAGTGCCCACGACCTTGCTGGCGCAGGTCGACTCGTCGGTCGGCGGCAAGACCGGCATCAACCATCCGCTGGGCAAGAACATGATCGGTGCCTTCTACCAGCCGCGGCTGGTGGTGTGCGACCTCGACACGCTGCAGACGTTGCCGGCGCGCGAGTTCAGCGCCGGCATGGCCGAAGTCATCAAGTACGGTCCGATCGCCGACACCGCCTTCCTCGACTGGATCGAGGAGAACATCGAGTCGCTCACCCGCCGCGACACGGCGGCCCTGGCGCATGCCGTCAAGCGCTCCTGCGAGATCAAGGCCGACGTCGTCGGCCAGGACGAGCGCGAATCGGGCCTGCGCGCCATCCTCAACTTCGGCCATACCTTCGGCCACGCCATCGAGGCTGGCCTCGGCTATGGCCAATGGCTGCACGGCGAAGCGGTGGGGTGCGGCATGCTGATGGCCATGCACCTGTCGCAGCGCCTGGGCTACGTCGATGCGGCCTGGGTGCGGCGCGTCACGGCGCTCCTGCAGCGGGCCGGGTTGCCCACGGTCGGCCCGGCGCTCGGCCCGGACCGCTACCTGGAGCTGATGCGGGTGGACAAGAAAGCCGAAGCCGGCGAGATCAGGTTCGTGCTGATCGAGCGTCCCGGCGCGGCGATCGTGCGCGGCGCGCCGGACGGCCTCGTGCGCGAGGTGATCGCGCACTGCTGCCGCTCGTCGTGACATGAATCTCGCCGCCTACGCCAGCGACCCCGAGCGCTCGCGCGGGCGCCGCCATCCCGAGGCGCCGGCGCCGACTCGCACCGAGTACCAGCGCGACCGGGACCGGATCGTGCATTCCACGGCGTTCCGCCGGCTCGTCTACAAGACACAGGTATTCCTCAATCACGAGGGCGATCTCTTTCGAACCCGCCTCACGCATTCGCTGGAGGTCGCGCAACTGGCGCGCTCGGTCGCGCGTTCGCTGGCGCTGAACGAGGACCTGGTCGAGGCGATTGCGCTCGCGCACGACCTGGGACACACGCCGTTCGGCCACGCCGGGCAGGACGCGCTCGACGAGTGCATGAAGGACCATGGCGGCTTCGAGCACAACCTGCAGAGCCTGCGGGTGGTGGACGAACTGGAGGAGCGGTACCCGAGCTTCAACGGCCTGAATCTGACGTTCGAGACCCGGGAAGGCATTCTCAAGCACTGTTCGCGCTCCAACGCGCAGCGCATCGAGGCGGTGGAGCCGGGCGGCGTCGGGCGCCGCTTCCTGGACCGCACCCAGCCGGGGCTCGAGGCGCAACTGTGCAATCTGGCCGACGAGATCGCGTACAACGCCCACGACATCGACGACGGCGTGCGGTCCGGGCTGATCACGATGGAGCAGCTGCGAAGCGGTGGAGCTGTTCCAGCGGTTCCGCGAAGAGGCCGTGCGCGAGCACCCGCAGTTGCAGGGCCGCCGGATCCTCTACGAATCGATCCGCCGCATGCTCAGCGCGCAGGTGTACGACCTGATCGAGGCAACCAGTGCCGCGCTGGCGGCAGCCGCACCGGCCAGCGCCGACGAGGCCCGGCGCAGTCCGTCCCTCGTGGGCTTCGGCGCAGCGATGCGCGAGCGCTCCGCGGCGCTCAAGGCCTTTCTGCTCCACAACCTGTACCGTCACCCGCAGGTGGTGGCCACGACCGGCCAGGCCAGGCAGGTCGTGCGGGAACTCTTTGCCGCCTACCTGGGGCAGCCCGGCGAGATGCCGGCCGACTTCGCCGCGCGCCATCACCGTGCGCGGGCGGTGGCCGACTACATCGCCGGAATGACCGACCGGTTCGCGGCGCGCGAACACGAGCGCCTCACCGGGCGGCGACTGCTCGTCTGAGAGGGCCGGAAGCGGCGCTGCGTGCGCTTCCGGCCGGGTCCGCCGGCCGCGAGTCCGGCCGCCGCCACACCCAGGGTCATCCGGCCGATGCTACGGGTCCCGACTGGCCCCGGTGACCGGCAATTTGCTGCGGCGCATTGGCGGCAGCACGCCGGCCGGGCGCTGGACGTAAAATCCGGTTGCAAATTTGCGCGCCGTCGCGACCCGTGAGCTTCCTCAACCAACTGAAATCACAGGCCCAGTCGCTGCAGAGCCAGCAAGGGCTGCAGCAACGCGACCTGGAAGAGAACACGGCGCACACCGAGGCGGCCTGCCGTTTTGCTTCGAACTACCTGGACGACCTCGCGCGGCAGCTCAACGTGATCCAGCCGCCGGGGCCGCGCTTCAGCCTCGACGGGCGCACCCCCTGGCCGGCGATGAAGCTGCGCGAGTTCCGCGTCGATGCGCGCAAGAAGATGCTGAGGGCCCGCGAAGCGTACGAGTACGTCGCGATGGGTTGGCGCATCGTGCCGCAGGTGGGGCAGCCCGTCACGGGCGTCGTGCGCGTCAACTTCCCGCCGGACCTGCAGCGGGTGGAGTCGCGCGTCATGATGGGCCCGGTGAAGCACGAGCGCCGCGAGTTGCGCCATCCCGAGAAGAACACGCTCAGCGCGATCGAGTTCGAGTACCTCTGCGAAACGCGCGGCAGCGTGCAGATCACGCCCGACCATGACAACGGCGTCGTCGCCTTCCGCATCCTCAATGCCAGCGGCTTCGGCGTGCTCCAGCGCAGCGTGCCGGCCGTCCAGGTGGTGGCGGAACTGATGGACGAACTCGCCAAGCTCCTGGTCGGCGAGCCCAACCGGTTCGCGTGATCGTGCATCATCGGCGCACCCGGCCGCCGCGTGCAGCCGGGTCCCTCCCATGAAGCAAGCCGACGCACTCGAACTGCGGCCGGGGCAGTCCACCGAGCTGCTCAAGGAACTGCACATCCTCACGCGCGAGGGGCGCATCAACCAGGACTCGCGCCGCAAGCTCAAGCAGGTCTTGCACCTCTACCACTTCATCGAAAAGCTGCTGCTGGAGTTGCCGGCCGCGCCCGACCGGCCGACGCTGGCGGACCATGGGGCGGGCAAGTCCTACCTCGGCTTCATCCTCTACGACCTGTTCTTCAGGCCGCGCGGGTGCGGGCACATCTACGGCATCGAAACGCGCAGCGAGCTGGTCGAGCGTTCGCGCCAACTCGCCGCCCGGCTCGGGTTCGAGCGGATGTCGTTCCTCAACCTGACCGCGGCGGCGGCGGCTGACGAGCCGGCCCTGCCCGACACGATCGACATCGTCACCGCGCTGCATGCCTGCGACACCGCGACGGACGATGCGATCGCCTTCGGGCTGCGCAAGCAGGCGCGCTTCATGGTGCTGGTGCCCTGTTGCCAGGCGGAAGTGGCGGCCTGCCTGCGGCAGACCAAGGCGCTGTCCTTGTCGCGCACGCCGCTGGCCGAGCTCTGGCGCCATCCCCTGCACACCCGTGAACTGGGCAGCCAGATCACCAACGTGCTGCGTTGCCTGTACCTGGAGGCGCGCGGCTACCAGGTGACGGTCACCGAACTGGTCGGATGGGAGCACAGCCTCAAGAACGAATTGATCCTGGCGCGCGGCACCGGCCAGCGCCGGCGCTCGGCGGCACAGCGGCTGCGGGCGCTGCTGGCGGAGTTCGGACTCGAAGTCACTGGAGGAGCGGCGCTACCCCGGCCTGCCATAATTGGGGTCAGATTCCAATTATTCTCTTTGCGGAGGCTCGCGATGGCTCGTCTTCCCCGCCTGACCGTCGCCGGTTATCCCCATCACATCATCCAGCGTGGCAACAACCGGCAGGCGATCTTCGCCAGGCCCGAGGACTACCGGACCCTACTGGAAATGCTCGACGAGCATGCCCGCAAGAGCCAGGTCGCGGTGCACGGCTACGTCCTGATGAGCAATCACTTTCACCTGCTGGCCACGCCGGAAACGGCGGAAGGTGTGCCGCAGCTGATGCAGGCGCTCGGGCGGCGGTATGTGCGCTACTTTAACCAGCGACAGGCCCGCACCGGGACCCTGTGGGAAGGCCGCTACCGCTCCACGCTGATCCAGGCCGAGCGCCACCTGCTCACCTGCATGGTCTACATCGACCTGAACCCGGTGCGCGCGGCGATCGCCGAAGCGCCTGCGGATTACCCCTGGTCGAGTCATGCCCACTACATCGGGCTGCGGCCGGACCGCCTCGTGACGCCGCACCCGATCTGGTGGGAGCTCGGAAACACGCCGTTCGCGCGCGAAGCCGCGTATCGCGACCTGGTGCAGTCCGGTCTGTCCGCGTCCCAGGAGCGCGCTCTGACCGATTCCGCGCTGCGGGGCTGGGCCCTTGGCGAAGCGGACTACGTCGCCGACTTGCAACGACGCACGCAGCGGCGGGTGGTGAAATCCAGGGCAGGGCGGCCTTTCACCTCCTCGAAAGCGTCGCGCTGATCTGTCCCTCATTTACGCGAGGAAGCTCGACGCCCGGATTAATTGGAATCTGACCCCGATTGTTTGGCTTGGCAGATTTGTTGCGTCGCAGTATGCTTGCCGGCTCCCCCAGACCAGCAGGAGTGCGCCATGACCACGGCGGCCGAAATTTCCCATTTGCGAGCACAGGGCCTGTACGCCGCCGACCAGGAGCACGACGCGTGCGGTGTCGGCTTCGTGGCGCACATCAAGGGCGAGAAGAGCCACGGGATCATCGAGCAGGCGCTCAAGATCCTGGAGAACCTCGATCATCGAGGCGCGGTCGGCGCCGACAAGCTGATGGGCGACGGGGCCGGGATCCTGATCCAGATGCCAGATGCGCTGTACCGCCAGGAGATGGCGGCCCAGGGCATCGAACTGCCGCCCCCGGGGGAGTACGGCGTCGGCATGATCTTCCTGCCCAAGGAGCATGCATCCCGGCTCGCCTGCGAGCAGGAACTGGAGCGGGCGGTGAGGGCCGAGGGCCAGGTGCTCCTCGGCTGGCGCGACGTGCCGGTCGACCGAGAGATGCCGATGTCGCCCGCCGTGCGCCGCAAGGAGCCGATCATCCGGCAGATCTTCATCGGCCGCGGCGCCGACGTCATCGTCCAGGATGCGCTGGAGCGCAAGCTGTACGTGATCCGCAAGACGGCCAGCGCCGCGATCCAGAACCTGCGCCTGAAGCACAGCAAGGAGTACTACGTTCCGAGCATGTCGAGCCGCACGGTGGTCTACAAGGGCCTGCTGCTGGCCGACCAGGTCGGCCTGTACTACCTGGACCTGAAGGATCCGCGCTGCGTCTCGGCCCTCGGATTGGTGCACCAGCGCTTTTCGACCAACACCTTCCCCGAGTGGCCGCTGGCGCACCCGTACCGGTATGTCGCCCACAACGGCGAGATCAACACGGTGAAGGGCAACTACAACTGGATGAAGGCGCGTGAAGGGGTGATGTCCTCGCCAGTGCTCGGCGCCGACCTGAAGAAGCTCTACCCGATCAGCTTTCCGACGCAGTCCGATACGGCCACCTTCGACAACTGCCTCGAACTCCTGACCATGGCCGGCTATCCGCTGAGCCAGGCCGTGATGATGATGATCCCGGAGCCCTGGGAGCAGCACACGCTGATGGACGAGCGCCGCAAGGCGTTCTACGAGTACCACGCCGCGATGCTGGAGCCCTGGGACGGCCCGGCCTCGATCGTGTTCACCGACGGGCGGCAGATCGGCGCCACCCTGGACCGCAACGGCCTGCGCCCGTCGCGCTACTGCGTCACCGACGACGACCTGGTGATCATGGCGTCGGAATCCGGGGTGCTGCCGGTGCCCGAGGACAAGATCGTGCGCAAGTGGCGCCTGCAGCCGGGCCGGATGTTCCTGATCGACCTGGAGCAGGGCCGCATGATCGACGACGAGGAAGTGAAGGCCAACCTCGCCAACAGCAAGCCGTACAAGCAGTGGATCGAGAACCTGCGGATCAAGCTGGACGACCTCTCCGACAGCTCGGGCAAGGTGACGCCGAGCGAGGTCGAACTGCTCGACCGGCAGCAGGCCTTCGGCTACACCCAGGAAGACATCAAGTTCCTGATCTCGCCGATGGCCCAGGCCGGCGAGGAAGGCATCGGCTCGATGGGCAACGACAGCCCGCTCGCGGTGCTGTCGTCCAAGAACAAGCCGCTGTACAACTACTTCAAGCAGTTGTTCGCGCAGGTGACCAATCCGCCGATCGACCCGATCCGCGAGGCCATCGTGATGTCGCTGGTGTCCTTCATCGGACCCAAGCCGAACCTGCTGGACATCAACCAGGTCAACCCGCCGATGCGCCTCGAGGTGAGCCAGCCGGTGCTGGATTTCGCCGGCATGCAGAAGCTGCGCGACATCGACAAGCAGACGCAAGGCAAGTTCCGCAGCTACACGCTGGACATCACGTACCCGCTCGGGTGGGGCCATGAAGGCGTCGAAGCCAAGCTGGCGTCGCTCAACGCCGAGGCGGTGGACGCGATCAAGGGCGGCAAGAACATCCTGATCATCAGCGACCGCGGCGTCGGCCCGCAGCGCGTGGCGATCCCGGCGCTGCTGGCGCTGTCGTCGGTGCACCAGCACCTGGTGCGCGAGGGGCTGCGCACGACGGCGGGGCTGGTGGTCGAGACCGGCACGGCGCGCGAAGTGCACCACTTCGCCGTGCTGGCGGGCTACGGTGCCGAGGCCGTGCATCCGTACCTCGCCATGGAGACCCTGGTCTCGATCTGCGGCGACCTGCCGGGCAAGCTCACGGCCGACAAGGCGATCTACAACTACGTGAAGGCGGTCGGCAAGGGCCTGTCGAAGATCATGTCCAAGATGGGCGTGAGCACGTACATGAGCTACTGCGGCGCCCAGTTGTTCGAGGCCATCGGCCTGAACAGCGACACGGTGGACAAGTACTTCACCGGCACGGCCAGCCGCGTCGAAGGCATCGGCGTGTTCGAGATCGCCGAGGAAGCGATCCGCATGCACCGGGCCGCGTTCGGCAACGATCCGGTGCTGGCGACCATGCTCGACGCCGGCGGCGAGTACGCCTGGCGCACGCGCGGCGAGGAGCACATGTGGACGCCGGACGCGATCGCCAAGCTGCAGCACGCGGCGCGTGCCAACAACTGGAACACGTACAAGGAATATGCCCAGCTGATCAACGACCAGAGCCGGCGTCACATGACGCTGCGCGGCCTGTTCGAGTTCAGGATCGATCCGTCCAAGGCGATCTCCATCGACGAGGTCGAGCCGGCCAAGGAGATCGTGAAGCGCTTCGCCACCGGCGCCATGTCGCTCGGTTCGATCTCGACCGAAGCGCACACGACGCTGGCCGTGGCGATGAACCGGATCGGCGGCAAGAGCAACACCGGCGAAGGCGGCGAGGACCCGGCGCGTTACCGGCAGGAACTCAAGGGCATCCCGATCAGGAAGGGACAGACCATCGCCGACATCATCGGCCGCGAGGTGGTCGAGGTCGACTACCCGCTGAACGACGGCGACTCGCTGCGTTCGCGCATCAAGCAGGTGGCCTCGGGCCGGTTCGGGGTGACGGCGGAGTATCTCGCTTCCTCCGACCAGATCCAGATCAAGATGGCGCAGGGCGCCAAGCCGGGCGAGGGCGGCCAGTTGCCGGGCGGCAAGGTGTCGAAGTACATCGGCAAGCTGCGCTACTCGGTGCCCGGCGTCGGCCTGATCTCGCCGCCGCCGCACCACGACATCTATTCGATCGAGGACCTGGCCCAGCTGATCCACGACCTGAAGAACGTGGCGCCGCATGCGTCGATCAGCGTGAAGCTGGTTTCGGAGGTCGGCGTCGGCACCGTGGCCGCGGGCGTGGCCAAGTGCAAGAGCGATCACGTCGTGATCGCCGGGCACGACGGCGGCACCGGCGCGTCGCCCTGGTCCTCGATCAAGCATGCCGGCAGCCCCTGGGAGATCGGCCTGGCCGAGACCCAGCAGACCCTGGTGCTGAACCGCCTGCGCGGCCGGATCCGGGTGCAGGCCGACGGCCAGATGAAGACCGGCCGCGACGTCGCCATCGGCGCGCTGCTGGGCGCCGACGAGTTCGGTTTCGCGACGGCGCCGCTGGTGGTCGAGGGCTGCATCATGATGCGCAAGTGCCACCTCAACACCTGCCCGGTCGGCGTGGCCACGCAGGACCCGGTGCTGCGCAAGAAGTTCTCCGGCAAGCCGGAGCACGTCGTCAACTACTTCTTCTTCGTCGCCGAGGAAGTGCGCCAGATCATGGCGCAGCTGGGCATCCGCAAGTTCGACGACCTGATCGGCCGCGCCGACCTGCTCGACGTGAAGAAGGGCATCGCCCACTGGAAAGCCAAGGGACTGGACTTCAGCCGCCTCTTCGCCCAGCCGCAGGTGCCCGCCGACGTGCCGCGCTTCCACTGCGAGGCGCAGGAGCACGGCCTGGAAAAGAGCCTGGACCGCATCCTGATCGAGCGCTCGCGCCCCGCGATCGAGCGCGGCGAGGAGGTCTCGTTCATCGAGCGCGCCCGCAACGTGAACCGGTCGGTGGGCGCCATGCTCTCCGGCGCGCTGACCAAGGTTCATCCGGAAGGCCTGCCCGACGACACCATCCGCATCCAGCTCGAAGGCACCGGCGGCCAGTCGTTCGGTGCGTTCCTGGCCAAGGGGATCACGCTGTACCTGATCGGGGACGCCAACGACTACACCGGCAAAGGCCTGTCGGGCGGACGCATCGTCGTTCGTCCCAGCATCGAATTCCGGGGCCAGGCGACGCAGAACATCATCATCGGCAACACCGCGCTGTACGGCGCGACCACCGGCGAGGCGTTCTTCTGCGGCGTGGCGGGCGAGCGCTTCGCGGTGCGGCTGTCCGGCGCCACGGCGGTGGTGGAAGGAACGGGCGACCACGGTTGCGAATACATGACCGGCGGCACCGTGCTGGTGCTCGGCAGAACCGGCCGCAACTTCGCGGCCGGCATGTCGGGCGGCATTGCGTACGTCTACGACGAGGAAGGCCAGTTCGCCACCCGCTGCAACACGGCGATGGTTTCCCTGGAGCCGGTGGCCAGCGCGGCGGAGCAGCAAGGCGGCAAGACGCGCCTGCACAAGGACCAGACCGACGAGGCGCTCGTGAAGAAGCTGCTGCAGGACCACAACCGCTGGACCGGCAGCCGGCGCGCCCGCGAATTGCTGGACAACTGGGCGGTCGCGCGCACGAAGTTCGTCAAGGTGTTCCCGAACGAATACAAGCGAGCGCTGGCCGAGATGTACGAGCGCGAGGTGGAGGAGGCGAGCGCCGGCAGCAACGCCCAGGTCTCCATGAAGCACGAGAGCGCGGGCGTCGCGGCCGCGTAAACGTCAGAAGGACGAGATGTCGGGGACAGAGCTGAAGGTCTGTCCCGCAAAGGAAACTCAATGGGAAAGATCACCGGCTTCATGGAATTCGAGCGGCTCGAGGAGGGTTACCGTCCGGTGCCCGAGCGCCTGAAGCACTACAAGGAATTCGTGGTCCGGCTCTCGGACCAGCAGGCCGGCATCCAGGGCGCGCGCTGCATGGACTGCGGCACGCCGTTCTGCAACAGCGGCTGCCCGGTCAACAACGTGATTCCGGACTTCAACGACCTGGTGTACCGGCAGGACTGGAAGGACGCATTCACCGTCCTGGACTCGACCAACAACTATCCGGAATTCACCGGCCGCCTCTGTCCCGCGCCGTGCGAAGCGGCGTGCACGCTCAACGTGAACGACGATCCGGTCGGCATCAAGTCGATCGAGCATGCGATCGCCGACAAGGCCTGGGAGCAGGGCTGGGTGAAGCCGAGGATCGCGCCGATCAAGACCGGCAAGAAGGTCGCCGTCGTCGGTTCCGGCCCCGCCGGCATGGCGGCCGCCCAGCAACTGGCGCGCGCCGGGCACGACGTGACCTTGTTCGAGAAGAACGACCGCATCGGTGGGCTGCTGCGCTACGGGATCCCCGACTTCAAGCTGGAGAAGTTCCAGATCGACCGCCGGGTGGAACAGATGAAGGCCGAGGGCGTCACCATCCGCACCGGCGTGATGGTCGGCAAGCTGCCCAAGGGCTCGCGCGTGACCAACTGGGCCAAGGAGACGATTTCGCCGCAGCAGCTGCGCGAGCAGTTCGATGCCGTGGTGCTCAGCGGCGGCGCGGAGCAGTCGCGCGACCTGCCGGTCCCGGGGCGGGATCTCGACGGCGTCCACTTCGCCATGGAGTTCCTGCCCCAGCAGAACAAGGTGAATGCCGGCGACAAGGTCAAGGGCCAGATCCGGGCCGACGGCAAGCGCGTCATCGTGATCGGCGGCGGCGACACCGGCTCCGACTGCGTCGGCACCAGCAACCGGCACGGCGCGAAGAGCGTGATCCAGTTCGAGCTGATGCCGCAGCCGCCCGAGCAGGAGAACAAGGAGCTCACCTGGCCGTACTGGCCGTACAAGCTGCGCACCAGCTCCAGCCACGAGGAAGGTTGCGAGCGCGAGTTCGCGATCGCCACCAAGGAGTTCATCGGCCAGAACGGCAAGCTCACCGGCCTGAAGACGGTCCACGTCGAGTGGAAGGACGGCAAGATGAGCGAGGTGCCAGGCAGCGAGAAGGTGTACGAAGCCGACCTGGTGCTGCTGGCGATGGGCTTCGTCAGCCCGGTGGCGACGATCCTGGAAGGCTTCGGCGTGGAGCGGGACAACCGCGGCAACGCCAGGGCGACGACCGATTTCGACGGCGGCTACGCGACCAATGTCCCGGGGGTCTTTGCCGCCGGCGACATGCGCCGCGGCCAGTCGCTGGTGGTCTGGGCGATTCGCGAGGGTCGCCAGGCGGCGCGCGCGGTCGACGAATACCTGATGGGATTCAGCGACCTGCCGCGCTGAACCCTGCCTGCCGCGCTGCATGGCTGGCACGCCGCCGTCTCTCGAACGCAGAGCGACAAAGCTCACGCAGAGCGACGCAGAGGGGAAACAAGAAGAATAGCGAGCGCCCGGTTGCGGGAGATCCGGGACGCCCTTCCTGGTCTTCTCTGCGTCCTTTGTCTTTTCCTTCGCGTCCTCTGCGTTCAAGAAATGGCTCCCGGCCTACAGCCGAGTCAGAAGAAGCGCGGATGAGCGTGTCGGGGAAAACCGTATCATCTGGTCTTCCCCATGCACCGCCGGGTACAGCCCCGGACGCTCCCGCCGGATGACCGATCCCGATCCCATGGCGCTCGTGGAATGCCGCCATTCTCAGCTTCGGCTACGGCGAGCGCTCCGTCCTGTCGGGACATCTCGCTGACCGTGCCGCGCGGCAAGGTCACGGCGCTCATGGGCGCTCTCCGGCGGCGGCAAGACGACCATCCTTCGGCTGATCGGCGGCCAGGTGAAGGCGGGCCAGGGCGAGGTGCTGTTCGACGGCCAGGACCTGGGCCGGGCTGGACCGGGCCGGGCTGTACGCGGTGCGGCGGCGCATGGGCATGTTTTCCG
>CAVPTY010000011.1:0-10518 GCA_963708655.1 uncultured beta proteobacterium
TGAGAGTCGGTCGGCAACAAGTTGCCACCCTGCACGACCTTCGCGCCCTGCGCGTAGGGTGCTCGTCCTTCAGAGCGCCAGCAGCGCCGCCGGATCCTCCGCCTCGACCACCTGCCTTGCCCACGGCGCCAGCCGGGTGGTGTCCGCCCGCAGCACTTCCTGCTTGACCGCCAGGATCTGCGCCGGGTGCATGGAGAAGCTGCGCAGGCCCAGTCCGAGCAGCAGGCGCGTCACGCTGGTGTCGCCGGCCATTTCGCCGCAGACGCTCACGCTCTTGCCTTGCGCATTGCACTGGGCGATCGTCTCGGCCACCAGCCGCAGCACCGCCGGATGCAAGGGGTCGTACAGGTGCGCCACCGCTTCGTCGGCACGGTCGATCGCCAGCGTGTACTGGATCAGGTCATTGGTGCCGATCGACAGGAAGTCGAAGTGCTTCAGGAAGGTCTTGAGCGTCAGCGCGGCGGCGGGGATCTCGATCATGGCGCCGAGCTTCACCGGACCGTGCGGCACCCCGCGGCGCTCCAGGCTCTGGCGCGCGGTCTCGACCAGCGCCAGCGTCTGCCGGATTTCGCTGGCATGCGCCAGCATGGGGATCAGCAGGTTGACCGGCCCGTGCGCGGCCGCGCGCATGATCGCGCGCAACTGCATCAGGAACGTGCCGGGGTCGGCCAGGCTCAGGCGGATGGCGCGCAGGCCGAGCGCCGGATTCAGGTGGGTTTCGACGCGGACGCCGTCGTCCAGCGGCTTGTCGGCGCCCGACGTCCATCGTGCGGATCGTCACCGGCCGGCCCTGCATGTCTTCGATCACCGCGGCGGTAGGCGTGGTACTGCTCCTCCTCCTGCGGCAAGTCGACCGCGCCGGCCCATGAACAGGAACTCGCTGCGGAACAGGCCGACGCCGACGGCGCCCGCCTTCGAGCGCGGCCTGTCGCGTCCTCCGGCAGCTCGATGTTGGCGAGCAGTTCGACCTTCTGGCCGTCGATGCGTGACCGCCGGCGTGTGGCGCAGCCGCGCCAGGCGGCCGCGCTCGAGCTCGCCCTGGCGCTGCTTGAAGCCGTACTCGGCCAGGATGATGGGCGAGGGATCGACGATCATCACGCCGGCGTCGCCGTCGATGATGATCCAGTCGTCCTGCCGCACCAGCTGGCTGGCGCTGCGCGCGCCGACCACCGCCGGGATGTCCATGCTGCGCGCGACGATCGCGGTGTGCGAGTTGCGGCCGCCGACGTCCGTGACGAAGCCGGCGAACACGCTCTGCTTGAACTGCAGCATGTCGGCCGGCGACAGGTCGTGGGCGATGATGACCAGCGGCACGTCCACGCTGTCGTCGAGCAGGAGATCCTGCTGCGTCTTGCGCGCGGGCCGCGGGCGGTTGGACGACGGGCGATGCCACGCCCTTCATGTAGCGCAGGATGCGCTCGGCCACCTGCTCGAGGTCGGCCTTGCGCTCGCGCAGGTACTCGTCCTCCATCTCGTCGAACTGACGCGAGAGGACTTCGAGCTGCGTCGTCAGCGCCCACTCGGCGTTGTAGAGGCGATCCGTGATCCAGTGCTTGACGCCGCTGATCAGTTCCTCGTCCTGCAGCAGCATCAGGTGCACGTCCAGCAGCGCGGCGAGTTCGTGCGGCGCCTCCTTGGGCCCCATCTGGGAGATGGTGTGCTGCAGGCGGCGGATTTCGTCCACGACGGCATTGCGGCCGGCACGCACCCGCGCGATCTCGGCGGCGATCTGCCCGGGCTCGATGAAGTAATGCGCGACGTCGACCCGGCTGGACGCCATCAGCACGGCGCGCCCGATGGCGATGCCGCGGGCGACCGCAAGACCGTGGACGGAGAAGGTCATTCCCCTTCTCCGAATTTGTCTTCGACCAGCGCGACGAGCGCCTCCACCGCCTCTTCCTCGCGCTCGCCCTCGGTCTCGATCGCGATCTCGCTGCCGATGCCGGCGGCCAGCATCATCACGCCCATGATGCTCTTGGCGTTGACGCGGCGCTCGCCCCGGCTGATCCAGACCTCGCACGGGAAGCTGCCGGCCAGCTTGGTCAGCTTGGCCGAGGCGCGGGCATGCAGGCCCAGCTTATTGTTGATCGTCGTGGTGTCCGTGATCATGGTGTCTTCGCGGCTGGTTCTGCGGCGCGGTGACGGCCACCTGCATCACGCCCTGCGTGCCGCCGACGACGGCGCGCGACACGAGCGCGTCCAGCGGCTCGTGGCGGTAGCTGACGCTGCGCAGCAGCATGGGCAGGTTGACGCCGGTGATCAGGCGCGAGGTGACGCCGTCCACCAGCTTCTGCGCCACGTTGCTGGGCGTCGCGCCGAACATGTCGGTGAGCACCAGCACGCCCTGGTGGCGGCCGGAGCGCGTGAGCTGGTCGATCGCGATGCGGGCGGTCGCCAGCGTCTCCTCGGGCGGCAGGTTCGGCTGGACGTCGATCGCCGCCAGTGCGCTCCTCGCAATCCGGGAAACACGTGCACCGCGCAACTGCGCAAGGCGTGGGCCAGCGGCGCGTGCGCGATGATGAGGATCCCGTTCATGGTCCGGAATTATCCGCCGCGCGCAGGAACCAGCCGTAGGACAGGATGCCCGCGGCCAGGAACACCGCCATGGCGCCGCGGAACGACGCCGGCTCGCTGAAGCCGATGGCGCCGAACGCGTCGACCAGCAGCCCGATGCCCCACTGCACGACGAAGATGCCGGTGAAGATCGCCAGGTTGTAGGCCGACAGCGCGCGCCCGGCCAGCGACGGCGGGAACGCCATGGCGACGGCCGGCTGCGCGAGCGAGAGGAAGGTGGACGACGTGCAGAACAGCGCCCAGGCGACGGCCCCCGCCCGCGGCCCGGCGCCGATGATTCCGGCCAGCACGACGAAGCTGAGCGGCGTGCCCCAGGTGATCAGGCGGGTGGCGCTGATGCCCTTGCGCGTGAGCCACGGCATCACCAGCCCCCAGCCGAGGAAGGTGCACAGCATCGCGGCGTTGATGATGAACAGGCCGGTGGCCGCTTCGAGCGGCGGGTAGCCCGACACGCGAACCATCCACGGACCGGCCCAGAGCGTCTGCATCGCCACCATGCCCCCGAAGCAGACCGAGCCGATCGGCGCCATGCGGCGGAAGTAAGGATGCGCCCACACCTCGCGGTAGCTGGCCGGCTGCGCCGGCTCGCCGGCCGCCTCGTCGCTGCGCCATGCCGGCACGTACCAGGCGATCAGCGCGATCGACAGGACGATGAGCGCCGCCAGACCCCAGAACAGTGGCCGCCACCCGAGCAGCGGCATCAGCCATTGCACCGGCAGCGTGGACGCCACCATGCCGAAGGAGCCGGTCATCAGCATCCAGGAATTCGCCCGCAACTGCGCCGGCGGCGTCAGCCAGCGCCGAAAGCCGGTGAGCGGCGCCATCAGGCAGGCGCTGACGCCGACGCCGCACAGCACGCGGGCGGCCAGCAGGCCGGAGAAACTGGTCGCCACCGAGAACGCGATGCAGCCGGCTGC
The DNA here is from genome assembly GCA_963708655.1 of uncultured beta proteobacterium. Taxonomy (GTDB): domain Bacteria; phylum Pseudomonadota; class Gammaproteobacteria; order Burkholderiales; family Burkholderiaceae_C; genus Ramlibacter. The sequence continues at coordinate 3,492 of CAVPTY010000011.1, forward strand.
CGCCAGCAGCAGGAAGCCGTTGATCACGTTCCTCGGACCATACCGGTCCAGCCAGGTCCCCAGCGGCAATTGGGTGGCGGCAAAGCCCAGGAAGTAGCCGCCGGCGAGCAGGCCGAGGTCGCGCGCGTTCAGGTCGAATTCGGCCGTAAGCGTCGGCGCCAGCGTGGCGGTGACGGCGCGCAGCAGCGCCGAGAAGAAGTAGGCAAATGCGAAGGCCAGGAAGGCGGCGACGGCGCTGCGGCGGGCGAGCTGCGTCATTCGAAGCGCAGCCCGGCAAAGAACGGCTGCGTGGCCTGCGGCTCGAGCCGCTGCGAATAGACGGCCGCCTGGAAGACGTGGTTGCCGCGCGCGAAGTAGGCGACCTGGGCTTGGATCGCCTTGCCGTCGCTGCGCTGGCCGCTGGCCGCCACCTGAACCGACCGGGGCAGATCGAGCGCGCCGTTCGGCACGAAGCGGCTCTCCCGCTCCGGCTTGCAGGGCAACATGGTCTTCAGCGGCGCGGCCTCCAGGCGCACCTCGCGCCAGTCGAGTGCCGGACTGCAGCCGGCCAGGGCGGCGGCGCCGGCGAGCGTCACCATGGTCAACGGTGGGAACATCGCGCGATTATCGTTATCCGGGACAATCGCCTCCCATGACTTCACTGGCCGGCATCCGCGTCCTCGATCTCTCCCGCGTCCTGGCGGGCCCCTGGTGCACACAGACGCTCGCCGACCTCGGCGCCGACGTGATCAAGGTCGAGCGTCCCGGCACCGGCGACGACACGCGCACCTGGGGACCGCCGTTCCTGAAGGACGCGGCCGGCCACGACACGGCCGAGGCCGCCTACTACCTCGGCGCCAACCGCAACAAGCGCTCGGTCACCTGCGACATCGCGCTGCCGGCGGGCCAGGCGCTGATTCGCGAACTCGTGCAGCGCTGCGACGTGTTCATCGAGAACTTCAAGGTCGGCGACATGGCCCGCTACGGACTCGACTACGCGGCGCTGTCCGCGCGCAATCCACGGCTGGTGTATTGCAGCATCACCGGCTTCGGCCAGACCGGCCCGTATCGCGAGCGCGCCGGCTACGACTACGCGATCCAGGGCATGGGCGGGCTGATGAGCGTCACCGGCGAGCGCGACGACCTCGGCGGCGGACCGCAGAAGGTGGGCGTCGCGGTGGCCGACCTCTTCACCGGCATGTACGCGACGGTGGCCATCCTCGCCGCCCTGCGTCACGCCGAGCGCACCGGCGAACGGCCAGTACATCGACATGGCGCTGCTGGACACCCAGGTGGCGATGCTCGCCAATCTCGGCGCCAACTATCTCGTCAGCGGCAAGGTGCCGGGCCGCGTCAGGCAACGCGCACCAGAACATCGTGCCGTACCAGGTGTTCGAGGTGGCGCCCGCGGCCGACGGCCACAAGGACCACATCATCCTGGCGGTCGGCAACGACAGCCAGTACGCGAAGTTCTGCGACGTCGCTGGCCGTCCCGACCTCGCGCTCGATCCGCGCTTCGCCAGGAACCAGGACCGGGTGCGCCACCGCGCCGTGCTGGTGCCGCTGCTGGCAGCAGATCATGAAGACCCGGACCAAGGCGCAGTGGCTGGCGGCGCTGGAGCAGGCCAGGGTGCCGTGCGGCGCGATCAACAACCTCCAGGAAGTGTTCGCCGACCCGCAGGTGAACGAGCGCGGCATGGTCACGCACTGGCCGCATCCGCTGCAGCCCGACCTGAAACTGGTGTCCAACCCGATGAAGCTGAGCGCCACGCCGGTTCGCAGCCGAGCTGCCGCCGCCGCTGCTGGGCCAGCACACCGAGCAGGTCTTGCGCGAGCTGCTCGATTGCGACGATGATCGCCTGTCCCGGTTGAAACAGCAGAAGGTGATCTAGATGGCGAACTTCCTTCTTGTCCACGGCGCCTGGCACGGCGGCTGGTGCTGGCGCGACGTGGTGCCGCGGTTGACGCAGGCCGGGCATCGCGTGCATGCCGTGACGCTCACCGGCGTCGGCGAGCGCATGCACCTGATGACGCCCGCGATCACGCTCGAGACGCACATCACCGACGTGGCCAATGCCATCGAGATGGAGGAGATGGACCAGATCGTGCTGGTGGTCCACTCGTACGCCGGCATGATCGGCACCGCCATCGCGGACCGGATGCCCGAGCGCCTGCGCCACCTCGTCTACGTCGATGCAGTGGTCCCCAACCCGGGCGAAAGCTGGAGCAGCACCCATGCCAGCGCGACACGCGAAGCGCGGCTGGTGGCGGCCGAGGGCTCCCCCGACTTCAGCTTCCCGCCGCCGGACCCGGCGATCTTCGGCCTGTCAGCCAACCAGTACGAATGGGTCAAGCGGCGCCAGACACCCCACCCCGGCCACACGTACCAGGCGGCGCTCGATTTCGATCCGCGCCGGGTGGCGGCGATCCCGCGCACGTTCATCAGTTGCACCGCACCGGCGCTGGCCACCATCGACGCCGTGCGGCAGCGCGTCGCCGGCGAGTCGTTCTGGGACGGCGCCTGGCATGCAGGCGGCGGCGCGCGCACGGTCGAAATGAAGACCGGCCACGATCCGATGATCAGCGCGCCGGACGAGTTCGCGCGGATCCTGCTCGACTGCGGTTGAAGCACGGCGCGACATCGCGCCCGAGGCCTTGGGCCGCGAAACGCCGTGGCTCCGACGCTCACTCCTTGCGGTAGTCGTCGTGGCAGCCCTTGCAGGTGCCCGCCGCGGCGCTGAACGCCGTCTTGAGGCTGTCGAGATTGTTCGTCCTTGCCGCGGCCAGCAGCTTCGGCGCCTCGGCCTGGAACTTGTCCTGGTGTTCCTTGAACTTGGCCGGCTCGAGCCAGATTTCCGGCTTGGCACGCGTCTCCCGGCCCCGCTCCGTTCCCGCACCGAAGCCAGCCCATGGCAGCTTGGCAATTGCCGCCACGACCTCCGCGTTGTCGACCGCAGCCTTCGCGTCGTAAGGGATCCGCCCGTTGGCCATCGCTCCGATCCGGCCGAAGTGCTGGCCCATCACGAACAGTGCGCTCTGGCGGTACTTGATTGCGTCTTCGGCCTTGGCGAACTGCGCCGAGGCCGGGGCAGCGAATGCGGCGGCCACGGCGGCAGCGGCAAGCGGGGCGGCGAATTTCATCTGGCTCTTCTCCTTGGTGTGTGACAAATGAGGTGATGCTGACTTGCCGTTGGGGAAAAAGTTCGCGCCCCGCGCCGCTCCTAGGGGAATGTCCGGAGCCGGGCGCCGACCGCGCCGCAGCGCTTACGATCGGGCCGCCGTCACCACTGGAGAGGCCATGCCGCACCGCATCCGAGTCTGGGACCTGCCCACGCGCCTGTTCCATTGGGCCCTGGTGGTCTGCATCGCCGGGCTCGTGCTCACCGGGTACGCCGGCGGCGCGCGGATGGACTGGCATGCGCGCATCGGCTACGCGGTGCTCACGCTGCTGCTGTTCCGGCTGGTCTGGGGCTTCGTCGGCGGCCACTGGTCCCGCTTCGGCTCCTTCGTGCGCGGACCCTCGCACATCGTTGCCTACCTGCGCGGCCAGGCGCACCCAGATTCCCTGATCGGACACAACCCGCTGGGTGCGCTCTCCGTGCTGGCCATGCTGGTCTTCCTGCTGGCGCAGGTGGCGACCGGGCTGGTCGGTGACGACGAAATCTCGTTCACGGGCCCCCTCAACCGCTTCGTCACGAGTGCCCAGGGATTGGCGGCCACCTGGTATCACAAGCGCATCGGCCAGTGGGTGATCATCGGCCTGGTCGCGCTGCACCTCGGTGCGGTGCTGTTCTACCTCTGGCGCAAGGGCGAGAACCTGGTGCGCCCGATGGTGCATGGCGACAAGACCGTGGGTGCCGGCACGACGGTCGCGTCGCGCGACGACGCACGCTCCCGCGCCAGCGCGCTCGTGGTGCTGCTCGCCTGCGCGGGTGCCGTCACCGCCCTGGTGCAGTTGGGCCGCTGAGCACCATCGTCAGCTCGGCCCGAAGCGCTTTCCGCCAATTGCACCCGGACGCGACACCGCTACACTGGAAGGCCCCTGAAGCTTGCGGCACCCGATTGGACACCCAACAGATACCGGCGGTCGAGCTCGCGACGCCAACCTCGCGTGAGGAGTTCGACGCCGTGCGCGAGATCTTCCGCGAATATGCCCAGGGCCTGGGCGTAGACCTGTGCTTCCAGCATTTCGACGAAGAACTGGCGAGCCTGCCCGGCGAGTACGCGGCGCCCCGCGGCGCGCTGCTGCTGGCCATGGTGGACGGCCAGGTGGCCGGCTGCGTGGGACTGCGTCCCCACGACACGGCGGACTACCCCAACGCCGCCGAGATGAAGCGGCTGTACGTGCGGCCCGGGTTTCGCGGCACCGGGCTCGGGCGGCGCCTTGCCGAAGCCGCGCTGGACGCGGCGCGGCAAGGCGGCTATGCGTGCGTGCTGCTCGACACGCTGAGCGACATGGAGGCGGCGCGCGCGCTGTACGAGGACCTCGGCTTCGAGGAGATCCCGCCGTACTACCACAACCCCATTGCGGGGGCGCACTACCTGAAGGCGGATCTCGACTGACGCTTGGTTGCGCTGCGAATTCTTGACGCAGAGGACGCAAAGGTGACAGCTGAGCGGCACTCAGCTGCCCCGAGCTCCGGTGAGCAGCGGGTTTACTGCTTCGCCTGCGCCAGGATGGTGTCGGCGTCGCTCACTTCGAACTTGCCGGGCGCCTCGACGTTCAGGGTCGCGACCTTGCCGTCCTTGACCAGCATCGAGTAGCGCGTGCTGCGCAGGCCCATGCCCTTGCCGGTGAGATCCAGCGTCAGGCCGGTGGCCTTCGCGAACTCCGCGCTGCCGTCGGCCAGCATGCGCACCTTGCCGCCGGCCTTCTGGTCACGGGCCCAGGCGCCCATCACGAACGCGTCGTTGACGCTCACGCACCAGATCTCGTCCACGCCGGCCTTCTTCAGCTCGTCGAATTTCTGCACGTAGCCCGGCACGTGCTTGGCGGAGCAGGTCGGCGTGAACGCACCGGGCAGGCCGAAGATCACGATCGTCTTGCCGGCGGCGGCCTCGCGCACCTGCACCGGATTCGGGCCGATGCTGCAGCCGTTGCCTTCGACCTCCGAATATTCCTGCAGCGTCACGGACGGCAGTACATCTCCAACCTTGATCATGGGATCCCTCCACAAAAAGTATCAGCCAGGAAAGCTTGCCCACGGGCCACGCCCGAAATGCAAAACGGCCCACATTGTGGGCCGTTTTGAACGTGCTTGCAGCGCCGGGCGGGTTTAGACCTCGGCGGCCTTCTCGATCAGCCGGGTCGCAACCCAGTTCTTGGTCTTCGAGATCGGACGGCTCTCGACGATTTCCACCACGTCACCGGTGTGGAATTCGCCCTTTTCGTCGTGCGCGTGGTACTTGCTCGACTTGGCAACGATCTTGCCGTACAGCTCGTGCTTCACGCGGCGCTCGACCAGCACCGTCACGGTCTTGGCGCGTTTGTCGCTCACCACCTTGCCGATCAGGGTGCGCTTGAGGGAGGGTTTGGCTTCCGTCATGGTCGCTTTCCTTACTTGGCGGCGCTCTTGGCGCGCTCTTCGGCCTGCTTCTGGGCCAGGATGGTCTTGGCGCGGGCGATGTCGCGGCGCGTGACGCGCAGCGTGCCGGTGTTGTTCAACTGTTGCGTGGCCTTCTGCATGCGCAGGCCGAAGTGGGCCTTCTGCAGTTCCTTGACTTCGTTCTCGAGGCCGGCAACGTCTTTCTGGCGCAGTTCAGCAGCTTTCATTTTTTTCATCACTCCTGAATCAGGCGCCGATCATGCGGCTGACGAACGTCGTGCGCAGCGGCAGCTTGGCCGCGGCCAGGCGGAACGCCTCGCGCGCAAGCTCTTCGCTCACGCCGACGATCTCGAACACCACCTTGCCCGGCTGGATTTCGGCCACGTAGTACTCGGGGTTGCCCTTGCCGTTGCCCATCCGCACTTCGGCGGGCTTGGTGGAGATCGGCTTGTCGGGGAACACACGGATCCAGATGCGGCCGCCGCGCTTGACGTGGCGGGAAATCGCGCGGCGCGCGGCTTCGATCTGGCGGGCCGTCAGGCGGCCGCGGTCCGTGCACTTCAGGCCGAAGTCACCGAACGCCACCGAGTTGCCCCGGGTGGCGATGCCGGTGTTGCGGCCCTTCTGCTCTTTGCGGTATTTGCGGCGAGCTGGTTGCAGCATCATTACTCTCCTTTACCGTCGGCCGGCGCGGCGCTCGTGCCGCTTCCGGTACCGGCCGGCGCTGCCTTGCGGACGCGCTTAACGGTAGATTTCGGTGCTTCGGCACCTGGGGTTGCTTCGGCGGGCTTGTCGCTGCCGTCGACCGGCGCGGCATTGGTCGTGCCGCGCCGGCGCGCGGACCGCGCGCCGGGCCGCCGCGGCGATCGCCGCCGGGGCCGCCACGGCGGTCGCCGTCACGACGCGGGCCACGCGGACCGCGGCGCTCTTCGCCCTCGGGGCGCGGCGTCGAGTCGAGCGACGGCGCGTCGCTGCGGCCGAGCGTGTCGCCCTTGTAGACCCAGACCTTGACGCCGATGACGCCATAGGTCGTCTTGGCTTCCGAGAAGCCGTAGTCGATGTCGGCGCGCAGCGTGTGCAGCGGCACGCGGCCTTCGCGGTACCACTCGGTGCGCGCGATCTCGATGCCGTTCAGGCGGCCGGCGGACATGATCTTGATGCCCTGGGCGCCCAGGCGCATCGCGTTCTGCATCGCGCGCTTCATCGCGCGGCGGAACATGATGCGCTTTTCGAGCTGCTGGGTGATCGAGTCGGCGATCAGCTGGGCATCGATTTCGGGCTTGCGCACTTCCTCGATGTTCACCGCCACCGGCACGCCCAGGCGCTGCGCCAGTTCGCGCTTGAGCGTTCTCGATGTCCTCGCCCTTCTTGCCGATCACCACGCCCGGACGGGCCGAGTAGATGGTGATGCGGGCGTTCTTGGCCGGGCGCTCGATCAGCACGCGGGAGACCGCGGCGTTCTTCAGCTTGGACTTCAGGTACTCGCGCACCTTGATGTCCTC
>CAVPTY010000012.1:0-9124 GCA_963708655.1 uncultured beta proteobacterium
GAAGGTGGGAATGAGGTAGACGAACTTCGGCTTGTGCTCGACGATCAGTTGCTCGAGGACGTCCACCTTGACGCCGTGCTCGTCGATCGGCGCGCTGATGATGTCGGCGCCATAGAGGCGGAAGCACTGGATGGTGGCCAGGAAGGTCGGGCCTTCGACGATCACCTTGTCGCCCGGGTTGATCATGGTCTTGCCGATCAGGTCCAGCGCCTGCTGGCTGCCGGTGGTGACGATCATGCCGTCGGTGGGCACGGCCACGCCCTTGCTGGCCATGAACACGCTCAGTTGCTCGCGCAGCGGCTCGTAGCCTTCGGTGGCGCCGTACTGCAGCGCGCCGCCGGCTTCCTGCTGCAGCGCCTTGTCGACGGATTCCCTGATGCCCTCGACGTCGAACATCGCGGCATCCGGGAAGCCCCCGGCAAAACTGATGATGCCCGGCTTGCCGAGCAACTTGAACAGCTCGCGGATGGCGGAGGTTTCGACGTTGTCGAGGCGGGAGGCGAATTGAAGCGGCATGGTGGGCGGTGGGCTGGTCGAAGACGGGGACGTGGACCGGATGGTAGCGCCTCGAGGGAAAGGGCCGCGGGGCCGTCCCCGGGGTGGGCCCGCTCCCAATGCAGCTCAGTGCAGGTTCGTCGGACGCCGCGGTCGCGAGTGCTCCGCCGACAGCAGTTCGTCCACGGTCGGCGGCGGCTGCGGTGGCAGTTCATCGTGCTTGGGCCACGGCGACGAGCGCCAGGGCGACGAATCGGGCGAGCCGACGAAGCGCAGCGCGCGGCCATGCGGGTCGTTCTCGATGTCCAGCAGCAGCCGGGCCAGCGTCTGCAGCAGGCCGGCCGGGTCGCCGTCCCCGGGCAGCGGCGGCGCGAAGCCGGCGACGCGCAGCTTGAGCGAGACGCCCGGCGGCAGCCGCCCGGAGAACTTCAGGCCGCGGGCGATGATGTTGCGCCCGGCGATGGCGGCCTGGCCCTGGGTCGGATAGCCGCCCAGCACCAGCACGACGTCGTCGCCCCGCTCGCGCGCCACCAGGTCACCTTCGTGCGCTTCCTTGGCCACGCATTCGCCGGCGCGCACCAGCGCGGCCTCGCCGGCCTCGCGTCCGTACTCGGCGCGGATGTCGGCCAGGTTCGCCACATGCACGCGCAGCACGGCGCCGGCCAGCGGGTCCTTGCGCACGCGGCGCAGCAGTTCGTCCAGCCGCCGCTGCAGCACGCGGTGGTTGGCCAGCCCGGTCAACGGGTCGGTGCGGGCCAGCGCCTGCAGCCGCGCCAGGTTGGCGCGCCGCTCGCGGCTGCGGAAGTACAGGCCGATCAGCAGCAGCGGCACTTCGGCCGCGCCGCCGAGCTGCGGCCCGAACTCGCTCAGGAACGTCGACTCCATCAACCCCAGGTTGTGGACCAGGGGCAGCAGCGCGCCGGCCATCAGGAACGCCATGCCGGCCAGGATCCACAACCCCACCTTCGGCTGGCGCCGCGAATGCCAGACCATCACCCCCAGCAGCACCAGCAGCCCGGGCACGGCGAAGATGCTGGGCGCCCGGTAGACGTTCTCGCGGCCCACGATCAGGAAGGCGATCACCATCAGCGTCACGGTGGCCACGTGCCCGTACAACAGCCACGACACGATGGGCCGTCCCCGCTCGGCGACCAGTTCTCGCAGGAAGAGGCCGGCCCACGCGATGCTCAGGCCCGGGATCACCACCGGCGCCTTGTCGTTCCACCAGGGCTGGTCGGGCCACAGGTATTCGCCGGCCAGGCCCGTCAGCGCCATGATGCTCACCGCCACCATGACCACGTGGACGGCGTAATAGAGGTGGATCGGGTCGCGCCAGGAGAGTGCGTTGAACAGGCTCACCAGCACCACCATCGCGATGAAGCCGGCGTAGGCGCCCAGCACGAAGTGCCAGGCCTTCACGCTCTCGATGAAGCTGGTGACGTTCTGCAGCGTCCACTGCACCCGGATCGGCTGGGCGTTGCGCACGCGCAGGTAGGTCGCCTCCTCGCCGGAACGGATGTCGAAGGCGAACGACGGGTCGATGTGCCGCACCGGCCAGTCGGCCACCGGCAGCGAGTCGCCCGAGCGCTGCGCCCGCCACTGCCCGCCGCCGTTCGGCCGGAACAGTTCCACCGAGTCGGTGCCCGAAAAGGCGATGCGCAACACCGCCCGCGTCGGCTCGGCCACGCGCGGCAGGTCCAGCCGGTACCACACGGCGGTGCCGGGGCCCAGCGGCATCACCTGGTCGGCGTCGACCGGACGCCCGGCGCCGGCGCTGAAGGCGCGGTGCGCCTGGTCCACCGTCGCGGCTGCGGTGGTGTCGACCCAGTACGAGCCGCCCAGGTCACGCCCCGCCCAGCGGCGCGCCGGCTCGGTCTCGGCCAAGGCCGTGCCGGCCAGCGTCGCCACCAGGGCCAACAGCCACGCCTGCCAGGTGCGGCGCCACCACGGCGCCAGTCGCAAGCTCAACGTCCCGCCTCCGCGTGATTCCCCGTTGCGGCCAGTCTAGCGACCACGGCGTGTTCTGGCGAACGCGGCGAATGCCATCCGCCCGCGGTCGGTCATTGACGGTGCTTCAGCGCTGCTCGCCGGCCGCGGCGGCCGGACCGATCACCAGCAGGCTGCGCCGCAGCAGGTCGCGCCCCAGATGCTCGCCGGCCTGCGCCAGCGTCGCCAGCAAGGTGGCGGCCGTGCCGGCGGGCAGCGGCGCATGGATGCACACCACCCGCAGCGCCAGCGTCACCCCGGGCGGCAGGCGGCCGGAGAACTTGAGGCCGCGGGCGATGATGTTGCGCCCGGCCTCGGTGACCTGCGCCCGCTCCACCCGGCCGTGCAGCAGCAGCACCAGGTCGCCGCCCTGCTCCCGCGCCACCAGGTCGGATTCGGCGGCTTCGCCCGCCACGCACTCGGCGGCGCGCACCAGCGCGGCTTCGGCCGCCTCGCGCCCGTACTCGTTGCGGATGGTGGCGTGGTTGGCGACATGCACCCGCACGACGCCGCGCAACAGGCGCCGCCAGATCACCAGCCCGGAAAGATCTGAAAACAGGAACAACGCCCCCTCCTGCCGGGTATGCTAGCGCAGCCCCGCGCGCGGCGTGCTCCATGCGCCGAGAGGGCGACCAAGCTTCGTGGTGCTGCCCAACCTCTCTATTACCGGCGCACCCGCGACTGGTGGCTGACCGAGCGCACGGAAGCGAAGATGGCGGTGGTGTTCGAGCACATGAACGCGCTGACCAACGCGCTGACCGTGCGCGACACCGAGGCGATGTGCGCTACGTCGATGCGCACCCGCACGCCGGGAGGGGGCTGGGGTAAGGGCCTGCGGGCCCCTGTCACACCTGCTTGCCACGGCCCCAACGGGCGGCGTGTCTCTGCTACAAAATCCCACGCCCGCGCGTCTGCGCGGCAGAGCACAGCACGCATGATCAATCCGCGCCGTTTCTTCCACCTGTTCGTCAAGGCGGTGAAGGCCTGGGTGGCCGACTACGCGCCCAGCATGGGCGCGGCGATCTCCTATTACACGGTGTTCTCGCTGGCGCCCCTGCTGGTGATCGTGATCGCGCTGGCCGGCGCCTTCTTCGGCCGCGAAGCCGTGCAGGGCCTGATCGTGGAGCAGATCTCCGGCCTGATCGGCCGTGAAGGCGCGGCCCTGGTGGAAAACCTGGTGTCGCTCTCGATCGCCACCGTGCTGTTCGCGATGATCTTCAAGCTGATGCCGTCGACGCCGATCGACTGGCGCGACGTCTGGATCGGGGCATTCGTCACCGCCGTGCTGTTCGAGGTCGGCAAGCTGCTGATCGGGCTGTACCTGGGCAAGAGCGGCGTCACCGAGTCGTTCGCGGCACGGCAGGCCGTCGCCGCCACCGAGCGGCGGGCCGACGAGGACGAGCACGGCATTCCGGGCGCGACCCGGCCGGGGACGGGTGCGCCGGGGGGCTCGGGCAGCGGCCGCCGCTGACGGCGCTATGCGGCGCGCGCCGGCCCCTCGCGCAGCAGCGGCCTGGACTCGGTCCGCGCGTATTCGAGGAAGGCGCGCGCCGCCGCCGAAAGATGCTTGCCGAGCGGATAGGCCAGCTGCCAGCGGCTCTCGAGCGGGAAACCCTGCACGTCCAGGCAGCCGAGCCCCGCCGGCTCCGGTTCCAGGCCGAGCTGGTAGCGGGCGAGGATCGACACACCCAGCCCGGCGCGGATCGCCTCCCGGACCGCCTCGTTGCCGCGCAGCTCCATGCGCACCGACGGCGCCAGGCCGTGCGCGGCGAACAGCTTCAGCGCCGTCTCCCGCGTGCCCGAGCCGGGCTCGCGCATGAGGAACGGCAGTTTCGCGAGGGCCGCGAACGGCAGGTCGCGCTGCCCCGCCAGCGGGTGGTCGGCGCGGGTCACCACCACCAGCGGGTTGGCCAGGATCGACTGGATCACCAGCTCGCCGGAATGCGCCGTGTCGGCAACCAGGTACAGATCGTCCTGGTTGCGGCGCAGCCGTTCCATCACCTCGCCGGTGTTCAGGATCTGCAGCGAGACGCGCAGGTGCGGGTGGCGCTGGGCAAAGCCCCCCAGCAGCCGGGCCGCGAAATAGCGCGCCGAGGAAATGGCCGTGATCGCCAGCTCGCCGGCCCCTGGCGCGCGCAGGTCCCGCAGGTCCGCCTCGAGCGAGTCGAAGACGCGGAACACCTCGGCGCAACCGGCATAGACGCGCCGGCCCGCGTCCGTGGGATAGAGATGCTTGCCCACCTGCTCGAACAGCGGCGCGCCCACGGTTTCCGCCAACTTCTTGATCTGCACCGACGCCGTGGGCGGCGCCATGTGCAGCTCCTCGGCCGCGCGCGTGAGGCTGCCCAGGCGCACGCTCGCCTCGAACACGCGCAGTTGCGGCAAGGTGCCGTGTTTCAGGTAGCGCCGGATGATCGCGTGCGGCATGGGACCTCCGTAGGAACGTGTCCTGGTCGTCCCGCTGCACCGGGCAGCGGTCCTTCACCTCTTGGGTGAGGGCTGCCAGGCAATCCGCACCCGTCGGGCAAAGGTCTCGCCGCGCATGCATCTCGCAATGCCGCCGCAACCGGGGCCGTTCGGCCCGTCATGACGATCGCGGCGCGGCGGACCCCTCGCGAGCCCGCCGGGCTACTCCCCTTTGGAGGGATGTCCGGTTCTTCGCCGGACATCCCAGTTCTATCAGAGCGTCTCGCGCTCGTCAAACCCCGTCAGCCGCCTCGATCGCTCAAGAAACGTAAAGCATCGATTCACCTTTCGCCGCCGCGCTTCACGTTTCGTGAACCACACGCTCGCAATCTTCAAATTTCTTTCGGCGGGCCGCGGTCCGATAGTCAGTGCACGACAACAAGGAGACCTTCACATGCATGACAAGGACCCGCACGGCAAACCTGTCGAGCAGCTCGTGAGCGACTTCGAGACCCACCTCGAGCTGGGGCTCACGACCCAGGAGGCGCGAAGCCGCCTCGCCGCCCACGGACCCAACGAGTTGCAGGAGCGGCCCCGCCCCGGGTTCCTGGCCCTGCTGTGGCAGCAGTTCAACAATTACCTGGTGATCATCCTGGTGGTGGCGGCCCTGGTCTCGCTCGCCCTCGGCGAGTGGGTGGACTCGATCGCGATCATGTTCATCGTCGTGCTCAACGCGATCGTCGGCGTGATCCAGGAATCCAAGGCCGAGCAGGCGCTGGCCGCGCTCAAGAAGATGGCCGCCCCGAACGCCGCCGTCATCCGCGACGGCCGCCAGGTGACGGTGCCCGGCCGGGAACTGGTCGCAGGCGACATCGTCCTGCTGGAAGCCGGCAACTTCGTGCCGGCCGACCTGCGCCTGGTGCAGGGGATCAACCTGAAGATCGAGGAGGCGTCGCTCACCGGCGAATCGGTGCCGGTGGAGAAGAACGCGGGCGTGGTGCTCGACAAGGAGATACCGCTGGGCGACCGCACCAACAGCGCGTTCATGGGCACGCTGGTCACCTACGGCCGCGGGCGGGGCCTGGTCACGGCGACGGGCATGAACACGCAGATCGGCATGATCGCCGAGATGCTGCAGTCGTTCGAGGACGACGTCACGCCGCTGCAGCGCAAGCTGGCCGACCTGGGCAAGGTGCTCGGCACGGCCTGCCTGATGATCTGCGCCATGGTGTTCGTCTACGGGCTGTTCCGCGACACCCACCTGGCCCAGGCGTTCGACACCGGCTTCGGTGCGTACCTCCAGGCCGAGCGCAAGGACATCGTCAACCTGTTCATGGTGGCCGTCAGCCTGGCCATCGCCGCCGTGCCCGAGGGGCTGCCCGCGATCGTCACGATCTGCCTGGCGCTGGGCATGCAGCGGATGATCCGCCACCATGCGCTGATCCGCAAGCTCCCCGCGGTGGAAACGCTCGGCTGCGCCACCGTCATCTGCTCGGACAAGACCGGCACCCTCACGCAGAACGAGATGACCGTCGTCAAGGGCTGGAGCGGCGGCCGCAGCCTGCGCATCACGGGCGAAGGCTATGCGCCGACCGGCCAGTTCTTCGTCGATCGGCACCCGTTCGATCCGCGCTCGCATGCCGACGTGGCGCGCCTGCTCGAGGGCGCGCTGCTGTGCAACGACGCCCGCCTGGAGCAGACGCTGGACAACGGCGAGTCCTCCTGGCGCATCGTCGGCGACCCGACCGAGGCGGCGATGGCGGTTTCGGCCGTCAAGGCCGGCTTCCAGCGCGAGGACCTCGACCGGGCGTGGCCGCGGGTGCAGGAGATCCCCTTCGATTCCGACCGCAAGCGCATGACCACGATCCACCGGCGCGGGGACGGTGAGGTGATCGCGTACGTGAAGGGCGCTCCCGACGTCGTGCTGGGCCTGTGCCGCGAGGCGCTGCAGGGTGGCGCCCGCGTGCCCCTGACGCCGCAGCTGCGCGAGGAGATCCTGCGCGAGAACCGCGACATGGCCAGCGAAGCGCTGCGCGTGCTGGCAGTGGCCTAGCGTCCGCTGGCCGCCGAGCCCGCCCCCGGCGAAGCCGCGGCAGTGGAGAAGGACCTGGTGTTCGTGGGGCTGCTCGGCATGATCGACCCGCCGCGGCCGGAGGTGGTCGAGGCGCTGAAGATCGCGCGCGGCGCCGGCCTCAAGAGCATCATGGTCACCGGCGACTACAAGGACACGGCCGAGGCCATCGCCCGCGACATCGGCCTGCTGCACGCCCGGCGGACTGGTGCTCACCGGCGCCGGAGATCGAGAAGCTGAGCGACGCGGAACTCGCGGACCGCGCCGACACGGCTGGACGTCTGCTGCCGCGTCTCGCCGCAGCACAAGACGCGAATCGTCGATGCGCTCAAGGCGCGCGGCCACGTGGTGGCGATGACCGGCGACGGCGTCAACGACGCGCCGGCGCTGAAGCGCGCCAACATCGGCGTCGCCATGGGCATCACCGGGACCGACGTGGCCAAGCAGACGGCCGACATGGTGCTCACCGACGACAACTTCGCCAGCATCGTCGCGGCCATCGAGCAGGGCCGCATCATCTACTCGAACATCCGCAAGTTCGTGTACTTCCTGCTCGCCTGCAACGTCGGCGAGATCCTGATCATCTTCGGCGCCATGCTGATGGGCCTGCCGATCCCGCTGCGGCCGGTGCAGCTGCTGTGGCTGAACCTGGTGAGCGACGGCGCGCCGGCCCTCGCGCTCGGCCTGGAGAAGGGCGATCCGGACATCATGAAGCAGCCGCCGCGCTCGCCGACAGGAGCCCGTCATCAACCGCGAGATGGCGGTCGGCATCGGCGTCGTCGGCGCTGGTCGACGCGGCGGCGATGCTCACCGTCTTCTTGCTCGCCCTGGAGCGCTACCCGGGACACGTCGAGATCGCGCAGACGATCGCCTTCGTCACCCTGTGCTGCTCCGAGCTGATGCGGGCCTTCACGGCGCGCTCCGAGCACCACAGCATCTTCACGATCGGCTTTCACCACCAATGCTGGATGATCTGGGCGGTGGCGGCCTCCTTCCTCCTGGTGCTTGCCGTGGTCTACATCCCCTTCTTCCAGCCGTTCTTCGACACGGTGCCGCTTGGCGTCGACGACTGGCTGCTGATGCTGCCGTTCTTCCTGGCCGCGCCCGCGGCGATGGAGTTGCTCAAGGCCTGGTTCCGCTGGTCCGCCGCGCACGCCGCGCCGGCCCCGGCGGCTGCGGCAGGCGCCGCCCGGCCGGGCGCAGGGCCGGAAACGGACCGGCCGGGCCGCTTCCCGGCCGCGGGCGTGATGAAGGTCCTCGTGCCGGTGGCGGCCAGCCACAGTTCCCGGTACGCGGTGCAACAAGTCGTGCGCCGGTTCATGAACGACAGCTCGATGGAGGTGCACCTGCTGAACGTCCAGCCGCCGCTGAGCTGGTACGCCAGCCGCTTCCTGAGCGCCCAGACGCTGCGCCAGTGGCACAAGGCCGAGTCGGATCGCATCCTGGAGCCGTGCCAACGCATCCTCGACAAGTTCGGCGTGCCGTATTCGGTGCACGTGGAACTCGGCGAGCAGGCGCAGTGCATCACGGAGCTGGCCAGGCGCCTGCGTTGCGACGAGATCGTGATGGCCACCGCGCGCAAGTTGACGGTCTTGCCGATCTGAAGCCGCGCGATGATGCTTGCGGGCGAGACGCACGATGGAGGAATTAAAGGCGCCGCACAGGCCGCGCTCGGCGGTGGCGACGACCAGCAGGTGCGTCTCGTCCTTGCCATTGCCGGCGAGCAGCGCAGGTCCGCCCGCCGTCACGCTGGACGCGAGATTGGCGAGCACCGACTCCATGCGTTCGGCATAGGGACGCGCCGCTTCCGCCGCCGACTGGGCGCGGCGCAATTTCGCGGCGGCGACCATCTGCATGGCCTTGGTGATCTTCTGCGTCGCCTTGACGGAGGAGATGCGGTTTCGAAGATCCTTTAGCGAGGGCATATCGTTTTTGCCTGTCTCGTTTCACCAACGCCCATATGGCCGGGCGCGCGTTAAGCGAAGCTCTTCGTGAAGCTCTCGATGATGTATACATAATTCACTGAAAAGAGTAAAAGATAATACTTACGGATGGCTTACTGTTGATAAGGCTACACTTTCCGGGACTTTTGTACAAGTACCTGAAAGAGCTGATGTACCTTTAAATGCCAATGAACAATTAGTTGTTGAGCTTTACTCGAAATAA
>CAVPTY010000013.1:0-12857 GCA_963708655.1 uncultured beta proteobacterium
CGCCAATTGCTGCTGGAGGCATCGCAGCGACGGCGCATCGAGCCGCCAGCCGTCGAGGGCGCCGGTGACGACCTGGTGATCGACCTCGCCGACCGCGAGGTCGGGTTGGTCGACCTCGACGCGACCCGAGTCCGCGCCGCGGCCGGGTCCGATCTGGCAGCGGCGCCTGGCCGAGCGACCGGACCTGCGGTGGATCGTCGCGGACCGAACCGGCCTCGACGTGCCGGCCTGGTTGATCGAGCGGCGTCCGCGGGTGATCGATCCCGACGCGCTGACTCCATCCGGTGGTCGGTCATCGAGCGGTTCCGCGTGCGAGCCGACCGCGACGGTCCCAACACCTACTACATCACCTGTCGACCGACCCCGGGCCAGCCGACGAGCTGGCGCATCCGGCGCCAGGAGATCACCGACGAGGTGCGCCTGCTCGATCACGCCCGAACCGTCGGGCGCATCACCATCGAGTCGAGGACTCGATCGCCTCGGGCTCGACCTCGAGCGTCAGGGCACGAGCGTGTCGGGTGGCAGTGCCACGATGCCGGTGGCGCCGAGCGAGCGGAGCGTGGCGAGCTGGGTCCAGAAGTCGTTGGCGGGCACCACGAGGTGCACGGCCACGAGGTCGTCGCGCCCTGCGACGAGCGCATCGCCAAGGCTTGGTCGCGCGTCAAACGCGCCGAGTTTACCGGCTTAACGGTCTTAGAAATCGACATGGAAGACAAGCTCGATCCGACGCGCATCTATCTCGGCAAACTCGAACTGACGGGCTTCCGCTGGAAGCTCACGGAGTTACGCGTCAAATTTCTGACGACGGCCAATGGCGCGATCCAGAACCTCGTCGGTGCGCAAGGCGCGCTCTAGCCCGCGATGCCCGCGCCTTCCGGTCGGCTCCCCACAGGGGAGTTGGAAGGCGCAAACAAAAGACAAGGCGCAACGAAGAATCTGAAGCCGCGTCGCTCAGCCGCAGCGGGTAGCGGCCGTGGCCGGAACTGTCGGGATGATCGTCCTGTGCGCGGGCTTTGCCGCGCTGCTGGCTTGCCCGGCGGGGCTGGGCGCGGGGCGGTGCTCGTGCCGGTCGAGCCCCCGTACCACTGGACGCCGGTCAGTGCATGACCAGTGGGTTCTGCGCCAGTTCGGCGTAGCCGTCCAGCGTCTGTTCCACTTCTTCCTGCGTTGGCGTGTTCAGCTGCCAGGCATTGATCTGGCGCTGGAATGCCTCGGCCCACGAACCGTCGAGGTAGACCTCCTTGTTGGAGCGCTTGTCCACGATTTCGAAGCCGTGGCGCACGATGCGCGGCGGCGCCTCGCCTTCGGCGGGTTCGTTCGCCTGCATGTGCACGACGACAAACGATTCGGAGTCATAAAGCATCTGCATATCGATTTCCTCTTGCCACCTCAGATGGCTGCGTTCTGACCGGTTTCAAGGATGACCGGACCACGACGGCTGGCAGGGCCTCCCGCGTCATGGTTCCCAGAATAGGCACCGGCCAGCTCAGCGCCTGTCGGTTGCGGACCACTGGTGATCGGTCCAATCTCCGTTCGGCTGTGTCAGACGCAGGCGCACCGGGGCGTAAGCCTGTCCGGGAGCAAGCCAGACCTCCACCCGCTGGTCGAATTCGCCCCGCGGCGGCCGGGTGAGCTTCACGGCGGGCAGGTTGCCGCCCGGCAGCTGCAGCTCCTCCTCGCCGTCCACGGTGAAGATCCAGGGATCGGCCTCCCGTGTGGTCGCGGTCTGCACGGCCACCGTGGCGCCGGCAGGAAACCGGTCCGGATTGCCCGCGACCAGCGCCGCCAGCTGCAACAGGATGCTCAGGCGGTCCTGCGCGCCCGGCGCGAGCGGCGCGGGCGGCCGGTTGTTGCTGAAGACCACCCGCTGGCGATCGCGGTCGAAATGCGCCGCCTGCTCGCCCCGGTGGCGATCCCCGAAGCGTGCTGGCTCCAACCCCTGGCTGCCGATGCTGCCGGCGCTGTGCTGCACACGGGGCCGGGACGAGGGCGTCGCGATCTCGAAGCGCGCCTCGTAGCTGGTGCCGTCGTGGCGCCACGCCAGCTCGCTCGTGCCCAGGCTGGTCTGCCGCTTCGACTGCGTCGTGACCTGGTAGCGCAAGTGCATGGAGGCCGGGATCCTGAGGCTCACCGCCGGCGCTGCTGCTGGCGCGGGCGCCGCAGCCTCACGCGGGACGGCGGACGGCGCGGCGCCGGATTCGGCCCGAGCGGGTCCCGTCGTCGCTCGCCCCCTGGTCGGCGCCGGCACCGGCAGCCGGCCCGCGGGACGCTGCGGTTGCGGGCTCAGCGAGCGCGGCTTGGCCGCAGCCGCGGCGATGGGCGGGAGCGCCGGGACGATGCTGCGGGTGCTGAATGCCGCCCGCGGGGCCGCCGGTGCGGTCTGAATGCGCGGCGGCCCGCGATGCAACAGCCAGAGATGCGCCGCCAGCACGGCCGCGGTGAGTCCGAGCAGCGCTGTCGGTGGCATCCCGGCACCCGTGCTCATCCGGGGTGCCCGCTAGAATTTCCCGCAGTTCGGTTCATTTCACTTTGCGTAACGCCGCGGTACTTGCGCGCGACGACACGCCGGAGGCTCATCGGTGAAGCTCGCCACATACAAGGACGGTTCGCGCGACGGACAACTGGTGGTCGTGTCGCGCGACCTGGCCAGCGCGCACTATGCCACCGGCATCGCCGACCGCCTGCAGCAGGTGCTGGACGACTGGGGCTTCCTGTCCCCGCAACTGCAGGACCTGTCGGACACGCTCAACGGCGGCAAGGCGCGCCACGCCTTCCCCTTCGAGCCCGCGCGGTGCATGGCGCCGCTGCCGCGGGCCTACCAGTGGGCGGACGGCTCGGCGTACATCAACCACGTGGAACTGGTGCGCGCGGCGCGCCAGGCGCAGGTGCCGGAGAGCTACTACACGGACCCGCTGATGTACCAGGGCGGCAGCGACGACCTGCTGGGGCCGTGCGACGACGTCGTCGTCGCCAACGAGGAGTGGGGCATCGACTTCGAGGCCGAGATCGCCGTGATCACGGCCGACGTGCCGATGGGCGCCACGCCCGAGCGCGCCCTGGACGGCATCCGTCTCGTGATGCTGGCCAACGACGTGTCGCTGCGCAACCTGATCCCGGCCGAACTGGCCAAGGGCTTCGGCTTCTTCCAGAGCAAGCCGGCCACCGCCTTCAGCCCGGTCGCCGTGACGCTCGACGAATTCGGCGGCGCCTGGGACGGCGGACGGCTGCACCTGACGCTGCAAAGCAGCTGGAACGGGCGCAAGGTCGGGATGTGCGACGCCGGACCGGAGATGACCTTCCATTTCGGGCAGCTGATCGCGCACATCTGCAGGACCCGCAACGTGCGTGCCGGCAGCATCGTCGGCTCCGGCACCGTGAGCAACAAGGGCGTCACCGGCGAGGGCGGGCGCACCGAATGGCCCAAGGGGTACAGCTGCATCGCCGAAAAGCGCGCGATCGAGACCATCCAGGACGGCCAGCCGACGACCGCTTTCATGAGGTTCGGCGACACCATTCGCATCGAGATGCGCGGCCGCGACGGCCAGAGCATCTTCGGCGCGATCGACCAGGCGATCGCACCGCTGTCGCGCTGAGGTGCGCCGAGGTTGCCCAACGAGCCAGCGCTTCGACCTTGCCGCCGCGCCACGGGAGCCGCTGTTCGGGGCCTGCCTGGACCGCTACTTCGGCGGGGAGCCGGACGGCAGGACGCTCGCGCCCCTGCAGGCGGCCGTCCGCCGGGCTGCGGCGCCTACAGCCGCAGCCAGGGCGTGCCGGTTTCCTCGGCCTGCGCCTTGGCCAGCGAGTCGAGGAAGGTGTCGCACCACCAGTGCACGTCGTATTGGCGGATGTTCGCCATCAGCGCCGGTGGCGTGCGCGCCGCTCCTCCACCGGCATCTGCAGCGCCAGGTGGATCGCGTTCGCGCGTCGCCTCGATGTCGTAGGGGTTGACCAGCAGCGCCTCGCTTCAGCTGCTCGGCCGCGCCGGCGAAGCGCGACAGCACCAGCACGCCGGGGTCCTGCGGGTCCTGCGAGGCAACGAACTCCTTGGCCACCAGGTTCATGCCGTCGCGCAGCGGCGTCACCAGGGCCACCCGGCTGGCGCGGTACAGCCCCGGCAGCCGCGCTGCGGGCCACGGTGCGGTGGATGTAGCGCACCGGCATCCAGTCGAGCTCGCCGTAGTTGCCGTTGATCGAGCCGCACAGGCTCTCCAGCTCGTGCAGGATGTCCGTGTACGCGCTGACATCCTCGCGGCTGGGCGAGGCGATCTGGATCAGCGTGGCGCTGTTGTGCGTCTCCGGATAGCGCTGCAGGAGCTCGCGGAAGGCGCGCAGGCGCTGCGGCAGGCCCTTGGAGTAGTCGAGCCGGTCCACGCCGACCAGGAGCTTGCGCCGCGAGTACTCGCGCCGCATGCGCTCGTACATGTCGCAGCCCGTCGGGCGCCGTCGCCAGCGCGTCGAACTCCTCCACGTCGATGCCGATCGGGAACGCGCCGGCCTGGATCGTGCGGTTGAAGGCGCGCCACCGGCCCTCGCCGACAGTGCTGCGCATGGGCCTCGGCCTCCACGTAGCGGCAGAAGTGGCAGTGGTCGGCCTCGCTCTGGAAGCCCACCAGGTCATAGGCGAACAGGGCCCGGATCAGCCAGTCATGGCCCGGGAATCGCGGCCAGGATCAGCGGCGGCGGCAGCGGGATGTGCAGGAAGAAGCCGATGCGCTGGGTGCAGCCCAGCGCGCGCAGCTCGGCCGCCAGCGGGATCAGGTGGTAGTCGTGCACCCAGATGATGTCGTCGTCGCGCAGCAGCGGCTTGAGCTTGCGCGCGAACAGCTGGTTGACGCGCCGGTAGCCGGCGATGTAGCCGGCGTCGAAATCGGCCAGGTCCAGCCGGTAATGGAACACCGGCCACAACACGCCATTCGAGTAGCCGACGTAATAGGCGTCGTGGTCCTCGCGGCTCAGGTCCAGGGTCACCAGCTTGACCGGCCCGGCCTGCTGCGTGCGCACCGTGCCTTCGCCGGGACGCCCGCCGGCGGACGGCTCGACGATCTTGCCGCTCCAGCCGAACCAGAGTCCGCCGGTGTTGTTCAGGACATCGGCCAGGGCGACGGCCAGGCCGCCCGGCCGCGGTCTTGCGGGGATCGGCGACACGGTTGGAGACGACGACGAGCCCGGCATGGTCCTCCTCAGATGACGGTGTCCCACGGCGCCGACAGGCGCACCGCGGCGTTGATCGGTGCCGACCATCGAATAGGTCTGCGGGAAGTTGCCCCACATCTCGCCGGTCACCGGATGCGTGTCTTCCGACAGCAGGCCCAGCGGGTTGCGGCTCTGCAGCATCACTTCGAAAATCTCCCGCGCCTGGCCCTTGCGGCCGATCCGCGCCAGCGCATCGATGCGCCAGAAGGTGCAGATGTTGAAGGCGGTCTCGGGCTTGCCGAAGTCATCGGGCGCTTCATAGCGGCGCATGTACGGGCCGTCGCACAGCGACTTCTCCAGGGCGTCGACGGTGCTGACGAAGCGCGGGTCCTTCGGGTCGATGAAGTTGACCTCGGCCATCAGCAGCACGCTGGCGTCGAGGTCGCGGCCGCCGAAGCTTTCGGCGAACGCCTGCCGCTGCTCGCACCAGGATTCGGCCAGGATGCGCTGGCGGATGATCTCGGCGCGCTCCGACCAGTAGCGATGCCGGTCAGGCAGGCGCAGCGCGGTCGCGACCTTGGCCAGGCGGTCGCACGCCGCCCAGCTCATCAGCGCGGAGGACGTGTGGATCCGGGCGCGGGTGCGCAGCTCCCACATCCCGGCGTCGGGTTGGTCGTGGACGCGGAAGGCCTGCTCGCCCACGGCCTCCAGGTAGCCGAACTCCGCCAGCCCGGCGCGGCGGAACAGCCGCTGGTCGTGGAACGCCTGCGCGGCGCCCAGGATGATGTTGCCGTAGACGTCGTGCTGGAAGTGCTCCTGGGCCTGGTTGCCGACGCGCACCGGCCCCTGGCCGCGGTAGCCCGGCAGGTGCTCGAGGATCGCCTCCGGCAGCTTCTCCTCCTGGCCGATGCCGTACAGCGGCTGGATGTGGCCGCCGCCGGAGCGCACCACCACGTTGTTGAGCCAGCGCAGGTACTCCTCCATCGTGGCGACTTCGGAAATGCTGTTCAGGGCGCGCACGACGAAGAATGCGTCGCGCAGCCAGCAGAACCGGTAGTCCCAGTTGCGGCCGCTGTGCGGCGCCTCGGGGATGCTGGTGGTCATCGCCGCCACGATCGCGCCGGTGTCCTCGAACAGCGACATCTTCAGCGTGATCGCCGCCCGGATCACCGCGTCCTGCCATTCCAGCGGCAGCGACAGCGCGCGCGACCAGGAGCGCCAGTAACTGGCCGTCTCCTGCTCGAAGGTGCGGGCCGTGTCCTCGATGCCGCCGGTGAGCGTCTCGTCGGGACCGAGGATGAAGTTCATCGGCCGGTCCATCACGAACGGCGTCTCCGACAGGATGTAGCTCAGCGGCCCGTCGCTGTTGAGCCGCAGCGTGAGGCGCGGCCCCACGTAGCGGATGTGCGTGCTGCCCTGCGTCACCTGCGGCACCGCGCGGCCCCACTCGAAGCGCGGGCGCAGCAGCACCCGCACCCGGGGCGAGCCGGCCAGCACCTTCACGCGCCGGATCAGCGTGAGCGGCCGGAACGTGCGGCCGCGGCTGAAGAAGCGCGGCGCCAGGTCGGTGATCTCGATGCCCTGTCCCTGTGCGTCCCACAGCCGCGTGCGCAGGATGGCGGTGTTCGGCTCGTAGATCTGTTCGCTGCGCGCGAAGTGCTCCAGTTCGAACGACCAGAGGCTGCCGTTCTCGCTCGGGTCCAGCAGCCCGTTGAAGACCGGATCGCCGTCGAAGCGCGGCAGACAGCACCACACGATGCGGCCGCGTTCGTCGATCAGCGCGCTGTAGGCGCAGTTGCCGATCACGCCCAGGCGCAGCGAAGGTTCGAGGGCGCTTGCCGTCGTGTTCATGCATTGACCTTTCCGGCCTTCACGGCCGCCGCGCTGTGCAGCTGCTCGCGCAGCGCCGCCGGCGAATCCACCCGGAGCCACGCGACGCTCGTGCCTTCGCCCACCTTCACGCCCAGCCCCTGCAGCCGCTGCACCGTCGCGAAGCCGGCCTCGTCGGTGAAATCGTCGCCGACGAAGACCGGCGTGCGGCCGGCAAAAGGCGGCTCCTGCAGGAAGGCTTCGATGGCGTTGCCCTTGCTGGCGCCGCCGGGCTTGGCTTCCACCACCATCTTGCCGCGCAGCAAGGTCATCCCGGGCGATTCCTGGACGGCGGCCTGCATCGCATGCAGGCAGACCTGCTCGAGTTCCGGCGCCTGCCGGTAGTGGAGGGCCACCGAGCCGCGCTTGGTTTCGATGCGCAGCCGCGGATGCTGCGCGGCCAGTTCGGCGGCCACCTCCTCGACGTGCTCGAGCGGGTGCGTATGCAGCAGCGCCAGTTCGCCCCTTGCGGTGCGGCGTTCGGTCCCGTGCACGCCGGCGACCGGCAGGTGCAGCGGTCGCAGGAATTCGTCGATCTGGGCGATCGGGCGGCCCGAAATCACGGCGAGCGCGCCGCCGAGGTAGTGACCGAGCGCTGCCAGGCTGCGGGTGAGATCCGGCGGGACGATGACGGCCTCCGGTTGGGGCGCCAGGTCCACCAGCGTGCCGTCGAAATCGAGGAAAAGCGCCGACGAGGGGTGGAGGATGTCCACGAGATTCATGGTGTGTGACCCTAACAGGCGCGGTCGGCGCGGACCAGTCCGGGCCGGCCGCTGGCCGCGTAGGACGCAGCCTACCGCCTGACGGGCGGCGCCGCACGCGCGGGCCTTTTTGGGCAAGGGGAGTGTCCGGCGGCAGGCCGCGATAATCGGGAGCGTCCCACCGTCGTTCCTGCGGAGCTGATCATGAGAAGCCGTCGTTTTCGTTTCCTTCCCGGACTGTGCCTGGTGGCTGCCGCCGCGGTGGCCGTCATCGCCAGCGCCCACGCCCAGCCCACCGCGCCGGCCAGCCAGTCGCAGCCACTGCCGCGCGTCGAAGGCGCCTGGGTGCGCAGCGCCGTGCCGGGCCAGCACGCAACGGGCGCGTTCATGAAGATCACGGCGCCGCGCCCGATGCAACTGGTCGGCGTCGCCACGCCCGTCGCCGGCGTGGCCGAAGTGCACGAGATGAAGATGGAAGGCGACGTCATGAAGATGCGTGCCGTCCCCGCGCTCGATCTTCCGGCCGGCCGCGCCGTGGAACTCAAGCCCGGCGGCTACCACCTGATGCTGATGGAGTTGAAGCAGCCCCTGGAGGCGGGATCCACGCGTGCCGATCACCTTGCTGCTGCGCGACGGCGCCGGCACCGAAAGCCGGCTGGAGCTGAAGGTGCCGGTGGCGACGAAAGCGCCGGCGGGCGGCCACGGCCACATGGATTCGCACAAACATTGACATCGCGCGGGGCCACGCCGCGAGATGCATCGGGTAAGCTGGCAGCATCAACCCTCGGAGCGTGGCAATGAGCGACCAGCAGCATTCCGGTTTCGGACAGTTCATTCCAGGCTTCGACTTCCTGCAGAACCTGGCCAGGGGCGGCACCCGGGCGATGCCGCAGATGCCGGGACTGTCGAGCTGGATCGCGCCGACGCTCAACGTCGAGGAACTCGACAAGCGCATCGGTGAGTTGAAGGCGGTGCGATTCTGGCTGGAACAGAACGCCACCGCCGTCGGCGCGACGATCCAGGCGCTCGAAGTGCAGAAGATGACGTTGGCCACGTTGCAAGGCATGAACGTCAAGATGGCCGACCTGGCGCAGGCCATGAAGCTCAAGCCCGACGCGCCCGCCGCCGCCGCGGCACCGGCAGCCAGGGCGGCCACGCCGGGTGAGCATGCCGGCGCCGCGGACGGCCAGCCGCAAGACGAGAAGGTGGTCGACCCGTTGCAGTGGTGGGGCGCCTTGACGCAGCAATTCCAGCAGATCGCCAGCACGGCCATGCAGGAGGTCGCCGCCAGCGCCGACAGCGGGACCAAGGGCGCCGGCGCGGCCCCGGCGCGCGCCGGCGGCAAGGCCGCGGCCAGGAAAACGAAGCGGCCGGCCCGCAAGACCGCCGCGAGTTGACTGGCGGGCGCCCCGTGATGAAGCTCTTTCCCTGCGCCCATGCCACGCACCCGCAGTGGGCGATGGCGGCCGGGCTGGTGCTGGCGCAACTGCGGGCGCAGATGGCCCTGCCGAAGTACGCCGCCGGCCCGACCCTCGGACTGCTCTACATCACCGACCACTACGCGCCGCACGCGCAGGACATCCTCGACCACCTCGGCGCCGAATTGCCGGAGGTGACCGACTGGGCCGGGACGGTCGGTATCGGGGTGGCCGCCTCCAACGTCGAGTATTTCGACGAACCGGCACTCTCGGTCATGCTGTGTGCCGTGCCGCCGGACCAGTACCGGGTGTTCTCGGGGGTGGCGCCGCTCGGTGTCGGCGACGCCATGGGCTTCGAGCCGCACACCGCGCTGGTCCACGCCGACGCGTCCACGGCCGACCTGGCGGAACTGATCGCGGAAATGGCGCAGCGCACCGCGACCGGCTACCTGTTCGGCGGGCTGGCATCCAGCCGCACCCAGCCGGTCCAGTTTGCCGTCGGCGGCAACGGCAACATCAAGGGGCAGGGCGCGGCCGGCGGCGTGTTCCGCGGCGGCCTGTCCGGCGTGGCCTTCGGCGACAAAGTGGCGCTGGTCTCGCGCGTCACCCAAGGCTGCCACCCGGTCGCGCCGCAGCGGGTGGTGACCGCCGCCGAGGGCCATGTGATGCAGGAGCTCGACGGCGAGCCGGCGCTGGACGTGTTGCTGCGCGATACCGGCATCTCGCTGGATCGCCCGCGGGAGGCCATGGCCGCCTTGCGTGCCACGCTGGTCGGCATTACGCCGGCGGGATCGGACGCGGTGGGGCGCACCGGCCATTTCGGCGCCGACGTGCTGGTGCGCCACCTCGTCGGGCTCGATCCGGCCCGCAACGCCGTCGCCATCGCCGAGCGCATCGAACCCGGCATGCGCATGGCGTTCTGCCAGCGCGACGTGCAGGCGGCGCGCGCCGACCTGACGCGCATCTGCGCCGAAATCCGCGAAGAGCTGGAGCCGCAGGAGGTCAGCCTGCCGGTGGCGGCCGCCCTGGCGGCGCCGGACGCCGGTGCCGGACCGAATCCGGCGCGCCGGATCGCCGGCGCCGTGTACGTGAGCTGCGCCGGCCGCGGCGGGCCGCACTTCGGCGGGCCGAGCGCGGAACTGCAGATCGTGCGGCGCGCGCTCGGCGACGTGCCGCTGGTCGGATTCTTCGCGGGCGGGGAGATCGCCCGCGACCACCTGTACGGCTACACCGGCGTGCTCACGGTGTTCTGCGCCGCAGGGCCGTGAACGGCCCTGCGCGCTGTCACACCCCGCGCGCGCGGTCCTGCCGGAATTGCTGCACGAAGGCGCCGAAGCCGCCGGCGTCCAGCGCCAGCCGGATCTCGCGCATCAGGTTCAGGTAGTAGTGCAGGTTGTGGATGGTGGCGAGCATGGGCGCCAGCATCTCGCCGCAGCGCTCCAGGTGGTGCAGGTAGGCGCGCGAGAAGCCGCCGGAGACGCTGCCGTCGTCGCGCCGGTGGCCGGCGCAGGTGTAGCAGGTGCAGCTCTCGTCGAGCGGCCGTTCGTCGCTGCGGTGCCGCGCGTTGCGCAGCTTCAGGTCGCCGAAGCGGGTGAACAGGTGGCCGTTGCGCGCGTTGCGGGTCGGCAGCACGCAGTCGAACATGTCGACGCCCCGCGCTACGCCCTCGACGAGATCCTCGGGCGTGCCCACGCCCATCAGGTAGCGCGGCTTGTGCGCCGGGCAGCCGGTGCGGCGTGTGCGCCATGATGCGCAGCATCTCCTCCTTGGGCTCGCCGACGCTGACGCCGCCGACGGCGTAGCCGGGGAAGTCCATCTCCACCAGCGCCGCCAGCGATTCCTCGCGCAGGTGCTCGTACATGCCGCCTTGCACGATGCCGAAGAGCGCGTTGGGGTTTTCCAGCCGCGCGAACTCGGCCTTGCAGCGCTGCGCCCAGCGCCGGCTCAGCTCCATCGAGAAGCGCGCTTCGGCTTCGGTGGTGATGTGGACCCTGGTGTCGTAGGGCGTGCACTCGTCGAACTGCATCACGATGTCGCTGTTCAAGCGCGGTCTGGATCTGCATCGAGACCTCGGGCGTGAGGAACAGCCGGTCGCCGTTGACCGGCGAGGCGAACTTCACGCCTTCCTCGGAGATCTTGCGCATCTCGCCCAGGCTCCACACCTGGAAGCCGCCGGAATCGGTGAGGATCGGCTGGCGCCAGCCCTCGAAGCGGTGCAGCCCGCCGAACTGACGCAGCACGTCCAGCCCCGGGCGCATCCACAGGTGGAAGGTGTTGCCCAGGATGATCTGGGCGCCCATCTCCTCCAGCGAGCGCGGCGTGACGCCCTTGACGGTGCCGCAGGTGCCCACCGGCATGAAGATCGGCGTCTCCACCACGCCGTGGTTGAGGGTGAGGCGGCCGCGGCGCGCGTGGCCGTCGGTGTTCAGGAGTTCGAACTGGAGCATGTTCAGGCGCTGGTTTCGGCGCGCGCGAGCAGCATCGCGTCGCCGTAGCTGAAGAAGCGGTACTGCCGCGCGATCGCGTCGCGGTACAGGCCCATGATGTGGTCGTAGCCGGCGAACGCGCTGACCAGCATCAGCAGCGTCGACTTCGGCAGGTGGAAGTTCGTGACGAGCAGGTCGACGTGGCGAAACCGGAACCCGGGCGTGATGAAGATGTCGGTGTCGCCGCGGGCCTGGCCGCTGCGGGCCCACGATTCCAGCGTGCGCACGGTGGTCGTGCCCACCGCGACCAGGCGGCCGCCGCGCGCGCGCAGCTCGGCGATCGCCGCCTGGGTGGCGGCGGGCACCTCGTACCACTCGCTGTGCATGCGATGCGCCGCGATGTCCTCGGTCTTCACCGGCTGGAACGTCCCCGCGCCCACGTGCAGCGTGACGCTGGCGCGCCGGATGCCGCGCGCGTCCAGCGCCGCCAGCACGGCCTCGTCGAAGTGCAAGGCGGCCGTCGGCGCGGCCACGGCGCCGGGCTGCCTTGCGAACACGGTCTGGTAACGCTGCGCGTCGTGCGCCGTGTCGGCGTGGGTGATGTAGGGCGGCAGCGGGACGTGTCCGTGCCGCTCCATGACGGAATACGGATCGTCGCTGAAACCGAAGCGAAACAGCGGACCGTCCGCATCCGGCCAGCGTCCGAGCAAGGTGGCGGTCGAGCCGCCCTCCATGGCCAGCGCGGTCCCGAGCGGCGGCTTCTTGCTCACCTTCATGTGCGCGACCACCTCGTGGCCGGCGAGCACGCGTTCGACCAGCAGCTCGAGCCGGCCGCCGGTGGGCTTTACGCCGAAGAGCCTGGCCTTCACGACCTGGGTGTCGTTGAACACCAGCAGGTCGCCGGACTGCAGCCGCGCCGGCAGTTCTCGAAAGATCCGGTCGGCCGGCGGCGAGCTGGTGCCGTCGAGCAGGCGCGACGCGCTGCGTTGCGCGGCCGGGTGCTGGGCGATGAGTTCGGGCGGGAGGGCGAAGTCGAAATCGCCCAGCGTGAAATGGCGCATGCGCTTGAGGGCTGCTGAGCATCGCGGTCGCGATGCGCTTCAATCCTGCCCCTGGGCTCCCGCGAAGCGGACAGGCCCGTTCCAAGTGATCGTGGGGTGCAGGGCAGAATTGTCCCATGGCCGAGACCAAGGCACTGACCCAGCCCCAGAAAGCCCTGCGCAAGCTGGGACTGGCACGGGACATCGACCTGGCGCTGCACCTGCCGCTGCGCTACGAGGACGAGACCCGGATCGTGAAGCAACATAACA
>CAVPTY010000014.1:0-8857 GCA_963708655.1 uncultured beta proteobacterium
CCAGCAAGCTGGGGGGCCTGGCTGGAAGTGGCGTTTGTCAGTGCGCCAGTCCGAGCAGGAGCCGCGCTTCTGCCGGGCTGAGCCACGGATCGGCCAGCATTCATGCGCATGCCGGGCCAGCACCATGATCAGCTCGCCATTGCCGCTGGCCCGGCCCCCATTGGGCAAGTAAAACGTATCTTCCCAGTGCGCAGCATGCCACCCATGTCGGCGGATTTTTCAATATACCGCCGAGATATTCGCTGCGACCACAACGCGCACCAGAAGGCCTGAGCATGTGCAACCACGCTCACTTGCGTTCGCTGCCCCCCGAGGGGGCGTCAGTCTCCCTGAGACGGCTCGGCGGAGACTGAGCGCATGCCCGCT
Organism: uncultured beta proteobacterium; assembly: GCA_963708655.1. GTDB lineage: Bacteria > Pseudomonadota > Gammaproteobacteria > Burkholderiales > Burkholderiaceae_C > Ramlibacter. Next base: position 367 of record CAVPTY010000014.1, read on the forward strand.
GTCGAGAATCGCCTCCAGTCGCAACACCCTCCCGCTCGGGGTGGCGCGGCTTGCGCCGCGCACTCGGGAGCGCCGGCATGACGCGCCGCCGTGTGGCCGTCACGGGACTGGGCTGCGTGTCGCCGGTCGGCAATTCGGTCGGCGAGTCGTGGGCCAATCTCCTGGCGGGCACCAGCGGCATCGACCTGATCACCCAATTCGACGCCGCCAACTTCGGCTGCCGGTTCGCCGGCGAGGTCAAGGGCTTCAACATCGGCGACTACATGCCCGAGAAGGAAGCCCGCCACATGGACCGCTTCATCCATCTGGGACTCGCCGCCGCCTTCCAGGCCGTCAAGGACAGCGGATTGCCCAGCGGCGACGCGCTCGATCCGGAACTGGCGACGCGCATCGGCTGCAACATCGGATCGGGCATCGGCGGCCTGCCGATGATCGAGCAGACGCACGCCGAGCTGACCGCGCGCGGACCGCGCCGCATCTCGCCGTTCTTCGTGCCGGCCTCGATCATCAACATGATCTCCGGGCACGTCTCGATCAAGTACGGCTACAAGGGACCCAACATCGCGGTGGTCACGGCCTGCACGACCGGCCTGCACGCGATCGGCCTGTCGGCGCGCCTGATCGAGAACGGCGACGCCGACGTGATGATCGCCGGCGGGGCGGAATCCTGCGTGTCGCCGCTGGGCATCGGCGGCTTTGCCGCGGCCCGCGCGCTGTCGACGCGCAACGACGACCCGAAGACCGCCTCGCGCCCGTGGGACAAGGACCGGGACGGATTCGTGCTGGGCGAAGGCGCCGGCGTGCTGGTGCTCGAGGAATACGAGCATGCGAAGGCCCGCGGCGCGAAGATCTATGCCGAGCTGGCCGGTTTCGCCATGAGCGCCGACGCATACCACATGACCGCGCCGGACGTGGACGGCCCGCGCCGCGCCATGGTCGGTGCGCTGCGCAACGCCGGCATCAACGCCGACCAGGTCGATTACCTGAACGCCCATGGCACTTCCACGCCGCTGGGCGACCTGAACGAGAGCAACGCGATCAAGCTGGCGCTCGGCGAACACGCCCGCAAGCTGGTCGTCAATTCCACCAAGTCGATGACCGGTCACCTGCTGGGCGGGGCCGGCGGGATCGAGTCGGTGTTCACCGTCCTCGCCGTGCACGAGCAGAAGAGCCCGCCGACCATCAACATCTTCAGCCAGGACCCGGAGTGCGACCTGGACTACTGCGCCAACACGGCGCGGGACATGAAGATCGACGTGGCGATGAAGAACAACTTCGGCTTTGGCGGCACCAACGGCACGCTGATTCTCAAGCGGGCGCGCTGAGGTGCGTGCGCGCAACGCACGCACCACTGAAGATCCGGCGGCAACATGCATGACGCCCCATCGGTGAGCTATCCGGTGGGGCGTTCTGGTTGGGCCGGTGCCATGGCCGGGGCCTTGTGGCTGGCCGGCCTGGCCGGGACCGTGCTCTGGTCGGCTCAGCCCCAGGTGGCGCCCTGGCGCCTGGCTCTCGCGTGGACGGCGGTCGTGGCGGCCGGGGTGATCGCCCTGCGAGCCTGGCGGTGCACGCCGCGAGGCATGCTTGCCTGGGACGGGTCCGGCTGGACGTGGACGCCCGAGGGCGGCCCGGCCGTGGCGGGCGACCTGCAGGTCGCCCTGGATTTCCAGCGCCTGCTGCTCGTGCGCTGGCGCACCGCCGGGGCGCGGGGCTGGTTCTGGCTGGAACGCGGCGGCGGTGAACGCTGGGATCAGCTACGGCGTGCGGTATATTCGCGCGCCGGACCCGCAGCGCTGCCGGACGCCGAGCCGCCGGCGGCGAAACCATGACAAGAACGACTCCCGCTCCACCTCCCAGCCCGGCGGACACCGACCTGATGCTGGTGGAGCGCACCGTCGCCGGGGATCAGAAGGCCTTCGGACTGCTGGTGATCAAGTACCAGCGCCGCATCGAACGGCTGATCGGGCGGATGGTGCGCGACTCGGATCTGGTCGAGGACATCGCGCAGGAGACCTTCATCCGGGCCTACCGCGCGCTCAGCCAGTTCCGCGGCGAGGCCCAGTTCTACACCTGGTTGTACCGGATCGCGGTGAATACCGCGAAAAAGGCCCTGGTGGACCTGAAGCGCGATCCCCTGGTGTCGGAAACCACCTTGCGCGGCGGCGGCGGCGACGAGGAAGATGAAACTTCCTCGGTGGAGAACGAACTAACCAGCGCCGAAACCCCCGAAACCGTGCTGGCGGCCAAGGAAATTGCGGCAGCCGTCAACTCGGCCATGGAGGCGCTGCCCGACGAACTGCGGCAGGCGGTCACCTTGCGCGAGATCGACGGCCTGAGCTACGAGGAGATCGCGGAAGTGATGAATTGTCCGATCGGGACCGTGCGGTCGCGGATCTTCCGGGCGCGGGAGGCGATTTCGGCCAAGGTCAAGCCCATGCTGGAAAACCAGACGGGCAAGCGCTGGTGACACGGCGCGAGGTGATGTGATGGAACAGATGCAGACGCGGGAACTCATTTCGGCGCTGGCCGACGGCCGGTTGCAGGGCGACGCCTTGGGGCGCGGGGTCGAGCTCGCGGCGTCGGATCCGGCAGGGCGCGAGGCCTGGCAGGCATACCACCTCATCGGAGACGTGCTGCGCTCGGGCGAACTGGCCGTGGCCAGTTCGCCATCGGCGTTCCTGCAGCGGCTGCAGCGCCGCCTGCAGGACGAGCCGCCGCTGGCGCCGCGCGCAGCGCCGGAAGAAGTGGCCGCACCGCCGCGGCGCGAGGAAGCGGCCAACGACGGCAGCTTCCGCTGGAAGCTGGTGGCGGGTTTCGCTTCGGTCGCGGCCGTAGGCGCCATGGCATGGTCGCTGGTGGGCGGGTTGCCGGCCAGGCCGGGCTCACCCGAACTGGCCAAGGCGCCGGCCGGCACCGTGCTCACCGCCGGCGAGCGGGGCGTGATGATCCGCAACCCGCAACTCGACGAACTGCTGGCGGCGCATCGCCAGTTCGGCGGCGCCTCGGCGCTGCAGATGTCCACCGGCTTCGTGCGCAACGCGACCTTCGAAGCGTCCGGCCGCTGACCCGCAGCATGTACCAGACGCAGACGCAGCATCGGGGGGTGGGCCGCCGCAGCATGATGGCCTTCTGGGGGTTCGGCCTGATCGAGGCCGCGGTGGCGCAATCCAGCTCGCCCTTGCTGCAGCCGGTCGCCGCCGGCAAGGCCGAGGAGCGCAGCGTCGCCGAATGGCTCGAGCGCATGCACGAGGCGTCCCGCCGCCGCAACTATGTCGGCACGCTCGTCGTCTCTTCCAACACCGGTGCCATGTCCAGCGCCCGCATCTGGCATGCGTGCGACGGCCGGCAGCAGCTGGAGCGGGTCGAGTCGCTGACCGGCACGCCGCGTTCCACCTTCCGCCGCAACGACGAAGTGGTCACCTTCCTGCCCGAGGCGAGGGTCGCGCGCACCGAGCGGCGCGAGTCGCTCGGCCTGTTTCCCAACCTGCTGAAGTCCAGCGAGAGCTCGATTCCCGAGTTCTACGCGGCTCGTCGCATCGGCAGCGACCGCGTCGCCGGCTTCAAGGCCGACGTGGTCCACCTTGTGCCCAAGGACCAGCTGCGCTACGGCTATCGCGTCTGGAGCGAGAAGGGCAGCGGCCTCGTGATGAAGCTGCAGACCCTGGACCTCGACCAGATCGTGCTCGAGCAGGCGGCGTTCTCCGAATTGCAGCTCGACGCACCGGTGCGGGCGGACAAGCTCAGCCAGATGATGGCCGCCACCGGTGGCTGGCGGGTCGAGAAAGCGGATGCCGCCAAGTGCAATGCCGCCGCGGAAGGGTGGCAGTTGCGCGCCCCAGTCCCCGGCTTCAAGGCGGTGAACTGCTACAAGCGCCCGGGCGCCGCTGCGACCGAGGGCAGCATCCAGTGGATCTTTTCGGATGGGCTCGCGGCGGTGTCGCTGTTCGTGGAGCCGTACGACGCGAAGCGCCACCAGCAGGAAGGGCTGCTCGCGAGCGGCGCCACGCAGACGCTGACGCAGCGCGTGCAGGACTGGTGGCTCACCGTGGTTGGCGAGGCTCCGCCCCAAACGCTCAAGGTCTTCGCGCAGAATCTTGAGCGGATCAAATAAGTCCCCAGATACGCCGGATGACGCCGCGGCAGCGGCGCTGCCGTCCGTGGCCGCATCGCGTGTCGCCGTCCAGCATTGCACTTTGCGTTTGAGAGAGGTCGATATGTTCCGGATCGAGTGGAAGAAGATTCGTGCCCACGCCGCGATCGCCGTCCTGGCGGTCGCCGGCACGGTGGCAGTGATGCCGGCCAAGCCGGTCGTGGCGCAGGCGCGCGCCTTGCCGGACTTCACCGATCTGGTCGAGCAGGTCGGGCCGGCGGTGGTCAACATCCGGACGCTGGAGCGGGTGCGGCAAAGCGCCGGCCCCGGCGGCGTCGGGCCGATGGACGAGGAGATGCAGGAGTTCTTCCGGCGCTTCTTCGGACAGCCGCTCCCCACGCCGCGCTCGCCGCGGCCGAACCGGCCGCCCTCCGACGAGGAAACGCCGCGCGGCGTCGGCTCCGGATTCATCCTGACCACCGACGGCTTCGTCATGACCAACGCCCATGTGGTCGAAGGGGCCGACGAGGTGATCGTCACGCTGCCGGACAAGCGCGAGTTCAAGGCCAAGATCATCGGCGCCGACAAGCGCACCGACGTCGCCGTCGTGAAGATCGAGGCGACCGGCCTGCCGGCGGTGAAGGTCGGCGACATCAACCGGCTCAAGGTCGGCGAATGGGTGATGGCCATCGGCTCGCCCTTCGGGCTCGAGAACACCGTGACCGCCGGCATCGTGAGCGCCAAGCAGCGCGACACCGGCGACTACCTGCCGTTCATCCAGACCGACGTGGCGATCAATCCCGGCAACTCGGGCGGCCCGCTGATCAACATGCGCGGCGAGGTGGTGGGCATCAACAGCCAGATCTATTCGCGCTCGGGCGGCTTCATGGGCATCTCGTTCGCGATCCCGATCGACGAGGCGATCCGCGTGAGCGAGCAGCTGCGGGTGTCCGGGCGCGTCTCGCGCGGCCGCATCGGCGTCCAGATCGACCAGGTCACCAAGGACGTGGCGGAGTCGATCGGGCTGGGCAAGGCGCAGGGCGCCCTGGTGCGCAGCGTCGAGAGCGGCTCGCCGGCCGACAAGGCGGGCATCGAGGCGGGCGACATCATCACGCGCTTCGACGGCAAGGTGATCGACCGCGCGACCGACCTGCCGCGGCTGGTCGGCAACACCAAGCCGGGCACGCGCACCAGCATGACGGTGTTCCGCCGCGGCGCGACGCGCGACCTGACGATCACGGTGGCCGAGATCGAGCCCGAGAAGACCGTGCGTCCCACGGCGGAGAAGAACGAGCGCCCGAAAGGCTCGCCCGCCGCGCAGTCGATCGGGCTGGTCGTGACCGACCTCACCGACGCGCAAAAGCGGGAGCTGAAGGTCAAGGGCGGCGTGCGGGTCGAGGCCGTCACCGACGGCGCGCTGCGGGCCGGCATCCGCGAGGGTGACGTCATCACCGCGATCGGCAACGCCGAGATCAACAGCGTGAAGGAGTTCGAGGCCGCGGTGGCGCGCGTCGACAAGAGCAAGCCGATTCCGGTGCTGCTGCGGCGCGGCGAACTGGCCACCTACCTGCTGATCCGACCGGCCCGGTGAGCATGCTGCCCAGGCGGCGGCTGCAGCAGACGTCGCGGCAAGGCCCCACCTCGCACTAGGGTTTGGGGTCTTGTGTGTGGCGCCGGAGCCAAGAGGAAAAAATTTTTGGAGCTCGACCGTGCGACTGGCACCGTGAGTGCCCACTCCCATCAACGCTGGGCTAATGACCTTTTTGGATAGAATCCGGGTGCCTCATCGGCGCTTGCAGGCATATGCGGACGCTGCAACCCCACCATACGGGAAGCCCGCAGCTTGTCCCTTCCCGATCCACAGATCGCCCACAACCTGCCCCCGCATTTGCTCGACCAAATTGTTTATAACCTGTGGAAAACATTCCTGTTGCTGGGTCGCAACTCCGGCTTCGGACCATGGCTGCGGCTGTACGCGCGGGGCTTTTTGCCTACAATGAAGCTCCAACTATCGCAGTTGCCATAGATTGTTGGTTCAGGGCGCGTCACTCCACGACGCGCCCTTTTTTCTTGTCCCGCGCCTTTTGAATTCAATCACTTAAGCGTTCCCGTTGATGAATCACATCAGAAATTTCTCGATCATCGCGCACATCGATCATGGCAAGTCGACGCTCGCCGACCGCCTGATCCAGCGTTGCGGCGGGCTGTCCGATCGCGAGATGGAGGAGCAGGTGCTGGACTCGATGGACCTCGAACGAGAGCGTGGGATAACCATCAAGGCACAGACCGCGGCGCTGCGCTACGTGGCCCGCGACGGCGTCGTCTACAACCTCAATCTGATCGACACGCCGGGGCACGTCGACTTCTCGTACGAGGTCTCGCGCTCGCTTTCCGCGTGCGAAGGCGCGCTGCTCGTCGTCGACGCGAGCCAGGGCGTGGAGGCGCAGACGGTGGCCAACTGCTACACCGCGCTGGACCTCGGCGTGGAGGTGGTGCCGGTGCTCAACAAGATGGATCTGCCGCAGGCCGACCCCGAGAACGCGAAATCGGAAATCGAGGACGTGATCGGCATCGACGCGTCCAACGCGATCCCCTGTTCGGCCAAGACCGGGATGGGCATCGACGACATCCTCGAGGCGATCGTCGCGCGCATCCCGGCGCCGCGCGGCAACCCGCAGGGCCCGCTGCGCGCCATGATCATCGACAGCTGGTTCGACAGCTACGTCGGCGTCGTGATGCTGGTGCGCGTCGTCGACGGCCGGCTGGTCAAGGGCGACCGGATCAAGCTGATGGCGACCGGCGCCACCTACGAGACGACCCAGCTCGGCGTGTTCACGCCCGGCAACGCGCCGCGCGAAACCCTCGAGGCCGGCCAGGTCGGCTACATCATCGCCGGCATCCGCGAGCTGCAGGCCGCCAAGGTCGGCGACACGGTGACGCTGGTGAAGGCCGGCACCGGCGGCGCGGCCTTTACCGCGACCGCAGGCGCTGCCGGGCTTCAAGGAAATCCAGCCGCAGGTGTTCGCCGGGCTGTATCCGACCGAGGCGAACCAGTACGACTCGCTGCGCGACGCGCTGGAAAAGCTCAAGCTCAACGACGCCTCGCTGCACTACGAGCCCGAGGTGAGCCAGGCGCTCGGCTTCGGCTTCCGCTGCGGCTTCCTCGGCCTGCTGCACATGGAAATCGTGCAGGAGCGGCTCGAGCGCGAGTTCGACCAGGACCTCATCACCACCGCGCCGAGCGTGGTGTACCAGGTGCGTCAGGAACGACGGCGAGGTGCTCGTGGTCGAGAACCCGGCCAAGATGCCCGACCAGGGCGCGATCCGGGAGATCCGCGAGCCGATCGTCACCGTCCACCTCTACATGCCGCAGGAGTACGTCGGGCCGGTCATGACGCTGGCCAACCAGAAGCGCGGCCTGCAGATCAACATGGCCTACCACGGCCGGCAGGTGATGCTGACCTACGAACTGCCGCTGGGCGAGATCGTGCTGGACTTCTTCGACAAGCTGAAGTCGGTCAGCCGCGGCTACGCCTCGATGGACTACGCGTTCAAGGAGTACCGGGCGTCCGACGTGGTCAAGGTCGACATCCTGCTGAACGGCGAGAAGGTCGACGCGCTGTCCATCATCGTCCACCGCAGCCAGGCCCAGTACCGCGGCCGGGCCGTGGTCTCCAAGATGCGCGAGATCATCAGCCGCCAGATGTTCGACGTCGCCATCCAGGCGGCGATCGGCGCCAACATCATCGCGCGCGAGACCATCAAGGCGCTGCGCAAGAACGTGCTGGCAAAATGTTACGGCGGCGACATCACCCGCAAGCGCAAGCTCCTCGAAAAACAGAAGGCAGGCAAGAAAAGAATGAAGCAGATCGGTTCCGTCGAAGTCCCGCAGGAAGCATTTCTCGCCATCCTCCAGGTGGAAGAGTAAATGCCCTTCCTCACAGCGATCGTCCTCGCGTCATTCGCGGGCTACGGTACCGCGTGGTACCTCGGCTTCGTCGAAGGCAATTTCGCCCTCCTGCTGTTCCTGGCGACGGTGGTGACCGGCCTGTACTGGCTGGCCGAGCGGCTCTGGTTCCTGCCGCAGCGCCGCCTCGCCGCCGAACGGATGGAAGCCAGCGCGGCCCGGCGCCGCGGCGACCTGGTCGCCAAGGGCATCACGCAAGGTCGACGGCGACGTGGCGCAGACCCGCCAGCGGCTCCTGATGCAGCCATGGTGGCTGGACTGGACGGCCGGTCTGTTCCCGGTGATCCTGGCCGTGTTCGTGCTGCGCTCGTTCCTGTTCGAGCCGTTCAAGATTCCCTCCGGGTCGATGATCCCGACGCTGCTGGTCGGCGACCTGATCCTGGTGAACAAGTTCGCCTACGGCGTGCGGCTGCCGGTCATCCACACCAGGCTCA
>CAVPTY010000015.1:0-13403 GCA_963708655.1 uncultured beta proteobacterium
ATGTTGTGCCTGTTCTTTTGACACCAGTACCGTATTGCTGTGGCGTTTCAAGCGGTCACTGCGGCGCGGCCACCGTGACCAGCGCCGGGCGCAGCACGCGCTCGGCGATCAGATAGCCCTTCTGCAGCACCGTCACGATGGTGTTGGCTTCCTGAGCGGAACCGGTGGGCGCCGGCACCACCGAAATGGCCTGGTGCTGGTGCGGGTCGAACTTCGAGCCGGGGGCAGGATTGATCTCCACCACCTTGTTGCGCTCCAGCACGCTCTTGAGCTGGCGCAGGGTCGCTGCGGCGCCTTCGCGGATCTGCTGCGGGGTGGCGTCCTGGATCGCCAGGCCGGCCTCCAGGCTGTCGGCGACGGCCAGCAGGCTCTCGGCAAAGCCCTCGATCGCGAACTTGCGGGCCTTGGACATCTCTTCCTCGGCCCGGCGGCGGGTGTTCTGCACGTCGGCCTGGGCCCGCAGGTACTGCTCGGCGAGCTGGTCGTTCTTCGCCTGCAGCTGCGCCAACTGCGCCTGCAGGTCCGCCAGGCCGCTGGCTTCGTTGGCCGCCCGGGCGGCCTCGCGCTCTTCGGGGCTGGCGTCAGCAGGCACGCTGGCGGGGTCCATGGTGGGCTCGATCCGCTCGTTGTCAGGGATGGCGGTCTGGTTCTTGTCGGGCATGGGTCGTTCTGGATGAAATCACGCGCTCCGCCCCAGCTTGGGGTGGCACCGCCTATTTCAAGGCGTCCGTGCCGCAAAGCCGGGCGGCGGGCAGTTGGGTGCCGGATGGTGGCGCGTGGCTCGCCACCATGGGGGCCATCCCGGGCACGGCGGTCGCCGGGTCGGCCGCCGCTGCCCGGGCCGCGAAGCGAAGCAGCTCAGCGCGTGCCGAGCAGTTCGACCTCGAACTTCAGCGTGGCGTTGGGCGGGATCACGCCGCCGGCGCCGCGCGCGCCGTAGCCCAGCTGCGGCGGGATGATCAAGGTGCGCTTGCCGCCCACCTTCATGCCGGCGACGCCTTCGTCCCAGCCCTTGATGACCATGCCCGCGCCGAGCGAGAAGGAGAACGGGTCGCCGCGATCGACGCTGGAGTCGAACTTGGCCCCCTGCTGGCCGCCGTTGTAGAGCCAGCCGGTGTAGTGCACGCGCACGTCCTGGCCGAGCCTGGCCTCGGTGCCGGTGCCCGGCGTGGTGTCTTCGTACTGCAGGCCGGAAGGGGTCGTGATCATCGCGTTGTCCTTCAAAGAGGGCGGGAGCGCGTCCGCCCGGCAGCGACCGGCGAACGGTCAGCCCAGCAATCCGCGGCGCGCCAGGTCCCGCATGAGCGAGCGGGTGCCGTAGGTCCACGGCGCCACCCGGTCGCTGGTGTTGACGCGATTGGCGAGTGTACCCAGGCGCGGGGTCGCCACCGTCACCACGTCACCGACGACGTGGGTGAAGCCCTGGCCCGGGCCGTGGCGGTCCTGCGTCGGCGCGAACATCGTGCCCAGGAACAGCATGAAGCCGTCGGGATACTGGTGGTTGGGGCCGATCGCCTGGCTCACCAGGTCCAGCGGGTCGCGGCTGATCTTCGCCAGCGAGCTGGCGCCGTCCATCACGAAGCCGTCCGGGCCTTCCACCCGCATCGCGAGCTCGCAGCGCGCGCACGTCGTCGATGCCGAAGTTCGCGTCGAACAGGCGGATGAACGGCCCGATGGCGCAGCTCGCGTTGTTGTCCTTGGCCTTGCCCAGCAGCAGCGCGCTGCGGCCCTCGAAGTCGCGCAGGTTCACGTCGTTGCCGAGCGCGGCGCCCATCACCTGGCCGCGGCTGTTGACGGCCAGCACGATCTCCGGCTCGGGGTTGTTCCACTCGCTCTGCGGATGGATGCCGACCTCGGCAGCCGGTGCCGACGGCGCTCATCGGCTGCGACTTGGTGAAGATCTCGGCGTCGGGGCCGATGCCCACCTCCAGGTACTGCGACCACATGCCTTGCGCGATGAGGACGTCCTTCAGCCGCGTCGCCTCGGGCGAGCCGGGCTTGACGGCGCCGAGGTTGTCGCCGATGACGGCGATCACCGCCTGCCGCGCCGATTCGGCCTTGCTGGCGTCGCCGCGCGCCTGTTCCTCGATCACGCGCTCCAGCATCGACGCGACGAAGGTCACGCCGGCCGCCTTGATCGCCTGCAGGTCGCACGGTGCGAGGAGGAACGGCGTGTCCTCGACGCGGGCGTCGCAGGAGCTGTTGGCGAGCACCTCCTGGGCGGAGGCGATGCGCGGGCCGTCGTGCGCCCGCACCACGGCGGCAGGATCGGGCAGCTCCAGCAGTTCGCTGCAGGTGGGTGCGAGCCGCGAAAGGTCGTGGACGCCGTCGGCGCGGACCTGCACCAGGGTGGGCCCCGTGCCCGGGATGTTGATGCGGCCGACCAGGATGGCGTCCTCGTGGTCGGAAGGCAGGGCCGCTTCCGGCCGCAGGTGCGATGAGATCATGGGGCAACGGCAAGAAAAGGGTCGTCAGGCAACCCGCGACGAAGGTTGGGACTTCTTTCTGGACTGGACCGCGGACCATTTTGCCGCGAACGACGGCAGGTCCGACATGCGCTTGAGCAATTCGGAACCGGCCGGAGTGACCACGTACCCGTCGCCGCCGTGGTTCACCAATCCCGCCTGCCGCAGTTCCTTGATCCGGGTGTTGAGCGTGTTCGGCGTGATGCCGCCAACGCTGTCCTGCAGCAGCCGGAAGGTCTGCGCATGGCCGTCGCGCAGGGCCCAGAGCACGCGGATCGCATAGCGCGACTCCAGCAGTCCCAGGAGCTGGTTGATCGCGGCGTGTTCCTTGGAATTCATGGATGCCTCTCCTCGCGCCCGCCGCTGGCGGCGGCCTGGCCGGTGAGTGTACGCACAAGATGCTATGCAAACAATAGCAGTCGTGGCGCGCCAGCGGGTGGCGGTCATCGCTCCAGGGAAACCTTGCGCCACAGCCTGATCAGTGTCCTTGCCTCGGCGGCGCGCAGCCGTGGTCATGCGCCATGAGCACTGCGCCCCTTCGCACCGGCAGTTTCCCGGGGGCGGGCGCGTCCACTACCATCCCTTCCCATGACTGCCCAACGCAAGAAACCGGAACAACTCCGCTCCCACCGCTGGTACGGCGCGAAGGACATGCGCTCCTTCGGCCACCGCTCCCGCACCGCGCAGATGGGATTCCACCGCAGCGACTACGCGGGCAAGCCGGTGATCGCGATCATCAACACCTGGAGCGACATCAATCCCTGCCACTCGCACTTCAAGCAGCGGGTCGAGGAGGTCAAGCGCGGCATCTGGCAGGCCGGCGGCTTTCCCGTCGAGATGCCGGCGATCTCCCTGCCGCCAGCACCATGACCAGCGCGGTGGAGGTGCTGGGGCTCGCGCTGCCCGGGGCGGCCTCGATTCCGGCGCCCGATTCCCGGCATGCGCAGATGGCGACGCTGACCGGCAAGCGCATCGTCGAACAGCGCACCGCCGCGCCGCGTGGGAGGCTCCGGCGCCGAAGTTCACGCGCGGCTACGGCGCGCTGTACCTCAAGCATGTCGGCCAAGCCGACACCGGCTGCGATTTCGACTTCCTCGAGACCGAGCGGGCTCAGGCGGGACAGGGCAGCGAGCCGGAAATCCACTGACGACCACCCGGTCCACGAAGGAAAGAGATGAAAGAGCGAGTGCTCCAGAACGGCCGGCTGCTGCCGGCGCTCGAAGCCGACCTGGCCGAGCGGTATGACATTCATCCGCTGTGGCGCGAGCCGGACCCCCAGGCCTTTCTCGCGGCCCATGGCGGCGAGTTCGCCGGGTACATCGCGTCGGCCCGCCTGGGCATCGACGCCGCGATGCTGGCGGCGCTGCCGAACCTGCGCGTGGTCTCGATCGTCGGCGTGGGGCTCGACGCCGTGGACCTGGGCGCAGCGCGCGAACGTGGCGTCGCCGTCGGCTACACGCCCGAGGTGTTGAACGACTGCGTCGCCGACACCGCGATGCTGCTGCTGCTGGACGTCGCGCGCCGCGGCAGCGAGGCCGACCGCTTCGTGCGGCGCGGCGGCTGGACCGAGACCACGTCGTTTCCGCTCGCCACCAGCGTCACCGGCAAGCGGCTCGGCATCGTGGGCCTCGGCCGGATCGGCCGCGCGATCGCGAAGCGGTGCGCCGGCTTCGACATGGAGATCCGTTACCACAACCGCCGCCCGGTGCCGGACGTGTCTTATGGCTACGAGCCCTCGCTCGAGGAACTGGCACGCTGGGCCGATTTCCTGGTGGTGGCGGCCGCCGGCGGCCAGGAAAGCCGCAACCTGGTGTCGGCGACCATCCTGGACGCGCTGGGGCCGCGCGGATTCCTGGTCAACATCGCTCGCGGCAGCGTCGTCGACGAGGCGGCCCTGATCGCGGCGCTGGCGCAGGGCCGCCTGGGCGGCGCGGGGCTGGACGTCTACGCCGACGAGCCCAACGTGCCCGAGGCGCTGCTGAAGATGGACAACACAGTGCTGCTGCCACACATGTCCAGTGCCACGCACGAGACCCGCAAGGCGATGGCCGACCTGGCCCTGACCAACCTGGATGCGTTCTTCGGGTCCGGCGCCGTGAAGGTGTCGGCCTGCTGAGCCGGTTCAGGCAGGTGTCGGCCCCGCGGCAGCGGCGCCGCGGTCGCCCAGCGTGAAGCGGAATGCCGCACCGCACCCGGGCCGCGACTCACCCCAGATGCTGCCACGGTGGCGCGAGACGATCTTGCGCGCCATCGCCAGGCCGATGCCGGTGCCCTCGAATTCGGCGGCGGTGTGCAGCCGCTGGAAGGGGTTGAACAGCTTGTAGGCGTACGCCGGGTCGAATCCGGCTCCGTTGTCGCGCACGCAATAGCGCCAGGCGCCGCCTGGGCCGCGCTCGGCGCCGAATTCGATCCGGGCGGCGGCCGTGCGCGAGGTGAATTTCCAGGCGTTGCCCAGCAGGTTCTCCAGCAGGTCGGTGAGCAGCCGCACGTCGCCTTGGGCCTGGGGCGTGTCCTCGATCACTACCGTGATCCGGCGGCCGGGATCGCGCTCGCGCAGCCGGTGGACGGCCAATCGCGCCAGCGCCGACAGGTCCACGCCGTGGTGCAACAAAGGCGCGCTCGACAGGTTGGCCAGCGCCAGCAGCCCATCGGTCAGCTGGGACATCAGGCGCACGCCGGCGCGCACCCGCCTCAGGTAGTGGTGGGACTTCTCGTCCAGCCGGCCCGCGAGCCGGTGCTCCAGTTGGGCGGAGAACACGTCCACCGACGACAGCGGCGCGCGCAGGTCGTGCGCCAGCGAGTAGGCCAGGCCGCGCAGGTCCTCGTTGCTCTCCTGCAACTGCGCCGTGCGGCTGCGGATCCGCTGCTCCAGCAGGTTGTTGAGCAGCACGATCTCTTTTTCGGCGCGCCGCTGCTCGGTGATGTCGCTGTCGACGCTGAGCACCAGGCGCGGGCGCCCATCGCCGGCTTCCATCAGCGTGCAACGGCGCTCCACGGTGACGACCTGGCCCTGCGCGTCGATGCACTCGAGCACCCCGGACCACTCGCTGCGCTCGGCGAGCCGCCGCTGCGCCTCCGGCGGCAGGGCCGCCGTCGCACCCATGAGGTCCTCCAAGCGGCGGCCGATCGCAGCGTGGCGCGAATGACCGTACATCCGCTCGGCGCCGCGGTTCCAGGACACGATCCGCTGGCCGGCATCGTGCAGGACGACGGCGTCTCGCGTGTGGTCCAACAGGAGGGGAGCCAATCCCGACATGTGGTCGGACAAGGGGTCGGCGATCGCTTGCTCTGGCATTGTCTTGACGTTGCGGGCCATCGATTCTCCACCGGCCCGGCGGGCCGCGGGGGCGAATAAGCCCGGTTTTCCTCGTCCCCGCCCGTGCCCACTCTAGGAAAATTCCCTAGCCTGCCCAAGGCGAAGCGTGCGAGCCCAGCCGTAAAGTCGGACGCGCTTGCTCATCAGTTTCATGCGGCACGTCCCCGATTCACCGGCAACCGACGCGCCCGACTCACAGCCCGGCGGCTGCGGCGCGGGTGCCGCAGCGCGCGCCAGTGCCCTGGAAGCCCCACCTGCGCGAGATGCAGGGCCTGTTGCCCGTGGCGAGGCGAGTGGGCCGCCTGGGGCGCCTGGACCTGCGCTGCCGGACAGGGGCGAATGACCTGGTCCGGCGAGCTGTGCCGCGGGAAGTCGAAGTCGCGGTTTCGCCCCGCCGCTGGAGCAGGTGAGCGCCTTCTTCGCGCCCGGGCATCGGCCGCTGGCGCATGGCTCGTCGCAGCCGCAGGCGCCTTTTTCGCGCACTGCCGACGCGCGCCGCTCAGCGCGATCCACGGCTTCCGCGACTGCCTGCAGCGGCCGGCTTGGCCTGGCGAACGCGGCCGGCACTACCTGCAGCGGATCCTGACCGGGGTCCACCACAGGCGCGAGCTCACCGGCGGACCGCTGTCGCTGGCGAGCTTGGCGCAAGCCAGCTTGCCCGTCAAGTCCTAGTCCTGTCCGAGTCCGTCGACCTGACGGCGCTCGCGCAGGCCGCCATTGCCCCTCGCTGCCAGCGCGGCCGGCTGCGCTGCGCCGAGGTGTGATCGCGCCGGGCCTGGTGGCCCGCGGCGATCCGCGGCTGCTGACGCACGGCATGGACAACCTGGTCGGGGCAATGCGTGGCAACGGCGCGGGATTCGGCGAGACCTGGGCCGGCAAGCCGTGCGAGCCGTTCCAGCGCCTGCACGCGCAGGAAGAATTCGAGGCACGGGCATCGGGCTCACGATCGTGCGCAAGGTGGTGCTGCTGCACGGCGGCCGCGTCCGGGCCCGGTCCGTTGCCGGCGCAGGCGCCACGTCCTTCTTCACGGCCGGTGGCCACGCCGGCACCCGGACTGCCAGTCTGTCGACAAGGACCGCAGGCCGTCCACCCAAGATTTCCCCTAGGCGATCGATCGCTTTCCCCTAGAAACTTCACAGGGGGTGGGGCGATCTATCGCACACCTACGCGGAACGACGGTTTTGACCTACAACTCGTGACGTTTCACACAACGTGTCGTAGGGTACAGTGACTTTCGCACGGAGCGTTTTCCCACCGCGCAGGCTGCTGTCACCGTACTGGAAGGGGGTTTCATGGATGTAGTCCGTAATTTTCTGGCGCGCTACGAGCAGACGCGCGAGGAGGAGATGTCGCTGGAGGAATATCTCGACCTCTGCCGGCGCGACAAGATGGCGTATGCCACCGCCGCGGAACGCATGCTCGCGGCGATCGGCGAGCCCGAGGTGATCGACACCCGCCACGATCCGCGCCTGTCGCGCATCTTCGGCAACAAGATGGTGCGCATCTATCCGGCCTTCAAGGATTTCTACGGCATGGAGGAGCCCATCGAGCAGGTCGTCTCCTGCTTCCGTCATGCGGCCCAGGGACTGGAGGAAAAGAAACAAATCCTGTACCTGCTGGGGCCGGTGGGCGGCGGCAAGTCGTCGATCGCCGAGCGCCTGAAGCAGCTGATGGAGCAGGTGCCGTTCTACGCCATCAAGGGCTCGCCGGTGAACGAGTCGCCGCTCGGCCTGTTCAGCAACGCCGAAGACGCGCCGGTCCTCGAGCAGCAATACGGCATCGCGCCGCGCTACCTGCAGCGGATCATGTCGCCGTGGGCCGTCAAACGGCTCGAGGAGTTCGGCGGCGACATCCGCAAGTTCCGGGTCGTCAAGCGCTATCCATCGATCCTGAAGCAGTGCGGCATCGCCAAGACCGAGCCGGGCGACGAGAACAACCAGGACATCTCCTCGCTGGTCGGCAAGATCGACATCCGCAAGCTCGAGACCTTCGCCCAGGACGATCCGGACGCGTACAGCTACTCCGGCGGCCTGTGCCTGGCCAACCAGGGCCTGCTCGAATTCGTGGAGATGTTCAAGGCGCCGATCAAGGTGCTGCACCCGCTGCTCACGGCCACGCAGGAAGGCAACTTCAAGGGCACCGAGGGCTTCGGCGCGATCCCGTTCGACGGCATCGTGATGGCGCACTCGAACGAGAGCGAATGGAAGGCGTTCAAGAACAACAAGAACAACGAGGCCTTCCTCGACCGGATCTACATCGTCAAGGTGCCGTACTGCCTGCGCGTCACCGAGGAAGTGAAGATCTACGAGAAGCTGGTGCGCAATTCTTCGCTTGAAGGATGCAGTGTGCGCGCCCGGCACGCTCAAGATGATGGCGCAGTTCGCGGTGCTGACGCGGCTGAAGGAGCCGGAGAACTCCAGCATCTTCTCCAAGATGCAGATCTACGACGGCGAAAACCTCAAGGACACCGATCCCAAGGCCAAGAGCTACCAGGAATACCGCGACTACGCCGGCGTCGACGAAGGCATGACCGGCGTGTCGACCCGGTTCGCGTTCAAGATCATCTCCAAGGTATTCAACTTCGACTCGACCGAGATCGCCGCCAACCCGGTGCACCTGATGTACGTGCTGGAGCAGCAGATCGAGCGCGAGCAGTTCGCGCCGGAGATCGAGCAGAAGTACCTGGCGTACATCAAGGAGCACCTGTCGGCCCGGTATGCGGAGTTCATCGGCAAGGAGATCCAGACCGCGTACCTCGAGTCGTACTCCGAATACGGCCAGAACATCTTCGACCGCTACGTCACGTACGCGGATTTCTGGATCCAGGACCAGGAATACCGCGACACCGACACCGGCGAGATCTTCGACCGGGCGGCCCTGAACGCCGAACTCGAGAAGATCGAGAAGCCGGCGGGGCTGTCCAACCCCAAGGACTTCCGCAACGAGATCGTCAACTTCGTCCTGCGGGCGCGCGCCAGCAATGCCGGCAAGAATCCGGTGTGGACCAGCTACGAGAAGCTGCGCACGGTGATCGAGAAGAAGATGTTCTCGAACACCGAGGACCTGCTGCCGGTGATCTCCTTCAACGCAAAGGCCAGCGCCGACGAGCAGAAGAAGCACGAGGACTTCGTCAACCGGATGGTCGAAAAGGGCTATACGCACCGGCAGGTCCGGCTGCTGTGCGAGTGGTACCTGCGCGTTCGCAAGAGCTCCTGACGAATCCAGGACGGTGACTTCCTTCACTCCCAAGCCGGACCGGGCCATGCTCCACCAGGTGATCGACCGGCGCCTGTCCGGCAAGAACAAGTCGATCGGCAACCGGGAGCGCTTTCTCAGGCGCTACCGGGACCAGATTCGCGAGGCGGTGCGCAAGGCGGTGGGCGACCGCAGCATCCACAACATCGAGGAAGGCACGGACATCACGCTGCCAAAGCGGGACGTGTCGGAGCCGGTGTTCCAGCACGCGCCCGGCGGCACGCGCGAGATGGTGCACCCGGGCAACCAGGAGTACGTGCGCGGCGACAAGATCCCGAGGCCGCAGGGCGGCGGGGGCGGCGGCAACGGCAGCGGGGCCTCGCCGGACGGCCAGGGCGAGGACGATTTCGTCTTCCGGATCACGCGCGAAGAGTTCATGAATTACTTCTTCGACGATCTGGCGCTGCCGCGCCTGATCCGCACCCAGCTGCTGGCCGACATCCCGGAGTGGAAGTCGCGCCGTGCCGGCTTCGTGTCCGAAGGCAACCCGACCAGCCTGCACGTGGTGCGCTCGATGCGCGTCGCGCTCGGCCGCCGCATCGCGATGGGCGGCGACGCCCGCATCGAGTTGCGGCGTCTCGAGGAAGTGCTGCGCCAGATGGAGCAGGACCCCCACACGTCGCCGTCCGAGCTGGCGGCGGTGAAGGCGGAAGTCGAGGAACTGCGGCAGCGCCTGAAGCGCGTGCCGTTCCTCGACCCGTTCGACCTGCGCTACCGCAACCGGGTGCGCGAGCCGATGCCCACCAGCAAGGCGGCGATGTTCTGCCTGATGGACGTGTCGGGCTCCATGGACGAGGCCCGCAAGGACTTGGCCAAGCGCTTCTTCATCCTGCTGTACCTGTTCCTGTCGCGCCACTACCAGCAGACGGACGTGATCTTCATCCGCCACCACACGCAGGCCGCCGAGGTGTCGGAGGACGAGTTCTTCCACGCGACCGAGAGCGGCGGCACGGTGGTGTCGTCGGCGCTCACGCTGATGGACGACATCATCCGCCAGCGCTACATGGGAAGCGAGTGGAACATCTACGGCGCTCAGGCCTCGGACGGTGACAACTGGCAGCAGGACTCCTCCAAGTGCCGCGAACTGCTGGAGAACAAGCTCCTTCCGCTGTGCCGCTACTATGCCTACGTGCAGGTGGCGGACGAGGACCAGAACCTCTGGGAGGAGTACACCAAGGTGCGCGATGCCAATGCGCACTTCGCGATGCAGAAGATCGTGACGCCGGCGCAGATCTTTCCGGTGTTCCGCGACCTGTTCAAGAAAAGCACGACGACCGCGTGAGTGGGGGCGCCATGATCCTGACGGACGAGAAACCAGTGGCGAGCAAGCGCCTGCCCAGTCCTTCCGACTGGACCTTCGAGCTGATCGAGACCTACTTCGAAGAGATCCGGCGCACCGCGCAGCGCTTCGGCCTGGACACCTACCCGGTGCAGCTGGAGCTGATCTCCGCCGAGCAGATGCTCGACGCGTATGCCTCGGTCGGGATGCCGGTGAACTACCGTCACTGGTCGTTCGGCAAGCAGTTCATCGCCAGCGAGAAGAACTACCGCCGCGGCCACATGGGCCTGGCGTACGAGATCGTGATCAATTCGGACCCGTGCATCGCCTACCTGATGGAGGAGAACACGATGCCGATGCAGGCGCTGGTGATGGCGCATGCCTGCTTCGGCCACAACTCCTTCTTCAAGGGCAATTACCTGTTCCGGATGTGGACTGACGCGAGCTCGATCATCGACTACCTGGTGTATGCCAAGTCGTACATCGGCGAGTGCGAGGAGCGGCACGGCATCGAGGCGGTGGAGGAGGTGCTGGACGCCTGCCACGCGCTGATGAACTACGGCGTCGACCGCTATCGCCGGCCGCAGAAGATCTCGATGGTCGAGGAGGAGATGCGGCGCAAGGACCGCGAGGCGTACCTGCAGCAGCAGATCAACGACCTGTGGCGCACGCTGCCCAGGACGCCGGGCAAGCAGTCGAAGAAGGAGCACCGCCGCTTCCCCGAGGAGCCGCAGGAGAACATCCTGTACTTCATCGAGAAGAACGCGCCGCTGCTGGAGCCGTGGCAGCGCGAGATCGTGCGCATCGTGCGCAAGGTGGCGCAGTACTTCTACCCGCAGCGCCAGACGCAGGTCATGAACGAAGGCTGGGCCACGTTCTGGCACTACACGATCCTGAACGACATGTACGACCAGGGGCTGCTGACCGACGGGTACATGATGGAGATCCTCAGCTCGCACACGAACGTGGTGTTCCAGCC
This sequence comes from uncultured beta proteobacterium, assembly GCA_963708655.1. Taxonomy (GTDB): domain Bacteria; phylum Pseudomonadota; class Gammaproteobacteria; order Burkholderiales; family Burkholderiaceae_C; genus Ramlibacter. The sequence goes on from CAVPTY010000015.1 coordinate 11,295, forward strand.
GCCGGTGACGCATCCCGCGTACAGCGGCATCAATCCGTATGCGCTGGGGTTCGCGATGTTCACCGACCTGCGCCGGATGTGCGAGCACCCGACCGACGAGGACCGCGAGTGGTTCCCGGACATCGCGGGCTCGGACTGGCACAAGACGCTGGACTACGCGATGCGCCACTTCAAGGACGAGAGCTTCATCGGCCAGTACCTGTCGCCGCGCCTCATGCGCGACCTGCGCCTGTTCGCGATCGTCGACGACGCGAGCCGCAAGGAGCTGGAGGTTGCGGCGATCCACGACGAATCGGGCTACCGCCGGGTGCGCGAGTCGCTGTCGAAGCAGTACGACCTGGGCACGCGCGAGCCGAACATCCAGGTGTGGAACGTCAACCTGCGCGGGGACCGCTCGCTGACGCTGCGGCACATCCGCCACAACGACCGCCCGCTGGACAACCGCGCGGAAGAGGTGGTCAAGCACGTCGCGCGCCTGTGGGGCTTCCGGGTGCGCCTGGAGAGTGTCGACGGCCACGACCGCGTGCTGCAGCATTGGGAAATCACGCCGCCGCATCACGCCTGATCCGGCCGGGGTGGGACTGCTGCGGCCGCGCCCGCAGGCGCAGCAGCTTCGGCCGGCGCATGAGCGCTCGCCGCCAGGGCGCGACGGAATAGCAGCCCGGCGGCGCGAACCTCGCCGGCGCCTCAGTGCGCAGCGCTCTCCGGGCGGGCGAGCCCGTAGTCCCGTTGTCTCCTGTCGAGCGAAAGAAGCTCTTGCGGACGCCGCCGCTACTGCCTCGGGGCCGCCGCGAAATGGCGGCTGAACTGTAGTCGAAGGTGGGGGCGATTACCTTGACGTGGGTCAACGGCCGCGATCGGATGGGCAGGCGAGTGCCGCCGGGGCCGCCATGTGGTGCGGACCACCAAGGCGTGGCAGCCTGCCAGGCAAGTGGCACCGCGGAGAGCGGGGCGCGCTTCAGGCCGTGCGGATGACGGTGATGTGCTCGGTGCCGCTTTCGGGCAACCAGACTTCGCCGGGTCGGCCGAGGATCTGGCGGATGTTGGCGTTCGGGCGCGGCATGGCGTAGCGCTCGAACTTCTCCGGTGCCGGCATCGAACACGAACACGGCATTGCCGCCGAAGTCGCTCACCCACACCCGGTCGCGTTCGTCCACGTACACGGCATAGGGCTGTGGCGACTGGCCCGGCAGCCGCCACTCTTTCCAGGTCCTGGCCTGCGGGTCATGCATCGAGAGCTGCCCGCTGTTCCATTCGGCGACCCACAGCCGGCCGCGGCTGTCGCTCCAGATCCGGCGCGCACCCTGGCCGCGGGTCGGCGGTTCGACCATGACCGACTCGCCGGTGCGGCGATCGACGCGCGCGATGTACGAACCGGCGAGCGAACACCACCAGATCTCGCCCGCCGGCGTCGCGCAGATGCCGTACGGGCCGCGACCGCGCGGCACCACGCCGGCCCGCACCTGGCCCGTCTTCACCGTGAGCTTGCCGACGTAGCCGAGCTGGCCGGTGAACCACAGGTCGCCGTCCCGGTCGAAGGCGGCCGTGTTGAGGTTGACGTGCGGCAGCCCCGCGGGCAGCGGGAACGCGCTCACCTTGCGGTCGGGCCAGCCGACGCGCACGATCGCGTTCTGCGCGCCGTCGGTGATCCACGCCGCCGGTCCGGACCCTGGATGACGCCGTGCGGCGACGACCGCTGCGCCAGGGGGATCAGCTCGGCGCGGCCGCTTTTCGGGATCGAACCAGCCGAGGTGGCCGCTCGCCTGCGCGCGTGAACCAGACGCCGCCGTCGGGCGCCGGGGCCACGTCGTGGATGCCGGTGCGCTCCGGCGTCTTGAGCGGCCACGACTGCATCGGGAAACGCGGTGCGGCCAGGGCCGGAGCGCCGGCCGCCGCGAGGGTCAGCGCGCCGGCGGTGCCAAGCGCGTCGCGTCGGTTGATCAAGGGCATGGCGAAGAGCGGTGGTTCGCACTTTAGTCGATGCGGCAGGTCGAGGGAATGCAGCAGCGGCAACTCGGACCGGTCCGGGTCAGTGCCATCGGCCTGGGCTGACGGGCGGCCTGGATCGATTCCACCAATTGCGAGGACAGCCTGCGGCGGTTGCAGACC
>CAVPTY010000016.1:0-12341 GCA_963708655.1 uncultured beta proteobacterium
CCATGTGGGTACTACCCATGCTGTGAAACAGGTAAATGTAGTGAACCGGATGCAGTGAGCGTTTCAACTGCAGATTGTTCAGATCCATCATGGTCAGGACCACCACATCCGCCTGCTTGACCTGGAAAAAGATCGTCAGAAAAAGGCCTGAGGGAATATGGATCGCCTTGTAGTTGGCGTGCAGGCGGGCCAGTCCGGCATCCGCGGGATCGGAAGTGACGTAACACACTTTTCGCTCCAGTTCGCCGTTGAGGGTCTCGATCAGGCCCGCGAACTGGTGCCAGTCCTGACCGGATTCCGCATAGAAAACCAGGTTGCGCCACTCCCACGGCAGCTGCCTGAACGCCCGCCAAGCTTTCCAGCCTTGCAAAAAAGACATGCCGCGGCGCCGGTCTATGAATCTTTGCCCGGGCCGGACGTTCGCTTGCCGCAACGCCGCAACAGACGTTTGAGTTTATACCAGTAGGTTTTCAGCGCCAGGGCGATGGAGGCGAAAAGGCCGACCATGGCCGTTACCACCATGCTGCCGGTACTGGGGTCGAGGTAGGCGAATGCGCTGGATGTGTGCCAACACAGCACGACACCGAAGGCCGCGCGAGCGAATACGGCTTGCAGCAATTTCTGGCTCATGGTTTTTCTCGTGCTCAGGCGCAGCCGCATTTTATCATTGATCCATGCCTGGCCCGGTGTTTATCCGGGCGTGGAGGAAAACACATCTTCCAGCGCTACCAGCAGGCGTTCCATGTCGTAATGGCTGATGTCGCCCATGGTTGAAATCCGGAACATCTCGCTGGCCAGATGACCCTGTCCGCCATAAATCACAAAGCCCCGCCGCTTGAGGCCATCGTGAACCTGTTGATAGTCATGGCCGCGCGGTATTCGCCAGGCGCGCAGAACGCAGGAACTGGCGCTCGCCGGCAGCCAGGTCGGCGAAGGTCTTGCGGAACTTGGCCACCTTGGGCGCGGCCACGGCCACGCAATAACCCTGGTGCGGGTTCTTCTCGAAGAAGTCCTGGTGGTACTCCTCGGCCGGCCAGTAGTTGGCGAGCGGCAGCACCTCGGTGACGATGGGCCGCCCGAACAGCTGGTCCTCGGCTCATCTGCCGGATCAGGTCCTGCGCCACCTCGCTTCTGCTCCGCCGTCGTGTAGTAGATGCCGCTGCGGTACTGGGTGCCGGCGTCGTTGCCCTGCCGGTTCAGCGTGGTCGGGTCGTGGATGACGAAGAAGATCTCCAGGATCTGCCGCACGCTGATCTGCGCCGGGTCGTAGCTGAGCTTGACCACCTCGTTGTGGCCGGTCGTCCCGGTGCACACCTGCTCGTACGTGGGCCGCTCCACTGGCCGTTGCTGTAGCCGGACTCGACGTCGGTCACGCCGCGCACCTTGACGTACACCGCTTCGGTGCACCAGAAGCAGCCGCCGCCGAGGACGATGGTTTCGAGCGCAGTGGTCATGTGGCTCCTTGCTGAAGAAACCCGATCGTAGCGAGGATGCGCCGGCCGATCCGGCGCAAGAACCCGGCTTGGGCGACAGCGACAGCGACTTGACCGGAAGGCTGGGAAACGTTGGTGTACTAACCGGTCAGTCAGTACAATCCCACGCATGTCCATCGTTGGCGGCACTCGTGCCCAGCCAGGCCCTGTCCACCCGAAACGCGAGCGCCGCAAGCAAGCCCGCCCCGGCGAGTTGCTGGCCGCCGCGCTGGAGCTGTTCGTCGAGAAGGGCTTCGCGGCGACCCGCTCGGAGGAAGTCGCGGCCCGCGCCGGCGTGTCCAAGGGCACGCTCTTCCTCTACTTCCCGACCAAGGACGAGCTGTTCAAGGCCGTGGTGCGCGACAACATCTCGGGGCGCTTCCGCGAACTGAACCAGGAGTTCCGCCAGTTCGAAGGCAGTTCCGCCGACATGCTGCGCCAGGGCCTGCAGCTGTGGTGGGCGCGGGTCGGTGCGACCCAGGCCTCCGGCATCAGCAAGCTGATCATGAGCGAGGCGCGCAACTTTCCGGAGCTGGCGGATTTCTGCCAGCGGGAGGTGATCCAACCCTGCCAGGAGCTGATCTGCTGGATCCTGCAGCGCGGCATCGACCGCGGCGAGTTCCGGCCGGTCGACCTGCGCTACGCCGCCGCCAACACGATCGGGGCGATGGTGTTCCTGATGATGATGAAGCACTCGCTGGGCCCCTGCCTGCCGCAGGACCAGCGGCTCGATCCGCAGCGCTTCATCGCGGCCCACCTGGACACCTTGCTGCAAGGCCTGTGCGTGCGGCCGCACGGCGCGAACGGCACGCTGCCGTCATGAACACCCGCCTGCTCAAGTGGCTCACGCTGCTGGTGCTGCTGGCGCTGCTGGCCGCCGTCGTGTGGCGCGCCTGGTCGGCGCGCCAGGCGCAGCAGGAGGCGCTGGCGACGGCCGCGCGCCGGCCGACGGTGGTGGAGCTGGCCGCCACCGACGTCGTGCGCGCGCAGCAGCTCCAGCTCACCCAGGGACTGCCGATCTCCGGCTCGCTGAAGGCCGTCAACTCCGCGTTGGTCAAGGCCAGGGCGGCGGGTGAACTGCAGGGACTCGCCGTGCGCGAAGGCGACCGGGTCCAGGCCGGGCAGGTGATCGCGCGGATCGAATCGACGGAGTACGCGGCGCGGGTGCGCCAGGCGCAGGAACAGGCGGACGCGGCCAAGGCGCAGATCGACATCGCGCAGCGCCAGTGGAACAACAACAAGGCGCTGGTCGACCAGGGCTTCATCTCGCGAACGGCGCTCGACACCTCGCTCAACAACCTCAACGCGGCGCAGGCGAACCACCAGGCGGCGCTGGCGGCGGTGGAGGTCGCGCGCAAGAGCCTGGACGACGCCGTGGTGCGGGCGCCGATCTCGGGCTTCGTCGCGCAGCGGCTGGCCCAGCCGGGCGAGCGCGTCGGCATCGAAGCCCGGATCGTCGAGATCGTCGATCTCTCGCGGCTGGAGCTGGAGGCGACGCTCAGCGCAGCCGATTCGCTGGCCGTGCGGGTCGGGCAGGAAGCGCAGCTGCAGGTCGAAGGCAAGGCGGAGCCGGTGCGGGCCCGGGTGGCGCGGATCAACCCGAGCGCGCAGCCCGGCAGCCGCAGCGTGCTGGCCTATCTCGCGATCGAGGCGCCGGACGGGCTGCGGCAAGGACTGTTCGCGCAAGGCACGCTGCACACCGGCGAGGTGCGCGCCATCGCGGTGCCGCTCGCGGCCGTGCGCACCGACAAGCCGGTGCCGTACGTGCAGGTGGTCGAGGGCGACCAGGTGCTGCACCGCACGGTGGCGCCGGGCGCGCGCGGCGTCGTCGGCACCGAGACCGTGGTCGCCGTCTCCGGACTGGACGAGGGCGAGCTGGTGCTGCGCGCCAGCGTCGGCCCGCTGCGCGAAGGGACCAAGGTGCGCTTCACGGGGGCCGGCCCTCACCCCAGCCCTCTCCCGCAAGCGGGAGAGGGAGCAACAGCCCGCCCCTAGCCCCCAGCCCCTAGCCCCCAGCCCGCCATGTGGTTCACCCGCGTCAGCCTGCGCAACCCGGTCCTCGCGACCATGGTGATGCTCGCGCTCGTCGTGCTGGGCGTGTTCTCGTACCAGCGGCTGAAGGTCGACCAGTTCCCCGACATCGACTTCCCGGTGGTGGTGGTCACCGCCGAATACCCCGGCGCCTCGCCCGAGATCGTCGAGAGCGAGGTCACCAAGAAGCTGGAGGAAGGGGTCAACTCGATCGCCGGCATCAACTCGCTGTACTCGCGCACCTACGAGAACTACGCGGTCGTCGTGATCGAGTTCCAGCTGCACATCGACGGGCGCAAGGCGGCCGAGGACGTGCGCGAGAAGGTCGCCAGCATCCGGCCGCTGCTGCGCGACGAGGTCAAGGAGCCGCGGGTGCTGCGCTTCGACCCGGCCAGCCGCGCGATCTGGTCGCTGGCGGTGCTGCCCGACGCCAGCCGCGGCACGCCGCTGAGCCCGGTGGAACTCACCAACTGGGCCGACCAGGTCCTGAAGAAGCGCCTGGAGAACGTGCGCGGCGTCGGATCGGTGACGCTGGTGGGCGGCACCCGGCGCGAGATCAACGTGTACCTGAACCCGGCCGCCATGGAGGCGATGGGGATCACGACCGACCAGGTGGTGACGGCCGTGCGCAACGAGAACCAGGACCTGCCGGTCGGCGCCGTGCGCTCGCTGGCGCAGGACCGCGTGGTGCAGATCGCCGCCCGCATGGAGCGGCCGGAGGACTTCGGCCAGATCATCGTGGCGCGCAAGAACGGGTTTCCGGTGCGGGTCGGCCAGGTGGCGCGGGTGGCCGACGGCGCCCAGGAGCTGGACAGCCTGGCCCTCTACAACGGCGAACGGACGCTGCTGCTCACGGTGCAGAAGTCGCAGGACGAGAACACGATCCAGGTGGTGGACGGGCTCGCCGGCACGCTGGCCGAGATGACGGCGCAACTGCCGCCGGGCCTGCGGCTGGCCCCGGTGGCGGACGCCTCGCGCCCGATCCGGGTGGCCGTGGAGAACGTGCGCCGAGACGCTGATCGAAGGGGCGCTGCTCACGGTGCTGATCGTGTTCCTGTTCCTCGATTCGTGGCGCTCGACGGTGATCACCGGGCTCACCCTGCCGATCGCGCTGATCGGCACCTTCCTGGTCATGCATGCCTTCGGCTTCACCATCAACATGGTGACGCTGATGGCGCTGTCGCTGTGCGTGGGCCTGCTGATCGACGACGCGATCGTGGTGCGCGAGAACATCGTGCGCCACGTCCAGATGGGCAAGCCGCCTTATCAGGCCGCGATGGAAGGCACCAACGAGATCGGCCTGGCGGTGCTGGCGACGACGCTGTCGATCGTCGCGGTGTTCCTGCCGATCGGCTTCATGGGCGGGATCATCGGCAAGTTCTTCCACGAGTTCGGCGTCACCATCGTCGCGGCGGTGCTGATCTCGATGTTCGTCAGCTTCACGCTGGACCCCATGCTCTCGTCGGTCTGGCACGACCCCGAGATCGAGGCGCACGGCAGGCGCAAGGCCGACCCGGGGCTGTACCACCGCAGCATCGGCCGCGTCACCGGCTGGTTCCACCACGCGACCGAGTCGCTGGGCGGCGTGTACCAGCGCATCCTGCGCTGGTCGCTCGCCACCGGCTGCTGACCCTGGTCGCCGCCGTCGCGATCTTCGGGGTCAGCCTGGCCATGCTGCCGCTGCTGGGCACCGAGTTCGTGCCCAAGGCGGACTTCTCCGAGACGACGCTGAACTTCAACACGCCGGTGGGTTCCTCGCTCGAGGCCACCGAGGCCAAGGCGCGCCAGGTGGAGGCGATCCTGCGCGAAGCGCCGGAAGTGGACTACACGCTGACGACGATCAACACCGCCAATGCGCAGGGCAAGATCTACGCCTCGGTCTACGTGCGGCTGGTGGACCGCCAGCGGCGCACCCGCAGCGTCGACGAGATGGCCACCGTGCTGCGCGAGCGCCTGAAGCAGGTGCCCGGCATCACGGTGACCCACGTCGGCCTGCTCGACGCGGTGGCCGGCTACAAGCAGATCGAGTTCTCGCTGCTGGGCCCCGACCTGAAGGAACTGGAGCGCCTGTCCAGGCTGGTGACCGAGCGCATCCGCACGGTGCCGGGGCTGGTGGACCTGGACTCCAGCATCAAGCCCGACAAGCCGGTGATCGCCGTCGACGTGCGGCGCAACGTCGCGTCCGACCTCGGCCTCTCGGTGGCGCAGATCGCCGGCGCGCTGCGCACGCTGGTCGCCGGGCAGACCGTGGGCAACTGGCGCGCGCCCGACGACCAGACCTACGACGTGAACGTGCGCATGGCGCCGGACGCACGCACCACGCCGCAGGACCTGGAGCGCATTCCGTTCGCGCTGGGCAGCAACCCGGACGGCAGCACCCGCATCGTTCGCCTGAACCAGGTGGCGCAGGTGCGCGAAACCACGGGGCCGAACCAGATCAACCGGCGCGACCTCACCCGCGAGGTGGCGATCAGCGGCAACGCCGCCGGCCGCTCCGCCGGCGAGATCTCGGACGAGATCCGGCAGCGGCTCGAAGGCGTCGCCCTGCCGCCGGGCTATTCGTACAAGTTCAGCGGCTCGACCAAGAACATGGCCGAGTCGTTCGACTACGCCATCTCGGCCCTGGCCATGGCCGTGATCTTCATCTACATGATCCTCGCCAGCCAGTTCAGGAGCTTCCTGCAGCCGCTGGCGCTGATGACGTCGCTGCCGCTGACGCTGATCGGCGTGGTCGTGTCGCTGCTGGCGTTCGGCTCGACCTTGTCGATCTTCTCGGTGATCGGCATCGTGATGCTGATGGGCCTGGTGACCAAGAACGCGATCCTGCTGGTGGACTTCGCGATCCGCATGCGCGAGCAGGGCATGAACCGCAGCGAGGCGCTGCTGCACGCGGCCAAGGTGCGGCTGCGCCCGATCCTGATGACGACGCTCGCCATGATCTTCGGCATGGTGCCGCTGGCCTTCGCGATGAGCGAGGGCGCCGAACAGCGCGCGCCGATGGGCCAGGCCGTGATCGGCGGCGTGATCACGTCGTCGCTGCTGACGCTGGTGGTGGTGCCGGTCGTGTACTGCTACCTCGACGACCTGGCCGCGTGGCTGCGGCGCCGGCGCCCCGCCGGCGGCAGTGCCCGCGTGGTGCCGGCCTCTAGAATTGATACATGACCTTGTGAAACGGAGCTCTCCAATGACGAACCTCAGCAACCTCGACCTTGCCCGCGCGAACATGATCAAGCAGCAGATCCGCACCTCGAACGTGACCGACGAGGACGTGATCTCCGCGCTTTCGGTGGTGCGGCGCGAGGAGTTCGTGCCGCCGGCCGACAAGGCCCTGGCCTTCGCCGAACTGCGCATCCCGCTGGTCCAGCCCGCCGAGGAGGCGCTGCGCAACGGCCATTGCATGCTGGAGCCGCTGATCGAGGCCCGCATCCTGCAGGAACTGCGGCTCAAGCCCACCGACAAGGTGCTGGAAGTCGGCGCCGGCTCCGGCTACATGGCCGCCCTGCTCGCGCAGCGCGCGCAGCGCGTGATCACGCTGGAACTGCATCCCCAGCTGGTGGAACTGGCCCGCGCCAACCTGCAGCGCGCCGGGGTCACCAACGTCGAAGTGCGCAGGGCCGACGGCTCCAAGGGCCTGCCCGGCGAAGCGCCGTTCGACGTCATCGTCCTCAGCGGCTCGGTGGCCGAAGTGCCGGCGCTGCTGCTGTCCCAACTGAAGATCGGCGGCCGCCTGTCGGCCATCGTCGGCTTCGACCCGGTGATGCGCGGCACGCTCATCACCCGCACCGGCGAGGCCACCTACACCACGGCGCAACCCTGGGACACCGTGGCGCCGCGGCTGCAGAATTTCCCGGAGCCGGCCCGGTTCCAGTTCTGAAGGGGACGACGCGTTGATCGAACAGGTGCGGCCGGCCCAGCTTGCCGCGTGGATCCAGTCGCACGCCGGGGCCGGCCGCCCGCCGCTGGTGCTCGACGTGCGCGAGCCCTGGGAAATCGCCGCCGCCAGCGTCAAGCCCGACGGCTTCGAGCTGGTCGCGATCCCCATGAGCCTCGTCCCGGTGCGCCTGCAGGAGCTCGATCGCTCGCAGCCGGTGGCGGTGCTGTGCCATCACGGCGGCCGCAGCCAGCGCGTCGCCATGTTCCTGCAGCAGCAGGGATTCGGCGACGTCGCCAACGTGGCCGGCGGCATCGAACTGTGGTCGCGTGAACTCGACCCCGCCGTGCCGCGCTACTGACACCAAGACAACCAAAGGAGGGATCATGACGAGCTTGCGGCTTCTTCCCCTGGCGCTCGCGCTGGCCGTGGCCGGCATCGCGCCGGCCCGCGCGCAGAGCCTGCTGGAGCTGTACGAGTCGGCGCGCGCCTACGACGCCACCTGGCAGTCGGCGAAGGCCCAGTACGACGCCAACCTGTTCCGCGCCGAGCAGGCGCGGGCCGCCGTGCTGCCGTCCGCCAACCTCGGTGCCGGCCTGACCCGCTCGAACTTCGAGTCGACGGTCCCGCAGGTCGACCGCGGCATCACGACCCAGAGCGCCACCATCAGCGCGTCGCAGCCGCTGTACCGGCCGGCCAACTTCGCGACCTGGGAGCAAGGCAAGCGGCAGGTGGACATCGCGCAGGCCCAGTTGACCGCGGCCAGCCAGGACCTGATCGTCCGCGTGAGCCAGGCCTACTTCGACGTGCTGGCGGCGCAGGACACGCTGGCCTTCGTGCAGGCGCAGAAGACGGCGGTCGCCGAGCAGCTGGAGTCGGCCAAGCGCAATTTCGAGGTGGGCACCTCGACCATCACCGACACGCGCGAGGCGCAGGCCCGGTACGACCTCGTGATCGCGCAGGAGATCGCGGCGGAGAACGACCTGCGCGTGAAGAAGCTGGCGCTCGATGCGCTGGTCGGCAGGCCGGACGTGAAGCCCAATCCGCTCGCGCTGCCGGCCACCGTGCCGGCGCCCGAGCCGGCCGACGTCAACGCCTGGGTGCAGCAGGGCGAGGAGCACAGCCCGGCGATCCGGCAGGCGAACACGGCGGTCGAGATCGCCCAGCTGGAGACCGAGAAGGCCAAGGCCGGCCACCTGCCGACGCTGGACCTGACGGCCAGTTACGGCACCAACCGCAATCCCGGCGGCAACGCGTCGGTGCCGACGTCCACGCGCAGCAACACCGGCAGCGTGGGCCTGTCGTTCAACCTGCCGCTGTTCGCCGGTTTCGCGACCCAGAACCGGATCCGCGAGACGCTGTCGCTCGAGGAGCGGGCGCAGGCCGACCTGGAGGCGAACCGCCGCGCGGTGGCGCAGACGATCCGCAGCGCCTTCTTCGGGCTGGTGTCGGGACAGGGACAGGTCAAGGCGCTGGAGGCGGCCGAGGCTTCGAGCCTGAGCGCGCTCGAAGCGAACCAGCTCGGCTACCAGGTGGGCGTGCGCATCAACATCGACGTGCTGAACTCGCAGAGCCAGTTGTTCCAGACCAAGCGCGACCTGGCGCAGGCCCGCTACAACGTGCTGGTGGGCCACCTGAAGCTGCGGCAGGCGGCAGGGACGCTGCTGCCGGAGGACCTGGCGCGGCTGAACGCCTTGCTGGCGAAGTAAGGGGCCAGCTCCCTCTCCCCGCCGGGGAGAGCGAAGCGAGGGGCTGGGCTGGGGTGAGGCGCATCCCGCTCCAATCCCCCGCTTCACCGACAACCTAGAATGCTTGTCACTGACGGGCATCGTCTGGCGCAAGCCAACGCAAGGGGCGGCGGAGTCATGAATGCAGTTGCTTGACAACATCAACAGCCTGTTTGGCGAGGATCTGAAGAAGGCACTCAAGCCGCATTCCAGGCTGATGATCGCAGCGGCGTCGTTTTCGATCTACGCGTACGAAGCACTGAAGCACGAACTCGAAAACGTCGATTCGCTCGAATTCATCTTCACCCAGCCCACCTTCATTCCCGACGAAGCAAGCGATTCAGGCAAACGGGTTCGGCGCGAATTCCACATTCCAAAGATCGGTCGCGAACGCGATTTCTATGGCACCGAATTCGAGATCCAGCTGCGCAACAAGATGACTCAGCGCGAGTTCCTGGAAGATCTGGACCAGGATCTGCTCCCGAACGACCGCACCGGTTACCAGGACACGCTGGTCTGGCAGAAGCTGTACAACTTTCAGCGCGACGCCGCCAACGGCATCATCAACAAGCTGGAAACGTACAACGGCTGCATCCTCGCGGACAGCGTCGGTCTGGGCAAGACCTTCACTGCGCTGGCCGTCATCAAGTACTACGAGCTGCGCAACAAGTCTGTGCTCGTGCTGTGTCCCAAGAAGCTGGCGGACAACTGGCTCACGTACAACCACAACCTGAAGACGAACGTCTTCGCCAGCGACCGCTTCAGCTACGACGTGCTGTGCCACACCGACCTGCAGCGCACCAGCGGCGAGTCGTTCGGCACGCCGATGGACCGCATCAACTGGGGCAATTACGACCTGGTGGTGATCGACGAGTCGCACAATTTCCGCAACAACGACGCGTTCAAGGATCGGGAGACCCGGTACCAGAAGCTGATGAATTCGGTCATCAGAGAGGGCGTCAAGACCAAGGTGCTGATGCTCTCGGCCACCCCGGTCAACAACCGTTTCAACGATCTGCGCAACCAGCTCGCCCTCGCTTACGAGGGCAACTCGGGCGAGCTGAACGCGAAGTTGCGCACCGACAAGGACATCGAGGAAGTCTTCCGCCGAGCGCAGGCGGCCTTCAATGCGTGGTCCAAGCTGCCGCCGCAGGAGCGGACGGCCGAGGCGTTCATCGTCGTTCGGGCGGCGTCATGAGCCAGGCGAATCCGCCGGCGGCGCTCTTCGCCTGGCCGACCCGCGCCGCCGTCACGAGGGTGCTGCCCAAGACGAAGGTCTATGAACATGGCCGGCCCGGGGCTGCGCTGCGCGGCCTGTTCGTGGCCCAGGTCGAGCAGATCGTGTGGGCCTACAAGCTGGCACCCGAAACCGTCAACCTGCCGCCAGGGCCGGGCGTGACGGAAATCGAGGTGTTCCAGGTCGTCCTCAAGACGCCGGCGCTGGACGACGCCGTGCTCCGATGCATCGACCGCGCCATCCCGTTCCCGCTGCTGTTCGAACTGCGCTTCGACGGCCGCAGCAAGGCCGTGGCCGCCTACAAGCGGCCAAGCGAGGCCGATCCGGCGCAGTGGGTGCTCGGCGACTACTTTTCGGGACCGTGGCAGGACGACGCACTGCCACGAACCAATCTGCCGCTGGCCCTGGACCTGACAGCGCTGTACCACCAACTCCTGCGCACGCACCTGCCGGTGGCTGCCCGGCCAGGGGAGAGCCTACGCGAGCAACTGGACCGGCTCGCCGAACTTCGCACCACGCAAGCCGCCTCCCGCAAGCTGGCAACGCAGCTCGCTCAGGAAAAGCAGTTCAACCGGAAAGTGGAACTCAACGCCCGCTTGCGTACCATTCGCCACCGACTCGACAACCTGTCACGCTGAACCGGGCGCCGCATCGCACTCTCATGGACAAACTCAAACTTCACAGCCCCGACCTGACCCAGTCCAACATCGAGAAGCTGGCGGAGCTGTTTCCTAGCTGCGTGACCGAGGCCCGTGACGAGCAAGGCAAGGTGCGGCGCGCCATCGACTTCGACCAACTGCGCCAGGAGCTCTCGTCACAGATCGTCGAGGGACCGCAGGAACGCTACCAGCTCAATTGGCCCGGCAAGCGCGAGGCGCTGTTGCTGGCCAACGCGCCGATCGCCAAGACGCTGCGGCCCTGCCGCGAGGAGAGCGTCGACTTCGACACGACGCGAAACCTGTTCATCGAGGGTGACAACCTGGATGCGCTGAAGCTGCTGCAGGAGACCTACCTGAACAAGGTGAAGATGATCTACATCGATCCGCCGTACAACACCGGCAAGGAGTTCATCTACGACGACGACTTCGCCGACGATGCTGAAACGTATTTTCAACGGTCCCAGCAGGAGGACGAAGTCGGAACCCGGTTGGTCGCCAATACGGAGGCGAATGGCCGCTTCCATTCGGACTGGCTGTCGATGCTCTATCCACGTCTGAAGCTCGCCCGGAGCCTGCTTCGCGATGACGGCGTCCTGTTCGTATCCATCGACGACCACGAAGTCGACAACCTCCGGAAGTTGTGCAGTGAGATCTTTGGCGAGGACAACTTCGTTGCGCAGATCATTTGGCAGCGGTCGAAGAAGGGCGACGCCAAGCTGATCGCGCGGGTTCACGAGTACATCGTCTGCTATGCGAGGAACAAGCCTGCCTTGCTTGAGTCGGGTTTGTGGCGCCGGAAGAAAGAAGGCGCGGCTGAAGTGCTGGCCCAGTACGAGCTGTTCAAGAGCCAACTCAAGTCGGATCACGAGAAGATTCGAGCCAGCATGCAGGAATGGTTTCGGACGTTGGCGAATGACGATCCGCGCAAGGCGCATAGGCATTACAGCTGGTCCGACGCGCGCGGACTCTACTTTGCTGCTGACTTCGCTGGGCCGGATGACGGCCGGGCCAGCCGTCCACGCCACGACATCTTCCATCCGCTGACAGGCAGGCCGTGCAAGAAGCCGTCTACAGGATGGCGTTGGGACGAGGAAAAGACGAAATGGGCACTCGCGCAGAAGCCGCCCCGCATCCACTTCGGACCGGACGAGACGACCATCCCGAATCGCAAGAGCTACCTGGCTGAGATCAGCGTGGAGCCCTACCCCTCGGTCTTCTACCGGGACGGTCGGTCCGCAACGCTTGAAGTCGAGGGACTCGTAGGAAAGGGCTGGTTCCCATTCCCCAAGAACACGGACGTTCTGGCGGAGTTGATCGAACTGGCGACCGGACCGGACGGACTGA
>CAVPTY010000017.1:0-22616 GCA_963708655.1 uncultured beta proteobacterium
GGTCCAGCGGCAGCAGCCCGTCGATCTTCCAGGGGAAATAGCTCAGCACGGTCTGCCCGGCCGGGTGGCCGCGCACGCCCATGACGTGCATGGACTCGTGGTACGCGCAGCGCCAGGCGTCCTTCTCGCGCATCTGCACGCTGGCGCTGTCGATGCGGGTTTCGGTCCGGAAATCGAGATAGGTGACGCAAGGCTGGTTGTCTTCCAGCTGGTTGTCCGGCGTGATCTCGATGGTGAGGTTGGCGGTCTGCTCGGCGTCCGCCTGGCCGCTGACATCGACCAGCTTGACGCCGGCTTCACGGGTGACGTCGCCCAGCGCCTTGAGCAGATGCTCGCGGTGCGTCGCCGCATTGACGCCGCCGATGCGCACGCGGATGTCGCTTTCCCAGCGGACGATGCGGGTCGGGGTGCCGCTCTGGTGCCACAGCACTTCCCACAGGGTCGCCAGGCCCTGGTCGAGATCCTGCGCGACCGCTGCCGCCGGCAGCAGGAACGCCAGACACAGTCCCCAACAGATTCTCCGCATCCGTCACCTCGAACACACTTGGTGACAGCAGTCTGCCGTAGGACGCCTCCTACCTCAAGCCCTGTTACTTCTTGAGCTGGCGAAGGCAAACACATCGGTAATTTGTCGCACCGCTACTGCGTTGGCGCGTCGACGAAGGCCTCGATCAGGCGCGCCAGCAGCTCAGGCTGGTCGTGATGCACCATGTGGCCGGCGTCATCCAGCACCTCCACGCGTACGTCGGACATCACCTTCAGACGTTCGTGGTACTCGGCGAGGCTGTACTTGCCGCGCCACCAGTGCGAGAGGCTGTCTTCCCGGGTCTCGACGGCCAGGGTCGGCGCGCTGATCGAGCGGTAGATCTCCAGCACCTCGTCCACCCGGGCGAGGTTCGGATTGATGACCTTGTGCGCCGGGTCGCCCAGGATCCGCCAGCGTCCCTGCCCGTCCTCGCGGGCCCAGTGCTGGGCCAGCCACTGCGCCTTGTCGGCGCCGAGCCGGCGGTTGGTCTTCATCAGGCGCTCGGCGACGCCGGCCGTCGAATCGTAGGTCTTGAGGTCCATCTCGCCGCGCCGGTGCGCCTGGAGTTCGTCGAGCCAGCGCGCGATGCGCTTGGGCGCCTGCGTGGGCCGGGTCGCCGGCATGCCGAAGCCTTCGAGGTTCACCAGGCGGCGGATGCGATGCGGCCGCACGCCGGCGTACATCATCGCGACGTTGCCGCCCATGCTGTGGCCGACCAGGTTCACCGGCGCATCGGGCGAGTAGTGGTCGATCAACTGGTCGAGGTCGCCGAGGTAGTCCGGGAACCAGTAGGCGTCGGTCGGCGCCGACCGCGTGAGGCCGTAGCCGCGCCAGTCGGGCGCGATGACGTAGTGGTCGTTCGCGAACGCGTCGACCATGAACTGGTACGAGGCGGCGACGTCCATCCAGCCGTGCACCATCACCAGCGGCACGCGCCCCGGTGCCGGCTCGCCCCAGATCCGGACGTGGTAGTCGATGTGGCGGATCGGGACAAACTCGCTGCGTGCGGCTTTCTTCGCTTGGTACATTCAGCCCATCATAAGGAGGTCGCCGATGGTCGTCAGTCAACGCAGGGACAACCACGCCCGCATGCACGCGGACTTCGGGTGGCGGGTGCCGGCCGGCTTCAACATCGCGCAGGCCTGCAGTGCACGCTGGGCGGCGCGGCCCCGATGCCAACGAGCGCATCGCCATCCGCGCACACGGCGCGCCCGCGGGATCGGACAGGCTGACCTACGGCGCGCTTGCAGCGAGCGGCCGATCGCCTGAGCCACGCGCTGGCGGCGCTCGGCGTGCGGCGCGGCGACCGGGTGGCGATCGTGATGCCGCAGCGCTTCGAGACGGCGATTGCGTACGTCGCGGTCTTGCAGATGGGCGCGGTGGCCATGCCGCTGTCGATGCTGTTCGGCCCGGACGCGCTGGAGTACCGGCTGCGCGACAGCGAGGCGGCGGTCGCGATTTGCGACGAGAGCTCGATCGCCAACATGCTCGCGATCCGTGCCGCCTGCCCCGCGCTGCGCACCTTGATCGGCGTGGGCGCCGCCGCGCTGCGCGCCGACCTCGACTGGGTGGCCGAACTCGATCGCCATCGCGCCCCGTTCCCGCCGGTGCGCACGAAGGCCGACGACGGCGCCGTCCTGATCTACACCAGCGGCACCACCGGCCCGCCCAAGGGTGCGCTGATTCCGCACCGCGCCCTGATCGGCAACCTGCCCGGCTTCGTCTGCAGCCAGAACTGGTTCGGATTCCACCCAGGCGGGAGCGAGATCGCAGGTCTTGCGACGAGCGCAGGGGAGTTCACTCCCTTCCCCGGCGAAGCCGGGGCTTCCCCCTATGTGCCCGCCCCCACCCCACCCCTCCCCCGCACGGGGGAGGGAGTAAACACCAACAGCCGCACGAGCGCGAGGGAGTTGACTCCCTCCCCCTCGAGGGGGAGGGCGGGGGTGGGGGGGAGTCCATCAGGGGCAGCGTCCAGTTTGCCGGCTCAAGAAACGCAAAGCGTTTTTTGGTCGCCGGCGGACTGGGCGTGGACCGGCGGCCTGATGGACGCGCTGCTGCCGACCCTCTACTTTGGCCGCACCATCGTCGGCTGCAACGCCCGCTTCAGTCCCGAACTCGCCTTCGAGCTGATGCAGCAGCACGGCGTGACGCACACCTTCCTGTTCCCGACGGCGCTCAAGGCGATGATGAAGGCGTTCCCCGAGCCGCGAAAGCAGTTCCGGCTGCGGCTGCAGGCGATCATGAGCGCCGGCGAAGCGGTCGGCGACGCGGTGTTCGGCTACTGCCGCGACCAGCTCGGCGTCACCGTCAACGAGATGTTCGGCCAGACCGAGATCAATTACATCGTCGGCAACTGCAGCATGGAATGGAGCGACGCGCCCGGGGCACCGCCCGTGGCGCACCACCCGCGGGTGGGCTGGCCGGCGCGCCCGGGAAGCATGGGACGTCCGTACCCGGGGCACCGCGTCGCCGTGATCGACGACGAAGGCAACGAGTGCCCGCCCGGCGTCGCCGGCGACGTCGCGGTGAACCGCTACGACGTGCACGGCGATCCGGACCCGATCTTCTTCCTCGGCTACTGGAGGAACGAAGGCGCCACCCGCGCCAAGTACACCGGCGACTGGTGCCGCACCGGCGACCTGGCCACGCGCGACGAGGACGGCTACCTCTGGTACCAGGGCCGCGCCGACGACGTGTTCAAGGCGGCGGGCTACCGCATCGGCCCGAGCGAGATCGAGAACTGCCTGGTCAAGCACCCGGCCGTCATCAACGCCGCCGTCGTGCCCAAGCCGGACCGCGAGCGCGGCGCCGTGGTGAAGGCGTTCGTGGTGCTTGCACCCGAGTACGCGGCGCAGCGCACGCGAGGCGGCTTCGACGCGGACCTCATCGCGCAGCTGCAGGCCCACGTGAAGGGCAAGCTGGCGCCGTACGAGTATCCGAAGGAGATCGAGTTCATCGACGCGCTGCCGATGACGACCACCGGCAAGGTGCAGCGGCGGGTGCTGCGGCTGCAGGAGGAGGAGCGGGCACGGCAGGCGCGCTGACGGCAGGGGTTCCGTCGCGCCTCGCGCAGCCAGCGGCGCTGCCTGGGTAAGATGCACGCCCTTCAGCAACCACAGCGCCATTTCCCCCATGCAAAGAATCCGTCTCGGCCGCAGCGACCTGGAGGTCACGCCCGTCTGCCTGGGCACCATGACCTTCGGCGAGCAGGTCGACGAGCCGACCGCCCACGCCATCCTCGACCGCGCCGTGGAGCGCGGCGTCGACTTCATCGACACCGCGGAGATGTACGCCGTTCCGGCCCGCGCGGAAACCTTCGGCGCCACCGAAACCATCATCGGCAACTGGCTCGGCAAGCGTCCCGACATGCGGCACAGGATCGTGCTGGCCACCAAGGTCGCCGGACCGGCGCGCGGCAGCCAAGGTGCGCCACATCGGCCTGTCCAACGAAACGCCGTATGGCGTGCACGAGTTCGTGCGGCTCGCCGAGCAGCACGGGCTGCCGCGGATCGCGACGGTGCAGAACGTGTTCTGCCTGGTCAGCCGGGCGCTGGAGAATGGCCTGGACGAGACGATGCACCGGCTGGACGTGTCGCTGCTCGCGTATTCGCCGCTCGGGTTCGGCCTGCTCACCGGCAAGTACGACGCGACGGGCTTCGAAGGCCCCGGCGCGCCCGACGCGCGCATCGCGCGCTACGAGTCGGTGCGCAAGCAGCGCTGGGGCCGTCCCGAGGCGCTGGCCGCGGCACGCCGCTACAACCAGTTGGCGCGCGACCAAGGCATGACGCCGGCGCGGATGGCGCTGGCGTGGTGCTACACCAAGTGGCAGGTGGCCAGCACGATCATCGGCGTGACTTCCGTCGCGCAGCTGGACGAGGACCTGGACGCGTGGGGCACGAAGCTCTCGCCGGAAGTGCTGGCGGAGATCGACCGCATCCGGTGGGAGATCCGGGATCCGGCGCACTGAGGGCGGGAGCGGGAGCGGACATCCGTACGCAGAGGACGCGAAGGATACGCAGAGGACGCAGAAAAGACAGAAGCGGAAAGTCAAGCCGGAAGAGGAAATTGATTTCCATCCTTCAGTGGCTGTTCTTCTGCGTCCTCTGCGTGATCCTTTGCGACCTCTGCGTACGGATGTCCGATTTCATCCCACCGCGCCACAATCCAGCCATGGCCAGGAAAGAGCACGTCAGCGAGACGCCGGCCACCGCCTTCCTGAAGGCGAACGGCGTCCCATTCACCGAGCACCCGTACGAGTACCTCGAGCACGGCGGCGCGCAGCACAGCGCCAAGGTGCTGGGACTCGACCCGTTCACGGTGGTCAAGACGCTGGTGATGCAGGACGAGAAGGCCAGGCCGCTCATCGTGCTGATGCACGGCAACCGCAAGGTGTCGACCAAGAACCTGGCGCGCCAGATCGGCGCCAAGTCGGTGGAGCCTTGCCAGCCGGAAGTAGCCAACCGCCACAGCGGCTACCTGGTGGGCGGCACCTCGCCGTTCGGCACGCGCCGCGCGATGCCGGTGTACGTCGAGCAGACGATCCTGCAGTTGCCGCGCATCGTCCTGAATGGCGGCCGCCGCGGCTACCTGGTCGGCATCGATCCGCAGGTGTGCGTGCGGCTGCTGGATGCGAAGCCGGTGCATTGCGCGCTGGAGGAATGAAGCCGGACATCCGTACGCAGAGGTCGCAAAGGTTGCGCAGAGGACGCAGAAGAACAGCCGAAAGAATGTTCAAGGTGCAGGCGTGGCACGCCCGCTGATTCGCTGCGATCCAGCGGCACGAGAACGAGAAGACACTCCGATGTCTCTTTTTTGCGTCCTCTGCGTATCCTCTGCGGCCTCTGCGTACGGAGGTCCGCTTTCCGCGGCTGGCAGAATACGGTCGAGCCTCGTCGCCGCCGGAGCCTGCCTTGCAACCTCTGTACCCCGTCATCGCCGTCGTCCTCGGCTACCTCGCCGGCTCGCTCTCCTTCGCGGTGATCGTCAGCCGCCTGATGGGGCTGCAGGACCCGCGCACCTTCGGCAGCAGGAACCCCGGCGCCACCAACGTGCTGCGCTCCGGCAGCAAGGCGGCGGCGGCGATCACGCTGCTGCTCGACGGCGTCAAGGGCTGGCTGCCGGTGCTGCTGGTCAGGCTGTTCGGCAAGCCATACGGCCTGGAGGAAGGCACCATGGCCCTGGTCGGCCTCGCGGCCTTCCTCGGCCACCTGTGGCCCGTGTTCTTCCGCTTCAAGGGTGGCAAGGGCGTGGCCACCTTCATCGGCGTGGTGTTCGGCACCGACGCCGTGCTGGGCCTGGCGACCGCGCTCACCTGGCTGATCATCGCCGCCTTCTTCCGCTATTCCTCGCTGGCCTCGCTGGTGTCGGCGGTGTTCGCGCCGGTGTACTACCTGCTGGGCAACCGCGTCGCCTGGTACGTCGACGCCACGGTGGCGATCGTGCTGGCCGCGATGGCCGGCCTGCTGCTGTATCGCCACCGCGAGAACGTCACCCGCCTGCTGAAAGGCACCGAGTCGCGGATCGGCGTGAAGAAGGCCGAACCCGCGGTGCGCGCGCACGCCCGGCACCACCGCCATTGACGCCTCGGAGCCTGTCAATGAGTTGATCGCCCGCAGCGCGAGCCAGGCCTGATCCGTCGTGCGCCAAAGGCGTCGAAGGACGCTCGCGCGGGTGCAAGCAATTCATTCACAGGCTCTCATCTCAGCCGAGATCCACGGTGAAGTGCGGATCGAACCCGGGGTTCTCGTTGACGCCGTCGCGCGAGTAGCCGCGCGGATTGCAGACCACGCGGGCGCCACCAGCGGCAGCAGGGCCAGCAGCGCCGTCGAATGGAAGAAGAAGACGGCGATGCGGGCGAACACGCCGCGCAGGCGCCGCGACTGCCGCACGTACTGCACGCCCACGCGCATCGCGCTGGTGAAGCGTTCGCGCCCGAGCGGGCTCTCCTGGTGCACGCGCCGCCAGCGCATGATCGTGAAGCCGGCGACCACCGAGAGCAGCGCGTTCAGGGCGAACACCCAGGCACTGCCGGCGGCGGCGATGATGGCGCCGGCCAGCAGCGGCCCGACGATGCGCGAGGTGTTCATCGAGACGCCGTTGAGCGCCAGCGCCATCGGCAGTTGCTGGCGCGGCACCAGCTCCGGAACGATCGCGGCGAACACCGGCCAGCGCATCGCCAGGCCCACCCCGTTGGCGAACGTGAGCGCCAGCAGCAGGGGTGCGCTCATCAGGTCGAATGCCACCGCCGCCGCCAACGCGATGGCGATGCCGGCCATCCAGAACTGCGTGACCATCAGGAAGCGCCGCCGGTCCAGGATGTCGGCCAGCGCGCCGCTGGGCAGTCCGAGCAGGAACACGGGCAGGGTGGAGGCCGACTGCACCAGCGCCACCCACAGGGGCGAGGGCGCCAGCGAGGTCATCAGCCAGGCCGACGCCACGTCGTTCATCCACATCGTGACGTTGGCCGCCAGCCAGGTGAACCACAGCATGCGGAAGACGGGCCGCCGCAGCGGCGCGAGCGGGGAAAGGTCGTCGGCGGCCGCCGCCGCCCTGCTTTGCTCCGGCATCAGTACCGGCGCTCGAGCACCATCTGCTCGTGGTCCCGCTTCATCTGGAAGCGATTGAGGAAGCTGTTGCCCAGCAGGATGGACGGGATCGGCTGCTGCGACACCAGGGCGTCGACGTCGAACAGCTCGACGTCGCCGATGCGCACCGACGCGAGCTTGACGCGCCAGGCCGGCATGACGCCGTTGGCGGTCTGCACGGCGCCGACCTGGCCGGCCTGCCAGTCGACCCCGAAGCGCTGGGCGTCGGCCGCGCCCATGGAGACGAAGGTGGCGCCGGTGTCGACGACGAACTGCGCCGCCCGGCCGTTGATGGCGCCGCTGGCCATGAAGTGGCCGCCGCTGCCCGCGGTGAGCACGATCCGGCCGCCGCGCGACCCGGCACGCCGCCGGCGCCGACGCTGGCCGGCGCCTCGCCCAGGCGCAGTACCTGGCGCTGGCCCGCGATCTCGACCACGGCCGCGTCGCCGCTGGTGGAGATCACCTTGACGCCGGCGTGCGTGTCGCCCGGCGCGACGCCCTTGGGCGGCTTGCCGTCGACGATCAGCAGCGCCCGCTTGCCCAGCATGCCTTGCAGCGTCACGGTCTGCGCGGCGGCGGCGGTGCACCCGAGTTGCGCGGCAAGGGCAAGAGCGAGCGCCAGCCGAAGGCCCATGGATTTCAGTCGCGCAAGTTGTCGAAGGACAGCGGCAGGTCCGGCAGTTCCTTGCGGATCAGGGCCATCGCCGCCTGCAGGTCGTCGCGCTTGGCGCCGGTGACGCGCACCGCGTCGCCCTGGATCTGCGCCTGCACCTTCAGCTTGCTGTCCTTGATCAGCCGGCTGATCTTCCTGGCCTGCTCGGATTCGATGCCGCTGCGCACCTTGATCACCTGCTTGACCTTGTCGCCGCCGATCTTCTGCACCTCGCCCTTGTCGAGGAAGCGCACGTCGACGTCGCGCTTGGCCAGCTTGGCCGTGAGGATGTCCTCCACCTGGCCCAGCTGGAAGGCCGCGTCGCCGTAGACCGTGATCTCCTTGTCCTTCAGTTCGATGGCGGCGGACGTGCCCTTGAAATCGAAGCGGGTGCCGATTTCCTTGGCGCTGTTGTCGACGGCGTTCTTCACTTCCACCATGTTCGGTTCGCAGACTGTGTCAAAAGAAGGCATTCGAGTCCCTCCGTCCGGGCGATGTGCTGATGCGACAATTCTCCCATGATCGTGGAGCGCAACGTCCCGCTGCAGCCGCACAACAGCTTCGGCATCGTCGCCAAGGCGCGGGCGCTGGTGCGCGTGCGCGGCGCGGTGGACGTGCAGCAGCTGCTGGCCGACGCCGCAATGGGGTCCGGTCCCGAAGTTCGTGCTGGGCGGGGGCAGCAACATCGTGCTGACCGGCGACGTCAGGCCGCTGGTGCTCAAAGTGGAAGTGACCGGGCCGCCGGGTGCTGGACGACGGGCCGCGCGCCACGATCCTGGAGGCGGGCGCCGGCGAGAACTGGCACGATTTCGTCGACTGGACGCTGCAGCAGGGCTTTGGCGGGCTGGAGAACCTCGCGCTGATCCCCGGGACGGTGGGCGCCTCGCCGGTGCAGAACATCGGCGCCTACGGGGTGGAATTGCAGGACCGCTTCGAATCGCTGGACGCGATCGACCTGGTCACCGGCCGGCAGTTCACGCTCGATGCCGGCCAGTGCGCCTTCGGCTACCGCGATTCCATCTTCAAGCACGTGGCGGCCAAGGACGGCGACTTGGGTCTGGCCGGCCGGGCGCTGATCCTGCGGGTGCGTTTTCGCCTGCCCAAGCCGTGGAAACCGGTGCTGGGCTACGTGGACCTGGAGCGCAAGCTGCAGGACTCGGGCGTGCGTGAGCCTTCGGCGCGGCAGGTGCGGGACTGGGTCTGCGCCATCCGCTCGGCCAAGTTGCCGGACCCGCGCGTCATCGGCAACGCCGGCAGCTTCTTCAAGAATCCCACCGTGACGCCCGAGCAGTGCCAGGACATCATCGCGCGCGAGCCCGGCATCGTGCACTACCCGATGCCCGACGGTTCGGTGAAGCTCGCCGCCGGCTGGCTGATCGATGCCTGCGGCTGGAAAGGCAAATCGGTGGGCAATGCCGGGGTCTACGAAAAGCAGGCCCTGGTCCTGGTGAACCGCGGCGGCGCGACCGGGGGCGAGGTCGTGACGCTGGCTCGGGCGATCCAGACCAGCGTGTACGAGCGCTTCGGCATCCGGCTGGAGCCCGAGCCGGTGGTGGTCTGACGAGGCGCCGGGCCGTCGCGCCGCGGCAGCGGGTTTGCCATGGCGCCGGTGTCGGTCTTGGCCTACGCGGCCGATGGAGTGCATCCTGCATAGTTCAGGCACGCCATCCAAGTGCTCATCGGCAAATGTCCTTTCGCTTCGTCGTCCGCGCGTGCGGGCGATCGCTCCGCCTGCGGCTGGCGGCGGTGCTCGTGCTCGGCGCCATGCTCGTCGCGCCGCCCGTCGCGGCCCAGCCGGCGACGCCGGACCAGGCACGGCCCGCCGGTCCTTCCTTCGACATCGAGCTGCGGGCGCCCGAGCCGGTGCGCGAGCTGCTCGAGCGTCACCTCCAGTTGCGTCGCTACCGCGAAGTCAGTGATCTTGACGACGCCGAACTGGCCCGGCTGATGCTGCTCGCCGAGCGGGACGTGCGCGAACTGGTCGCCACGATGGGCTTCTTCGACCCCAGGATCGGTGTCCGGCGCGCGCCGGGCGAACGGCCGCGGCCGCTGATCGTGGTCGAGGTGGCGCCGGGTTCGCCCGCGGTGGTCGCGCAGGCCTCGGTCCGGTTCGTGGGCGACATCGCCCAGGACGTGGACGCCGGTGCGGTCCGGCAGCGCCAGGAGATTCGCGACGACTGGCGCCTGCCACCCGGGCATCGCTTCACGCAGCAGGCCTGGGACGAGGCCAAGACCGCGGCGCTGCGGCAACTCGTCGCCCGCCGCTACCCGGCCGGCAAGATCAGCTACAGCCTGGCCGACATCGACGCTCCCGTGGGCTGGGCCACGCTGGACGTGCAGCTGGACTCCGGACCGCTGTTCCGCCTCGGCCCCATGAAGGTCACCGGCGTGGAGCGCTACGAACCGCAACTGGTGCCCCGGATCGCGCGCCTGCCGGTCGGCAGCATCTACGACCGGGGCGACATCGAGGAGGCGCAGCTGCGGCTGGCCGGCAGCGGCTACTTCGATTCCGCCTTCATCTTCGTCGATCCGGAATCCGATCCGCAGGCCGCGCCGGTCCAGGTCAACGTGCGCGAGGCGCCGCTGCACAAGTGGGTGCTGGGCGTCGGCATTTCCACCGACAGCGGCCCGCGCACCTCGCTCGAGTACCTCAACAACCGGGTGCCGGGCATCGGCTGGCGCGCCCAGACCAAGGTGCAGCTCGAGCGCAAGGCGCCATTCATCGAGACCGAATGGACGGCGATCCCCGGTCCCGACCTCTGGCGCTGGGGCGTGCTGCTGCGCGCCGAGCGTGTCGACGACGGCGAGTTCGTCACCCACGGCCAGCGGCTGCGCGTCGGGCGCACCCGGGCCGAGGACCACATCGACCGCAGCGTCTATGCGCAGTACGACCGCGCCAGCGTGCAGGCCCTGCCGGGCGTCGCCACGGCGCCGCAGGACCAGGGGGACGGCACGGCCGTCAGCGCCAACTACGTCTGGGCCGGCCGCTACTTCGACCGCCGGCCGTTTCCGACCAGCGGTTTCGGGATCGGCTTCGAACTGGGCGGCGGGCTGACGCTCACCGGCAGCCGCAGACCGTTCCAGCGCACGGTCGTGCGGTGGGTCGGCATCCGCCCGCTCACCGAGGGGCGGCTGCAGTTGCGCGCCGAAGGCGGCGCGGTGCTGGCGCGGGGCGAGGCGCGGGTGCCCGCGACGCAGCTGTTTCGCACCGGCGGCGACACGACGGTGCGCGGCTACGGCTACCGCGACATCGGCGTGCCGCTGCCGGGCGGCAAGGTCGGGCCCGGGCGCTTCATGGCGGTGGGCAGCGTGGAATGGCAGCGGCCGATCCGGCGCGGTGGCCTGCCGACGGAATTCGAAAGCGCGCTGTTCGTGGATGCCGGCGCCGTGAGCGACCGGATCGGCGGCTTGCGGCCGTCCGTCGGCGTGGGCGCCGGCCTGCGCTGGAAGAGCCCGCTGGGGCCGCTGCAGGTCGACCTCGCCTACGGGGAGAAGGCGAAGCGGGTGCGGCTGCACTTCAACGTCGGGGTCACGTTTTGATCGTGCAGTGGCTCGCCCGCGGCCTCAAGGGCCTTGCCTTGCTGGCCGTGGGGCTGATCCTGCTCGTCGCGGCGGCGGCGGCCGCTTTCTGGTGGTGGGCGGGCACCGAGGGCTCCCTGGCCTGGACGCTGCGGCAGCTCGGCCGCTGGCAGCCGGTGCAGGCCGAGGGTGTGCGCGGCTCGCTGCGCTCGGGGTTGTACCTGGACCGGCTGCGCTGGCAGCAGGACGGACTGCAGGTCGATGCCCGCGAGGTGCGGCTGGAGTGGAAGCCGCTGGCGCTGTTCACCGGAGGGCTGCAGCTCGACGAATTGCGCGCGCGCAGCGTGCGGGTGGAGGACCGCCGGCCGCCCGAGCCGGCGGCCGCGCCGACCTCGCTGGCGCTGCCGGTCCGACCGGCGATCGACGACCTGCAGATCGGCACCATCGAGTGGGTGACGCCGGCCAGCTCGGTGGTCGCCAACGACCTGGTCGCGCACTACAGCTTCAACGGAGTGCAGCACCAGTTCCAGGTCGACCAGGTGCGCTGGCAGTCCGGGACCTACCGCGGCCGGGTCAGCGTCGGCGCCCATGGCGCGCTGCACGTCAATGCCTCGGTCGAGGGCCGCTTCCCGGCGGCGGTGCCGGGCAGCGCCGGCGCGCTGCCGCTCGACTTCTCGGTGTCGCTGCTCGGCCCCTTGACCGACATGCAGGCCGAGGGCCGCCTGCAGGTGGGGACCGGTTCGCCGGCGGCGGGCACGCGGGCCACCGCCACGGCCCGGCTGACGCCGTGGGCGGCTCAGCCGGTGCCGCAGGCACAGGGCGACTTCCAGCAGCTCGACCTGCACGCGTTGTGGAACCAGGCGCCGCGGACCAGCCTCTCGGGCCAGCTGCGCGTGCAACCGGCCGGCACCGCCACCTGGGCGCTCACGGCCGATGTGGCGAACGAGACGCCCGGCCCCTGGGACCGCGGCCGCCTGCCGGTGGGCAAGATCAAGGCGCAAGGCGAATGGCGCGCCAGCGGCGAGGCGCTGGTGCGGCACCTGCGCGCGCAGGTGGGCGGCGGCGAAGTGCAAGCCCAAGGGCAGTGGCGGCGCAGCGGCGGCTGGGAACTGCAAGGCCGGCTGGACGGCGTCGATCCGGCGCGCGTGTACAGCGCGATGGCGCCGGTGCCGGTCAGCGGCCGCGCCGATCTCGAAGGCCAGGGCCAGACCGTGGCCTTCGAGGTGAAGCTGAAGGCAGCAGCGGCGCCGCGCGGGCAGCGCGGGACGGGCGCGGCCGGGACGCTGCAGGCGCTGGAACTGCGCGAGGCCAGCGCGCGCGGCCGCTGGGACGGCGCGTTGCTGGCGCTGCCGGCCTTCGACGTGCAGACCGCCGATGCACGGCTGCGCGGGTCGCTGCAGGTGCGTCCCAAGGAGCTGGCGGGTGACGGCCAGGTCACGCTGGAGGCGCCCGGACTGCAAGCGACGGCCGATGGGCGGCTGGCGGCGGCCAGCGGTGGCGGCAAGCTGCAGTTGCGCGTGCCCGACATCGACCGGGCGCTGCGCTGGGCGCGCCAGCTGCCGGAGGTCGGCCAGCTGCTGGTCGGCGTGGCGGCGAGCGGCCGCGGCGAAGCCCGTGCCGCCTGGCAGGGCGGCTGGCGCGATCCCGCCGTGCAGGCCCGCATCGAGCTGCCGGTGATCGATGGGCCGGCGCCGCCGGCCACGTCCGGTGCGCGGCCCGGCCCCGCCTGGAGCGTGCGCGATGCGGCGGTGAACGTCGACGGCCGCCTGAGCGACGCGCGGGTGCAGGGCCGCGCGCGCGCCGAGTTCGGCCAGCGCCGGGTGGCGCTGGAACTGGCGGGGCAGGGTGGGCGTCGCGGCGAACGGCCGCAGGCATGGCAAGGGCAGCTGCGGGCGCTGCGCCTCACGGCCACGGATCCGGGGCTCGGCTCGGGGCCGTGGACCGTGACGCTGCAGGAGCCGGTCTCGCTGCGCTGGGCCGGTGGCAACCTGGACGCGGGAGCGGGGCGGGCGTTGCTGTTGCCGCCCGCCGGCGCGCAACGGGCTGCGGCCGGCAGCCCGGCCGTGCTCGCCTGGGAGCCGCTGCATTGGGGCGGCGGCGAATTGCGCACCGCAGGGCGGCTGACCGGGATTCCGATGGCGTGGCTGG
Source organism: uncultured beta proteobacterium (assembly GCA_963708655.1). Lineage (GTDB taxonomy): Bacteria > Pseudomonadota > Gammaproteobacteria > Burkholderiales > Burkholderiaceae_C > Ramlibacter. The sequence continues at coordinate 13,430 of CAVPTY010000017.1, forward strand.
AGCTGCTCGGCGGTCCGCAACTGGCCGCGTCGGCCCTGTCGGGCGACCTGGTGTTCGACGCGCACTGGGATGCGAGCCTGGGCGCCTCGCCGCGGGTGAGCGCTTCGCTGGTGCGCACGGGCGGCGACGTCAGCGTGCTGGCGGAGGGCGTCGATGGCGGCTCCACCCGGCTGCCGGCCGGCGTGCGCGAGGCGCGGATTTCCCTGCGCAGCGACGGCGAAGCGATCAGGCTGGCGCTGCGCTGGGACAGCGAGCGGGCCGGCGTGGCGCAAGGCGAACTGGCGAGCCGGCTGGAGCGCGGCGGCGCCGCCGGCTGGTTCTGGCCGGAGACCGCTGCGCTGGACGGAAGCTTGCAGGCGCAACTGCCGCGGATCGGGGTGTGGTCGCTGCTGGCGCCGCCCGGCTGGCGCTTGCGCGGCGCGCTGGCCGCCAATATCGCCGTGGCGGGCACCCGGGCCGATCCGCAACTGAGCGGCACGATCGTCGCCGACGACCTCGCGCTGCGTTCGGTGGTGGACGGGGTCGAACTGCGCGGCGGGCGACTGCGCGCCCGGCTCGACGGACAGCGGCTGGTCATCGACGAGTTCATGCTGCACGGCGCCCAGGCGGCCGGCGGCGACGGCGGCACGCTCATGGCGACCGGGGAAGGCGCCTGGACCCGTGACGGCCCGCAGGCGCGGCTGGCGGTGCGGCTGGACCGCCTGCGCGGCAGCATCCGTTCCGACCGGCAACTGACCGTGTCGGGCGAGCTCGCGGCCAGCGTCGACGCGGCCGCCACCGAACTGACCGGACGCCTGAAGGTCGATTCGGCGCGCATCGTGGTGCCCGAGGAAAGCGCGCCGCAACTGGGCGACGACGTGGTGGTGCGCGGGGCGGCGACACGGCCCACGCGCACGCAGGCCCGCGCGGCCGAGCCGCAGCGGACCGACGATGGCCGGCGCCTGCGGCTGGACATCGCGCTGGACCTGGGCAACGACTTCCGGGTGCAGGGACACGGCATCGCCACCCGGCTGCGCGGCACGCTGCAGGTCGCGGGGCAGTCGCTGACGGCGCCGCGCGTGACCGGGACCATCCGCACGGTGGGCGGCGAGTACCGCGCCTATGGGCAGTGGCTCGACATCGAGCGCGGGGTGCTGCGCTTCACGGGAGCGGTCGACAATCCGTCGCTCGACATCCTCGCGATCCGGCCCAACATGCTCCAGCGGGTCGGCGTGCAGATCACCGGCAACGTGCTCAACCCGTACGTGCGCCTGCATGCGGAGCCCGACCTGCCGGACGCCGAAAAGCTCTCATGGCTGGTTCTGGGACGGCCCAGCGCCAGCGGCGGTGCCGAAGCGGCCCTGGTGCAGCAGGCGGCGCTGGCGCTGCTGGCGAGCCGGTCCGGCCAGGGTGGCGGCAAGGGCATTGCCGGATCGCTCGGGCTGGACCAGGTGTCCTTCAGCCGGGACGCCGCCGAGGGCCCGGCGGTGACGCTCGGCAAGCGCCTGGGCCGCAACTTCTATGCGGCGTACGAACGCAGCCTTTCGGGCGCGCTCGGCACGCTGTACATCTTCTACGACCTGACGCGGCGCATCACCGTCCGCGCCGAAGCCGGCGAGCGCACGGCCGTCGACCTGATCTTCACGTTCACGGCGAAGTAGCAGGGTCACCCGCACTCGGGTGCGCTTTCTGCGTTCAGAGGACGGCACGTGCGGCCGCGGCCTGGCCGGAGCGGGTCTTGCGCCGCCTTAGCGCGGCGCGGCCTTGTCGGACGTCAGCCAGCCGCCTTCGTCCTGCAGCGCCCACAGCGACAGCGTCAGGATGACCAGGCCGGAGAGCACCGCATCCACCTTCGCCGCTTCGGCGGTGAATCCGAGGACCCACGGCGACACGAGCAGCCACAGGCCCAGCGCGCTTTCGGTCCATTCTTCCCAGGCCCGCGGCAGGAAGATGGCCCCCAGCGCGGTGGCCAGCAGCAGTACGCCCACGGCGACGAAGTTCCACATCGCCATCGTCTCGCCGGCAAAGCCCAGGGCCCAGGGCGAGAGAATCACCCATGCGCCCAGGACCGCGTTCGCCGGATCCTGCCAATGCTTCACTTGCTTCATGGTTGGCCTCCTTGCCGTCGCCAGGGTGCGACGGCGACTCGTTGGAGGCGTCACCGAAGGATTCGGTTCGCCTCTACGACAGGATAGGCCGCGACGCAGCGGGTTTCAATCGTCCTTGCGGTGGCCCAGGCTCGGCAGCCCGGTGCCTTCGGCCGAGAGCAGCCCGGTCTTGCTGTAGATGCCGCAGCTTGTCGCGCGTGTCGACGATGTCCAGGTTGCGCATCGTCAGCTGGCCGATGCGGTCGCGCGGCGTGAAGAACTCCTGCGCCCTTCTCCATCGTCAGCCGCTCGGGCTTGTAGGTGAGGTTGGGCGACTCGGTGTTGAGGATCGAGTAGTCGTTGCCGCGGCGCAGCTCGAGCGTCACCTCGCCGGTGACGGCGCGCGCCACCCAGCGCTGCGCCGTCTCGCGCAGCATCATCGCCTGCGGGTCGAACCAGCGGCCCTGGTAGAGCAGGCGTCCCAGCCGGCGGCCGTTGTCGCGGTACTGCTCGATCGTGTCCTCGTTGTGGATGCCCGTGACCAGCCGCTCGTAGGCGATGAACAGCAGCGCCAGGCCGGGCGCCTCGTAGATGCCGCGGCTCTTGGCTTCGATGATGCGGTTCTCGATCTGGTCGCTCATGCCCAGGCCGTGGCGGCCGCCGATGCGGTTGGCTTCCAGGATCAGCTCGACCGGGTCGGCGAAGCTGCGGCCGTTGAGCGCCACCGGCTGCCCGTCCTCGAAGCGCACCGTCACTTCTTCCGCCTTCACGACGACGTCGTCCTTCCAGAAGGCGACGCCCATGATCGGGTTGACGATCCGCATCCCGCTGTTCAGGTGCTCGAGGTCCTTGGCCTCGTGGGTCGCGCCCAGCATGTTGGAGTCGGTGGAATAGGCTTTCTCCGCCGACATCTTGTAGCCGAAGCCGGCCGCCGTCATGAACGCCGACATCTCGGCGCGGCCGCCCAGCTCGTCGATGAAGCGCCTGGTCCAGCCAGGGTTTGTAGATCCGCAGGCTGGGGTTGGTGAGCAGGCCGTAGCGGTAGAAGCGCTCGATGTCGTTGCCCTTGAAGGTGCTGCCGTCGCCCCAGATGTGGACGTCGTCCTCCTTCATCGCCGCCACCAGCATGGTGCCGGTGACCGCGCGCCCCAGCGGCGTGGTGTTGAAGTAGGTCACGCCGGCGGTGGAGATGTGGAACGCGCCGGCCTGCAGGGCGGCGATGCCCTCATGGGCGAGCTGCACGCGGCAGTCGACCAGGCGGGCCTGCTCGGCGCCGTACTGCATCGCCTTGCGCGGGATGTCGTCGTAGTCGGGCTCGTCGGGCTGGCCCAGGTTCGCGGTGTAGGCGTAAGGGATCGCGCCCTTCTTGCGCATCCAGTGCAGCGCGGCGCTGGTATCCAGGCCGCCGGAAAAGGCGATGCCGACCTTCTGGCCGGCGGGCAGGTGTTCGAGGATGGTGGTCATGCGGGGGCCCGGGGGCTGGAGGCGAGAGGGATCAGCCGAAGTGGCAGATGTAGTGGTACGGCTCGGTGACGCGGATGTCGAAGCTGCTGTTGGCCGGGATCGAGAACCGCTCGCCGGCCGCTGATTGCTTCCATTCGCTGCTGCCGGCCAGCTTGTATTCGCACCAGCCGGCGACGCATTCCATGATCTCCGGCGCGCCGGTATTGAAGGTGAGCTGCGACGGCAGGACCACGCCCACCGACTTCCTCGTGCCGTCGGCGAGGGTGACGGTGTGGCTCACGCACTTGCCGTCGAAATACACGTTGGCCTGGGTGGCGACGCGCGCGGCGTCGAGGGTCTGGGTGGTCATGGGCGCGGTGTGAGGCTGCGGGCGCGACGGGGCGCGCCTTGGGGAAAGCCGGCAATTTTACCGCCGCGCCTGCGGCGCCGTGCCGCCCGATCCAGAGCCAGTCAGCGCCAGCGGCGGTGCCCGTGGCCGCGGCCGCCGACGTAGCCGAGGCTGAAGGACAGCGCCACCGGCGGATAGGCGTAGTACGGACGGTACGCGTAGGCCGGGTAGATCGGGTAGATCGGGTACACGGGGGCTGGTGGCACGATCAGCGGCGCCGCCGTGGTCACCACCGGCGCACCGGCGCCCACGATCGTTCCGATGACGGTTCCTTGTCCCGCCGCGGCCTGGTCGGGCGCCGGTTCGGCGGCGCTCATGGGCGTGACCTGCAGCCGGATCGTCGGGCCCGGGTCGTACGGCAGCTGCACGTTGTATTCCTTGCCGTTGAACTCGTAGCGCACGTTGTAGCCGCTGGTGCGGTTCTCGTAGACCGTCTGGGTGGTGCATTGCTGGACGTTGTGGACCTGCGCGGCCTGCGCCTGGTTGCCCTCGAGGTTGTTGCCCAGCAACGCGCCGCCGACCACGCCCAGGGCCGTCGCCGCGGCCCGGCCGGTGCCGCCGCCGATCTGGTTGCCGGCGAGACCGCCCACGATCCCGCCGATCACGGCGCCGGCGCCGCCGGTGGCCGGTTGCTGCTGGACCACGACCGGCTGGGGCGCGCAGACCTGGCGCGGCACTGCCACCTGCTGGATGACCGGGGTCGAGGAGATGACCCGACCGACTTCCTGCGCCTGCGCGGCCGTGGCGCCCGCCAGCAACATGCCGGCGGCGGAAAACAGAACAGATTTTTTCATCGCCGCTCCTTGATTGATCCCTTGCCAGGAAATTCTAGGCAGCCGCGCGGCGATGCCGGCGGTTTTTGGGTAAAGCGTCGGTAAAACTGTCGCGTTCACTGGCCCGCCCACAACACCCACTCGTCGGGATCGAAGCCGATCGTCCGGTGCCCGCCGGCCCACTCTACCAGGGGGCGCTTGATCGCGCTCGGATGCGCCAGCAGGAAGCGGCGCGCGCTGGCGGCGTCCCTGACGCCCGCCTGCTGCGCCGCGTCGAGCCGGCGCCAGGTGGTGCCCTGGCGGTTCACCACCTTGTCCCAGCCGAACGCCTGCAGCCATTCGTCGAGTTGCGCCTCGGGAACGCCATCCTTCCTGAAGTCGTGGAAGCGGTGCGCTATGCCGTGGCCGGCCAGCCAGGCGCGAGCCTTCTTCACCGTGTCGCAGTTGGAGATGCCGTACAGCGTCGTCGTCATGGGCCGATGATAGACACCGTCTTCCGTGCCCGGCCGGCCCTAGACTACGCGGCATGGGCATTCTGTGGCGCTCGAGGTTGCTGCTGTCGCTGCTGCTGCTGGCGTTCCTCGCCGCGCTGCACGCGCAGGAGCCGCGCCGCGTCGTGTACGTGGCGCAGATCGAAGGCGTGATCGACCTCGGGCTGGCCCCGTACGTGCAGCGCGTTCTGGCGGAAGCGGCGGCGGCCAAGGCGGCCGCAGTGGTCCTGGAGATCAACACCTTCGGCGGACGGGTGGACGCCGCCGTGCAGATCCGGGACGCGCTGCTGACGACATCCGTGCCGACGATCGCCTTCATCAACAAGCGCGCCATCTCCGCCGGAGCCCTGATCAGCCTGGCGGCGCAGCGCATCGTGATGAGCGGCGGGGGCACCATCGGCGCGGCCACCCCGGTGCAGATGGGGCAAGGCGGCACCGGCATGCTGCCGGTGGAGGAAAAGACCGTCTCCTACGTGCGCAAGGAGTTCCGCGCGACCGCCGAGAGCCGCGGCCGCCCGCCGCTGCTGGCCGAGGCGATGGTCGACGCCGACGTCGCGATCCCGGGCCTGGTCGACAAGGGCAAGCTGCTCACGCTCACCACGGACGAGGCGATCGCGCACAAGGTGGCGCAAGGGCGCGCGGAGACGCTGGAACAAGTGCTCGAGCAAGCCGGGCTGGCCGGGCGCCGAATTGCGGCGCACGGCGCCGAACTGGGCCGAAGGCCTCGTGCGGCTGCTGACGCACCCCATCGTCAGTTCGCTGCTGGTCACCGTGGCCATGCTGGGCATCGTCCTCGAACTGCGCACGCCCGGCTTCGGCGTCGCCGGCGTGCTGGGCGTCGCCAGCCTCGCGCTGTTCCTGTGGGGCCACTCGATCGTGCAACTGGCCGGCTGGGAGGAGATGTTGCTGGTCGGCGTCGGCCTGGTGCTGCTGGTGCTGGAAATCTTCGTGATCCCCGGCTTCGGCATCGCCGGAGCGCTCGGCATCGCGGCGCTGGTGGCCGGCATCGCCCTGAGCATGCTGGGTGCCGGCAACAGCGCGCAGGTGCTGATGATGGTCGCCGGCCGCGTCGTGTTCTCGCTGCTCGTGGCGCTGCTGGCCAGCCTGTTCCTGCTGCGTTTCATGGCAAAGTCGCCGATCGGGCGCAAACTGGTGCTGGAAACCGAACTGACGGCGGGGCAGGGCTACGCATCGCCGCCGCAGGACGACGCGCGGTGGCTCGGCAAGTCCGGCACCGCCTGGTCCATGTTGCACCCGGCCGGCATCGCCGAGATCGAGGGCCGGCGGCTCGACGTGGTGTCGGACGGTGAACTCATCGAGGCGGGGACGCCGATCCAGGTGACGCGGGTCGACGGCAACCGCATCGTGGTCAAACGCGCGCAGGCGCATCGAGGGGGTGGAGCATGATCGGTTTCGAGAGCGGGCTGGTCGGCGGCTTCGGCCTGCTGATCCTGGTGATTGCCGTCCTGGCGTTGGTCCTGTACCTGGTGCCGGTGCCGCTGTGGATCGCCGCCTGGGCATCGGGGGCCTACGTGGGGCTGTTCACGCTGATCGCGATGCGGCTGCGGCGCGTGCCGCCACACACGATCGTCACCGCGCGCATCAGCGCCGTGAAGGCCGGCATCGACATCCCGCTCAACGACCTGGAGGCGCACTTCCTGGCCGGCGGCAACGTGGTGCGGGTGGTCAATGCCATGATCTCAGCCGACAAGGCCAGCATTCCGCTGCCGTTCAAGCGGGCGGCGGCGATCGACCTGGCGGGCCGCAACGTGCTCGAGGCGGTGCAGATGTCGGTGCTGCCCAAGGTGATCGAGACGCCGCGCATCGCGGCCGTCGCCAAGGACGGCATCCAGCTGATCGTCGTCTCGCGGATCACGGTGCGCACCAACATCGACCGGCTGGTCGGCGGCGCCGGCGAGGAAACGATCATCGCCCGCGTCGGCGAAGGCATGGTCAGCACCATCGGCTCGGCGCTCAACCACAAGAGCGTGCTCGAGAACCCGGACCACATCTCGAAGAACATCCTCAGCCGGGGCCTGGACGCCGGCACGGCGTACGAGATCCTGTCCATCGACATCGCCGACGTCGACGTCGGCGCCAACATCGGCGCCAAGCTGCAGATCGACCAGGCCGACGCCGACAAGCAGATCGCGCAGGCGAAGGCCGAGGAACGCCGGGCCATGGCCGTCGCGCTGGAACAGGAGATGCGGGCGCGGGTGGTGGAGGCCGAAGCCGAGGTGCCGCGCGCGATGGCCGAGGCGTTCCGCGCCGGCAACCTCGGCATCATGGACTACTACCGCATGAAGAACCTGCAGGCCGATACCGACATGCGCACCGGGATCGCCGGCGCCGACGGCGGCCCCGCCACGCCGCCCAGGGGCTGACGCCGTGAACTTCACCGGGCTGTCCGAGTTCCTGTGGTTCCTGCTGATCTTCGGCGCGCTGTTCGCGTTCACGGTGTGGCGGCAGCAGCGCGATCGCCGCCGGCGCGAAGAGCGCATGGCGGCCATGTCGGCGCCGGTGGAGTCCGAGCCGGGACCCGTCGCGGCCCCGCTGCCCGCGGGACTGGAAAACACCCCGGACATCTCATGGGGCCGCGGCCCGGCCGCACCCGTCCCGCCGCCGGAGGTCGCGCCGGACTGGAGCGAGGTGCCCGCGCGTGCGCAAGCGGCTGCCGTGCCGCCATGGACGCCGCCGGTGGCGACTCGGGCCCCGCGCCGGGCGGCACCTGCCGTGCGGCGGCCCGCCGCCGCCAGTCGCGCGCTCGCGCCACTGCGTTCGGCCGCCGGCCTGCGCCAGGCGGTGATCGCGATGACCGTCCTGGGGCCGTGCCGGGCCCTGGAGCCCTATGGCGCCCAGTGGCCCCGGCAGGAGACGGGCGGGGCCGGACCGGCACCCCGGATCCGCGGCGAAGGAGCATAGCGGCCGGACGACAATCGGGGGATGGACACCCTCGCCGACTGGCTCGTGCACTGCGAGCGCCTGCACCCCAAGACCATCGAGCTGGGCCTGGACCGGGTCCGTGCGGTCGCGCAGCGCCTGCAGCTGCGCCTTCGGCTGCCCGGTGATCACCGTGGCCGGCACCAACGGCAAGGGCTCCACCTGCGCCATGCTGGAAGCGATCGCGCTGCAGGCGGGGTACCGCACCGGGGTCTACACGTCGCCGCACCTGGTGCACTTCGAGGAGCGTTGCCGCATCCACGGCGAGATCGTCCGGGCCGCCGACCTCGTGCCGCATTTCGAGCGGGTGGAAGCGGCGCGGCAGGACGTCGCGCTGACCTACTTCGAATTCACGACGCTGGCGATCCTGAGCCTGATGGCCGCCGCGCCGCTGGACCTGGCGATCCTGGAAGTGGGCCTGGGCGGCCGGCTGGATGCGGTGAACATCATCGATCCGGACTGCGCCGTCATCACCAGCGTAGACCTCGACCACATGGATTACCTGGGGCCGGACCGCGAGGCGATCGGCGCCGAGAAGGCCGGCATCCTGCGCACCGGCCGGCCGGCCATCGTCAGCGACCCGGTGCCGCCGCAAAGCGTGATCGATCGCGCCACGGAGATCGGCGCGGACCTGTGGCGGCTGGGGCACGACTTCAACTTCTCGGGCGACCAGCAGCAGTGGGCCTGGGCCGGGCGCGGGCGCCGCTACGCCGGCCTGGCCTATCCGGCGCTGCGCGGCGCCAACCAGTTGATCAACGCGTCGGGCGCGCTGGCGGCGCTGGAGTCGCTGCGCTCCCGGATCCCCGTGACGGCGCAGGCGGTGCGCAAGGGGCTGGCGATGGTCGAACTGCCGGGGCGCTTCCAGGTGGTGCCGGGCCAGCCGGTCGCTGGTGCTGGACGTCGCGCACAACCCGCACTCGGTGGCGGCGCTGACGGCCAACCTCGACGCACAGGGCTTCTATCCGGTCACGCATGCGGTCTTCGGCGCGATGGCGGACAAGGACCTGGAGGCGATGTTCCGCAAGATCGGCCCGCTGGTGGACCGCTGGTATTTCACCGACCTGC
>CAVPTY010000018.1:0-10624 GCA_963708655.1 uncultured beta proteobacterium
TTGGGCGTCGCCGCCGCCACCGAGCCGTCGAGGATCGACTTGAGCGCCTTGTAGCCGGGCTCGCCCTCGTCGAAGCTCAGGTCGTCGCAGTAGACGATGAACTTCTCGGGCCGCGCCGCGACGACGTCGACGATGTCCGGCAGGTCGACCAGGTGCTCCTTGTCGACCTCGATCAGGCGCAGGCCGCGCGGCGAGTACTCGTTCAGGCAGGCCTTGATCAGCGACGACTTGCCGGTGCCGCGTGCGCCGGTGAGCAGCACGTTGTTGGCCGGCAGGCCGTCGACGAACTGCAGCGTGTTGCGCTGGATCTTCTCCTTCTGCAGGTCGATCTCCTTCAGATCCGCCAGCCGGATGCCGGCGACGTGCCGCACCGGCTCCAGTACGCCGTGGCCGGACGAGCGCTTGCGGTAGCGCCAGGCGGGCGACGCGCTCCAGTCCGGCGCCGTGAGGGGCTGCGGGAGGATGGATTCGATCCGCGCGATCAGCTGGTCCGCGCGGGCGATGAGTTGTTCGATGGTATTGGTCACTGTGTCACTTCGTCACTCGAAAATGAAGCCAGGACATCCGTACGCAGAGGACGCAAAGGACACGCAGAGAACGCAGAAAAGACGGAAGAAAGAAGGACGAAGAAGGAGACTCGTTCTGCCACTTGTTCCTGGATTCCTCTGCGACCTCTGCGCAACCTCTGCGTCCTCTGCGTACGGGTGTCCAGTCCCGCCTTCAGGAGCGGTAGTCCGCATTGATGCTCACGTAGTCGTGGCTCAGGTCGCAGGTCCATACGGTGTCGGCCGCGCTGCCGCGGCCGAGCTCGATGCGCACGGTGATCTCGCTTTGCTTCATCACCCGCTGGCCGTCCTCCTCGCGGTAGGCCGGATGGCGCCCGCCGCGCGTGACCACGTGGACGTCGTCGAGGAACAGCTCGATCTGCGCCTGGTCCAGGTCGGCGATGCCGGCATAGCCGACGGCGGCCAGGATGCGCCCCAGGTTCGGGTCGCTCGCGAAGAACGCGGTCTTGACCAGCGGCGAATGCGCGACGGCATAGGCCACCTGCCGGCATTCGGCGGCAGTCGCACCGCCTTCGGCCTGAACGGTGATGAACTTGGTCGCACCTTCGCCGTCGCGCACGATCGCCTGGGCCAGCAGCCGCGCCACCTCCAGCATGCCGGCCTTGAGCGACTGGCCGGCCGGGCTCCCGAGCGACGTGACGGGCTCATGGGCGGCCTGGTTGGTCGCAATGACCACGAACGAGTCGTTGGTCGACGTGTCGCCGTCCACCGTGACGCGGTTGAACGAGCCCTCGGCCAGTTCCAGCGCCAGTTGTTGCAGCACGGCCGCATCGACTTTCGCGTCGCAGGCGAGGAACCCGAGCATCGTCGCCATGTTCGGCCGGATCATGCCGGCGCCCTTGCTGATGCCGGTGATGGTGACCGGGGCGCCGTCCACGGTGATGCGGCGGCTGAACGCCTTGGGCACGGTGTCGGTGGTCATGATGGTTTCGGCGGCGCGCAGCCAGTGGTCCGGCTTCGCGTCGGCCAGCGCCGCATCGAGGCCGGCCTCGATGCGCTCCACCGGCAACTGTTCCATGATCACGCCGGTGGAGAACGGCAGCACCTGGTGCGCAGCGATGCCGAGCCGTCGCGCCACCGCTTCGCAGGTGGCACGCGCGCGCTGCAGGCCGTCGGCGCCGGTGCCGGCATTGGCGTTGCCGGTGTTGATCACCATCGCGCGGACGCTGCCTTGCGCGAGGTGCTCCCGGCACACCTGCACCGGGGCGGCGCAGAAGCGGTTCTGGGTGAAGACGCCGGCGACGGCGGCGCCGGGGTCCAGCACGATCACGGCGAGGTCTTTGCGATTGGCTTTGCGGATGCCGGCCTCGGTGCTGCCGAGGCGAATACCCGCGACCGGGTGCAGATCGCCGGCACGCGGCGCGGACAGGTTGACGGGCATGGAGGGTCGGGTACGAGTCGAAAAAGGTGCCTATTGTCGCGCAGCGAGCGGTCAGCCCTGGCGCCAAGGCAGGCCGCGGAAGCGCCAGCCGCCGCGGCGGCCGCGATGGCCCTGCTGGTCCGGATCGCCCTCGAAACCTTCCAGGATGTTGTATGCCTCGATGCCGAGTTCGGTGGCGCGCTTCGCGGCAGCGATGGACCGCACGCCGCTGCGGCACATCAGCACCGCCTTCGTGCCTGGCGGCACCGCCGCGCGCAGCGCCGCGTCGAACTGCGCGTTCATCGCCATGCCCGGCCACTGCTTCCAGGCGATCGCCGCCGCCCCCGGGACGAAGCCGACCCACTCGCGCTCGGCATCGCTGCGCACGTCGATCAGCACCGCGTCGCCGCGGGTCCACCAGTCGTATGCCAGTTGCGGCGGGACGTCGCCGGCGTACCCCTGCGCCGCGCGCGGCTGCACGCCGGCCTCGTGGCTGGCGTCGTGACGCAGCCCCGAGCTCCGGTTGGCCGGCACCGCCTCGTCGATGCGCCTGGGGCGAGGCAGGTTCAGCGCCTGCATGGTCGCCTCGAACTCGGCCTGGCTCTTGCCCGCCACCCGCGAGTTGGACTGCTTCTCCTGGCCGATGGTGGAATGGGTGCGGCCCTTGTAGTCGTGCCCCGGCCACACCGTGGTGTCGTCCGGCAGCGCGAACAGCACCTGGGTGATGCTGCGGTACAGGTCGGCCGCGCTGCCCGACTGGAAGTCGGTGCGGCCGCAGCCGTCGATCAGCAGCGTGTCCCCGGTGAACACGTGGTTGCGCCAGAGATAGCTCATGCTCCCGGCCGTGTGGCCGGGCGTGTGCAGCGCCTTGAGCGTCTCGCCGCCGATGCGCAAGGTGTCGCCGTCCTGGAGTTGGACGGCGGCGGCGCCGATCCCGCAGCCGGCCGGCGCCGCGGTGCGCGCGCCCGTGTGCTCCGCCAGCAGGCCCGCGCTGGTGATGTGGTCGGCATGCGCGTGGGTCTCGACGGACCACAGGAGCTCGAGCCCGTATTCGCGCAGGACGGCGAGGTCCCGCTCGAGTTGCTCGGCGACGGGATCGATGATCAGCGCTTCCCGCGTGCCCTCGTCGAACAGCAGGTAGGTGCAGGTGCTGGAGGCCTGGTCGAAGAGCTGGATCGGTGGCGGCATGGTGGATTCCCGTCGGAGTTCCGCAGTGTAGAACCGCGCGGCCGGGCATTTCGGGCGGCCGGCGCAAAGCCTGACAGCTTCCTGAACCGTCCGTGTAAACCCTGTTTCACTCCCGCTGCCCAAGGCCAAAGATAGACGAGTAATCATTTCCTTTGAACCAATCCCAGGAGACACGCGATATGAACGAGCCGAAGACCACGCGCCGCCGCAGCCTGCTCAAGGGCGCCGCCCTTGCCGCGGGCGCCATGAGCGCGCCGATGATTGCCAGCGCCCAGGGCGTCACGTCCCTGCGCTTCCAGAGCACGTGGCCGTCAAAGGACATCTTCCACGAGTACGCGCTCGACTTCGCCAAGAAGGTCAACGACATGACCGGCGGCGAGCTGAAGATCGAGGTGCTGCCCGCCGGCGCCGTGGTGCCGGCCTTCGGCCTGTTCGAGGCGGTCTCCAAGGGAACGCTCGACGGCGGCCACGGCGTGCTGGGCTACCACTACGGCAAGCAGAACGCGCTGGCCCTGTGGAATTCCGGGCCGGCCTTCGGCATGGACGCCAACATGCTGCTCGCCTGGCACAAGTACGGCGGCGGCAAGGAACTGCTGGACAAGCTCTATGCGTCCATCGGCGGCAACGTGACGTCTTTCCTGTACGGCCCGATGACCACGCAGCCGCTGGGCTGGTTCAAGAAGCCGATCACCAAGGTCGAGGACTTCAAGGGCCTGAAGTTCCGCACCAACGGCCTGGCCATCGACCTGTTCACGGCCATGGGTGCCGCGGTGAACGCGCTGCCCGGCGGCGAGATCGTGCCGGCCATGGACCGCGGCCTGCTCGACGGGGCCGAGTTCAACAACGCCATCATCGGACCGTCTGCTGGGCTTTCCCGACGTGTCCAAGGTCTGCATGCTGCAAAGCTACCACCAGAGCGCCGAAACGTTCGAGATCATGTTCAACAAGACCAAATACGATGCCTTGCCCCCGAAAATGAAGGCGATCATCGCGGGCGCAACGGAGGCCGCGTCGGCCGAGATGTCCTGGAAAGCGATTGATCGCTACTCCAAGGACTACATCGAGCTGCAGACCAAGGACAAGGTCAAGTTCTACAAGACCCCGGATTCAATTCTGCAGGCTCAACTCAAACTGTGGGATGCCATTATTGAAAAGAAGTCGGCTGAAAACCCCTTGTTCAAGGAAGTCGTCGCATCGCAGAAGGCATTTGCCGAGCGCGCCGTGAAGTGGGATCAGGACACCTACGTCAGTCGCCGTATGGCCGTGAGCCATTTCTTCCCAGCCAAGAAGGCCTGAGCGTTTTTTTGCAGCATCCATCGGCCATTCGGATCTTGTCCGGATGGCTGATTTTATTTGAGCAGACCAGACTATGCAGAAATTGCTTCTTGCGATGGACAGGATCAGCACCTTTGTCGGGCAGTCGTTTTCCTGGCTCATCGTCGCCCTCACGTTCATGATCTCCTGGGAAGTGTTCTCGCGCTATGCGCTGGACAATCCGCACCCCTGGGCCTTCGACGTCATGATCATGATGTACGGCAGCCTGTTCATGATGGCGGGCGCCTACACCTTGTCCAAGAATGGCCATGTACGCGGTGACGTGCTCTATGGCTTCTTCCCGCCGCGCACTGCAGGCGACGCTCGACCTGACGCTGTACATTCTGTTCTTCATTCCCGGGGTGTTTGCGCTGACCTGGGCCGGCTACAACTACGCCGCCGACTCCTGGGCCATCAACGAGCATTCGAACATCACCGCCGACGGCCCGCCGATCTACCCGTTCAAGACGATCATCCCGCTGGCCGGCGCCTTCCTGCTGGCGCAGGGCCTGGTCGAGATCGTGCGCTGCATCATCTGCCTGAAGCAGGGTAAGTGGCCCTCGCGCGGCGAGGACGTCGAGGAAGTGGACGTCGACAAACTGAAGGAGATGGTGCACGTGAAGGACGAGGACATCGCGAAGCTCGACCAGTTCGTCGTCGCCGCAGGAGAGCACGAAATGAAGATCCGCAAGGAACTCTGGTTCGGCTTCAGCCTGATGGCGATCATCCTCGCGTTCGTCGTCATCTACACGCCCTGGTGCCGGCTTCGTCGATGGGCATCTGGACGCAACGGACCTGGGCCTCGGCCTGCTGATGCTGGCACTGATCGTGGTCGCCATCATGCTCGGGTTTCCCGACGGCGTTCACCCTGATGGGCATGGGCATGTTCTTCGCCTGGCTCGCCTACCGCAGCGTGAACCCCGCGCTGGCGGTGCAGCAGATCCTCGACCTGATGGTGCAGCGCGCCTATTCGGTGATGTCCAACGACGTGCTGATCTCGGTGCCGCTGTTCGTGTTCATGGGCTACCTGGTCGAGCGCGCCAACCTGATCGAGAAGCTGTTCAAGAGCCTGCACCTCGCCACGGCGCGCGTGCCGGGCTCGCTGGCGGTGGCGACCATCGTCACCTGCGCGATCTTCGCCACCGCGACCGGCATCGTCGGCGCCGTGGTCACGCTGATGGGCCTGCTGGCCTTGCCGGCGATGCTGCGGGCCGGCTACAACGTGCAAGCTCTCGGCCGGCGCGATCACCGCCGGCGGCTGCCTCGGCATCCTGATTCCGCCGTCGGTGCTGCTGATCGTCTACGGCGCGACCGCCGGCGTGTCGGTCGTGAAGCTGTACGCCGGCGCCTTCTTCCCCGGCCTCATGCTGGCGACCCTGTACGTCGGCTACGTCATCGTGCTGGCCAAGTGGAAGCCGCAGCTGGCGCCGCCGCTCTCCGCGGCCGAGCGGCAGGTGCCACTGCCACCGCTGTCGCAGACCCTGAGCGCGCGCAGCCGCAACGCCCTCACCGGCCTGTGCGGCGGCCTGCGCGATCCGGCCCTGCCCCGGCGCCAGGTGGCGAGCCAGCTCTTCGTCTCGCTGCTGCCGGCCATCGCCATCACGGCCCTCCTCGTGACCATGTACGGTGCTGCGACGGCGCCCAAGGCAGCGGTGGACACGACCGGGCTGGAGCAGGCGGGCGGGTCGTTCACCTCCCTGTCCGACCAGGCGAGCGAGCCGGAGGGCCTGCAGGAGCCGAAGGAGGAAGGCGGGCTCGAGGAGCCGCCGCAGGAAGCCGCAGGCTTGCAGGAGTCGCCCGTGGCCACGGCGTCGGCTCCCGCCGCACCCGCCGCCGCGTCCGCGACTCCCGCCGCCGAGCCGCAGGCCGCAGCGGCTGCCGAGCGGGAGCCGGCGCCCACCTGGTTCTGGATCACCCTCGCCGTGGGACTGCTGGGTCTCGCGCTCATCAGCTGGCTGATGAACTGGCAGCGGCTGGAAGTCTTCAAGATGCTGCTGGCATCCTTCTTCCCGCTCGCCGTGATGATCGTGGCGGTGCTGGGCTCGATCGTGTTCGGCCTGGCAACGCCCACGGAAGCCGCGGCCATCGGCGCGCTCGGCGGTCTGCTGCTCGCCGGCGTCTACCGGTACCTCGCGATCAGGCGGGCCGCGCCCGGTGGCGCCGTGGTGGCCGAGACCTTGAAGGACCTGGGCAGGATCGTCAAGGAATCCTCGTTCCTGACGGCCAAGACCAGCGCCATGGTCTGCTGGCTGTTCGTCGGATCGTCGATCTTCTCGGCGTCGTTCGCGCTGCTGGGCGGCCAGGAGATCGTCGAGCGCTGGGTGCTGTCGCTCGGCCTGACGCCGTTCCAGTTCATGCTGCTCGCGCAGTTCATCATCTTCATCCTGGGCTGGCCGCTGGAGTGGACCGAGATCATCGTGATCTTCATGCCGATCTTCATCCCGCTGCTGCCCAAGTTCAACGTCGATCCGCTGTTCTTCGGCCTGCTGGTCGCGCTGAACCTGCAGACGGCGTTCCTGTCGCCGCCGGTGGCGATGGCGGCGTTCTACCTCAAGGGCGTGTCGCCGCCGCACGTGACGCTGAACCAGATCTTCGTCGGCATGCTGCCGTTCATGGGCATCCAGGTCATCGCGATGGTGCTGCTCTACATGTTCCCCGGCGATCGGCCTGTGGCTGCCCGAATTGCTGTACAAATAAGCCGACCAGCCGGTCGAAAGGGCGCCAGGGGGCGCCCTTTTCATTTGGACGAAACCCGGTAAGATTGACGTTTACGTAAACGTCAAGTCAGGGCACGGGAACCGGCCCGGCTGGCGCGGAGACACCAATGACCGACCTGTCCGCCGAATACAAGGCGCTCGCCAGCTACCGACCAACCCACAAGGTGCGTTTCGTCACCGCAGCCAGCCTGTTCGACGGGCACGACGCCGCCATCAACATCATGCGGCGCCTCCTGCAGGGAATGGGCGCCGAGGTGATCCACCTCGGGCACAACCGCAGCGTCGACGAAGTGGTGACCGCCGCCCTGCAGGAGGACGTGCAGGGCGTCGCCGTCAGCTCCTACCAGGGCGGCCACATCGAGTACTTCAAGTACATGGTGGACCTGCTGAGGGAGCGCGGCGGCGGCCACATCCAGGTGTTCGGCGGCGGCGGCGGCGTCATCGTCCCGGCCGAGATCCGCGAACTGCAGGAATACGGCGTGACGCGCATCTACAGCCCGGAAGACGGCCAGCGCATGGGACTGGCGGGGATGATCGGCGAGATGGTGATGCGCTGCGACCGTGACCTGTCGCCGCATGCACCCAAGGATGTCGCCGCGATCCGGGGCCACGGCGAGCTGAACTGGCGCGCCCTGGCCCAGTTGATCACGGCCCTGGAGAACGGCAAGGCCGACGCGAAGCTGATGCAGGCCGTGAAGGGCGAAGCGGCGGCGCGCCGGGTGCCCGTCGTTGGCATCACCGGCACCGGCGGCGCGGGCAAGTCGTCCCTCACCGACGAATTGATCCGGCGCCTGCGGCTGGACCAGGGCGACCGCATCCGCGCGGCCCTGATCTCGATCGACCCGTCGCGGCGCAAGAGCGGCGGCGCACTGCTCGGCGACCGGATCCGGATGAACGCCATCGGCCCTTGGCGAGCCGGCCAGCGCATCTTCATGCGCTCGCTCGCGACCCGCGAGTTCGGCAGCGAGATCTCGGCGGCCCTGCCCGACGTCGTCGCCGCGTGCAAGACGGCCGGCTTCGACCTGATCGTCGTGGAGACCTCCGGCATCGGACAGGGCGACGCGGCGATCGTGCCGCTGGTCGACATTCCGATCTACGTGATGACGCCCGAGTTCGGCGCCGCCAGCCAGCTCGAGAAGATCGACATGCTGGACTTCGCCGACTTCGTCGCCATCAACAAGTTCGACCGCAAGGGCGCCGCCGACGCGCTGCGCGACGTGGGCAAGCAGGTGCAGCGCAACCGCGAAGCGTTCGGCCGCCGGCCGGAGGAGATGCCGGTGTTCGGCACCATGGCCGCGCGCTTCAACGACGACGGCGTCACCGCGCTGTACCAGGCGCTCAAGCCGCGGCTGGCGCAACTCGGGCTGGCGCTGCAGGACGGAGCGCTGCCGAAGGTGACGGTGCGCCACAGCACCAACCAGGCCCCGGTCGTGCCCGCCGCCCGCAGCCGCTACCTGGCGGAGATCAGCGACACGGTGCGCGGCTACAAGCAGCGGGCCCGGGCGCAGTCGAAGCTGGCGCGCGAGCTGCAGCAGTTGCGCGAGACGGCGCGCATGCTGCACGAGGACCACGCCGAGCGCGACGGCGCGAGGAACACCGTGCTGCGGCTGGCCGACGAACGCGACGGCCGGCTCGACGCCGCCGCCCGCAAGCTGCTGGCCCAGTGGCCGCAGATGCGCCAAGCCTATGCCGGCGACGAGTACGTGGTGAAGATCCGCGACAAGGAGATCCGCACCGCGCTGACCACCAGGTCGCTGTCCGGCACCACGATCCGCAAGGTCGCGCTGCCGCAGTACGAGGACCACGGCGAAATCCTCAAGTGGCTGATGCTGGAGAACGTCCCCGGCAGCTTTCCCTATACCGCCGGCGTCTTCGCCTTCAAGCGCGAGAACGAGGACCCGACGCGCATGTTCGCCGGCGAGGGCGACGCGTTCCGCACCAACCGCCGCTTCAAGCTGCTGTCCGAAGGCATGCCGGCCAAGCGCCTGTCCACGGCCTTCGACTCGGTCACGCTCTACGGCTACGATCCCGACCTGCGGCCCGACATCTACGGCAAGGTCGGCAACTCCGGCGTGTCGATCGCGACGCTCGACGACATGAAGGTGCTGTATTCCGGGCTTCGACCTGTGCAGCCCGAGCACCTCGGTGTCGATGACCATCAACGGCCCGGCGCCGAGCATCCTCGCGATGTTCATGAACACCGCGATCGATCAGCAAGCTGGAGAAGTTCAAGGCCGACAACGGCCGCGAGCCGACCGACACCGAGGCCGCCAAGATCCGCGAGTGGGCGCTGTCCAACGTGCGCGGCACGGTGCAGGCCGACATCCTCAAGGAGGACCAGGGCCAGAACACCTGCATCTTCTCCACCGAGTTCAGCCTGAAGGTGATGGGCGACATCCAGGAGTACTTCGTGCACCACAACGTGCGCAACTTCTATTCGGTGTCGATCTCCGGCTACCACATCGCCGAGGCCGGCGCCAACCCGATCAGCCAGCTCGCGTTCACGCTGTCCAACGGCTTCACCTTCGTCGAAGCGTACCTGGCGCGCGGCATGCACATCGACGACTTCGCGCCCAACCTGTCGTTCTTCTTCTCCAACGGCATGGACCCGGAATACACGGTGATCGGCCGCGTCGCGCGCCGCATCTGGGCGGTCGCGATGAAGGAGAAGTACGGCGCCAACGAGCGCAGCCAGAAGCTCAAGTACCACATCCAGACGTCGGGGCGCAGCCTGCACGCGCAGGAGATCGAGTTCAACGACATCCGCACGACGCTGCAGGCGCTGATCGCGATCTACGACAACTGCAACTCGCTGCACACCAACGCCTTCGACGAGGCGATCACGACGCCGACCGAGGACAGCGTGCGCCGCGCCATGGCGATCCAGCTGATCATCAACCGCGAGTGGGGGCTGGCGAAGAACGAAAACCCGAACCAGGGCAGTTTCATCGTCGAGGAACTCACCGAGCTGGTGAATCAGTTCAGCCGCACCAGATACCCCTTGAGCGATTTCACGTGCTTTTCGATGTCGCCGCGGTCGGAGGCTTCCGGCGCCAGGCGCAGGTAGGCCTCCAGGTCCCGCATGGCGGACCGCATATTGCCCAGTTGCAGGTTGGCGATGGCGCGCTGGCGGTATTCGTCGGCCGACTGGGGCAGCGCGGCGATCAACACATCGAGCAGGCGAACCGCCTTTCCGTAACACCGCCGGTGGAACCAGGCGCGGCGCAAGTTCCCGGCCATGCGCAGAACGATCTGGCGGTTGGAAACGGGGAGCAGGAAGCGCGGGTCGTCGGGGATCTCCTGCCCGGAAGCGTGACGGGCCAGGGAGTAGCACTCGGGCGCGCCGAGGATGCGGCCGCCGTGGAAGGGATCGATGAACGCCGTGAACAGTCCGTCGTTATACTGCGCCAGGAAGTGGCCCGTGCGCCACGCCGGAACGGCGTCCAGCAGGCCACCAGGTTGTAACCAGTAGAATGACA
>CAVPTY010000019.1:0-19458 GCA_963708655.1 uncultured beta proteobacterium
GCGAAACCGGCGGCTGGAGCCGCGACGCAGCCAAGGCGATGCCCAAGATCGCGGCCCTGCTGGCCGCGGCGCACCTGCCCGATCCGGATCCGGTGCCGACGGTGACGTACCGCAGCGCGGGCCGGCTGCTGGTGATCGGCCCCATGGAGGACGCCGAGCGGGCGGCGGCGCTGGTGGCCGACGTGCTCGACGTGACCGTGTTCACGCAAGGCGGCGCCGGCGCGCAGGAGCGGCGCTATCCGGTGCTGGGCGGGCGCATAGCCGCGTTGCGCGGCTGGCTCGGCGCCTTCGAGCTGCAATGGACCGCCGGCAACCCGATCGACCTGGACCTGTGCACGCGCTGCAACGCCTGCGTCGTCGCATGCCCCGAGAGCGCGATCGGCCTGGACTACCAGATCGACGCGGCGCTGTGCACCGGCCACCGCCAATGCGTCAAGGTCTGCACGGTGGCGGGGGCGATCGACTTCGGGCGCGAGGCACAGGCGCTCACCGAGCGCTTCGACCTCGTGCTGGACCTGCGGCCCGCACCGGCCTTCCTGCAGCACGCTCGACCGCAAGGCTATTTCCACGTGCCCGCCGCGAACTGGGCCGAGGCGGCGCTGCCGACGGTGCTCAAGCTGCGCGAACTGGTCGGCGAATTCGAGAAGCCGAAATTCTTCGCCTACAAGCAGAAGCTGTGCGCGCACAGCCGCAACGAAAAGGTCGGCTGCAACGCCTGCGTCGAGGTCTGCTCCGCGGAGGCGATCACGAGCGACGCGCTCGCGCCAGCGGGTCTTGGTCAACGCCAACCTGTGCGTGGGCTGCGGCGCCTGCACCACGGTGTGTCCCACGGGCGCCATCAGTTACGCCTATCCCACGGCTGCCGCGCAGGGACTGAAGATCCGCACGCTGCTGTCCACGTACCTGCAGGCGGGCGGCAAGCGCCGGTGCTGCTGCTGCACAGCCAGGAAGCGCGGCCAGGCGCTGGTCGAAGAGGTCGGCCGGGCGGCCCAGCTCGGCGTCGCGCAGGGCGTGCCGGCCAACGTGATCCCGATGCCGGTGTGGCATACCGCGAGCCTGGGCCTGGAGGTCTGGCTGAGCGCCGTGGCGATGGGTGCATCGCAGGTGGCCGTGCTCACGACCGGTGAGGAGGCGCCGCAGTACCTGGACGCGCTGCGCGAACAGATGGACGTGGCCGAGGCGGTCCTCGGCGGCCTGGGCTACGACGGCCGGCATTTCACGCTGCTGCAGGCGCGCACGCTCGGCGACCTGGACCAGGAATTGCAGCTGCTGGTGCGGCAGCGTCCCGCGGCGCCGGAGCGGCCCGCGCAGTTTTCGCTGGCGCCGGAGAAGCGCGCGACGCTGGAACTGGCCCTCGACCACCTGCTGGCGTACGCGCCGCGGCGGCCCGGCGGTGGTGCCCATGCCGGCGCACGGCTCGCCCTTCGGCAGCGTGCAGGTGAACAAGGACCGCTGCACCTTGTGCCTCAGCTGCGTCAGCGCCTGTCCGGCCAGCGCGCTGCAGGACAACGCGGCGCTGCCGCAGCTGCGCTTCATCGAGAAGAACTGCGTCCAGTGCGGCCTGTGCGCGCGGCACCTGCCCGGAGCAGGCGATCAAGCTCGAGCCGCGGCTGCTGCTGGCGCGCGAGCGGCGGGAGGCGCGCGTGCTCAACGAGATGCAGCCCTACGCCTGCGTGCGCTGCGGCAAGCCCTTCGGCACGCTCAAGGCGATCGAGGCGATGCTGGGCGCGCCTGGGCGGCCATCCGATGTTCCAGGGCGCGGCGGTCGAGCGGCTCAAGATGTGCGGCGACTGCCGCGTGATCGACATCTACTCCGCGCCCGACGAAGTGAAGATCACGGATATCTGATGCCTTGGGGCAGTTCCCAATCAGGACGACAATGCCGCGGATACACCATTGAGTACGAAATTGGGCTCTGACCCGCGCCCTCGACGAGGAAACCGCCCGCGCCGAGGTCTACGGCCTGCTGGCCCAGTTGTTCTACGCTCCACCGGCGGCGCAACTGCTCGATGCGCTGCGGGTCGCCGTCACGCAGGCGCCCGCTGCCGGCGGTTTCCTCGAGGAGCCGTGGCGGCAGGTCGTCGGGACGGCGCGCGAAACCGCGACCCGAAGCCGTGGCCGACGAATACAGCACCTTGTTCGGCGGCGTCGGCAAGCCCGAGGTCTACCTGTTCGCCTCGCACTACCTGAGCGGCTTCCTCAACGACAAGGCGCTGGCGCGGCTGCGCAGCGACCTGGCCGCCCTCGGACTCGCGCGCGACGAAGCGATGCCGGAGACCGAGGACCACATCGCCTACCTGTGCGAGGTGATGCGCTACCTGATCGCCGGCGACGAGGTCTCGGTGAGCGAATCTCACGCGTCAGCGCGAGTTCTTCGCGGCGCACCTGCAGCCATGGGTGAACGAGCTGTGCGACGCGATCGATGCTCATCCGAAAGCGAGCTTCTATCGGATGCTCGCAGGCTTTACCCGAGCGTTCGCCAGCGTCGAGGCACAGGCGTTCGACATGTTGGAGTAGGGTTTTTCAAAGTGCGGCACTCTGAACGAGACAGCGAAACTTGCACGAAGCTGTCTGCGGGGTTTCCATCATTGCACTGGTACGGTGCGCGGATTACATTCCAGCCGCGCATCCGGAATGCGCCACGAAGACAGGGAGACAGACGATGAAGCAGCCGAAGCGCCTCGTGTCACGCAGGACCTTGTTCGCCGGAGCCGGCAGCGCCGGTGCAGTCGCCGCCGCAGCGACCCTGCTTCCCGGCATCACGCCCCAGGCGCAGCCTGCGCCGCAGCCCAAGGAGCCGCCGTCGCGCGGCGGCGGCTACCACGTGACCGATCACGTCAAGCGCTACTACCAGTCCACGCTCGTCTGACTCCCGCACCCGGGCGGTCCATGCGTTTCCACGGTTCACATCGTTCCGGCGCTCGCTGCGACGCGTCCGGGCAGGAGTCGTCATCATGTTGCTGACCAAGAAGAACGGTTCGATCAGCGCGGCGGGCCGGTCCCCGTTCGTCCACAGCCTCCAGCGCGGCCTGTCGCAGGCCCTGCCCACCATGGACCGGCGCGGCTTCCTGCGCCGCTCCGGCCTGGGAGTGGGGGTCGGCATCGCCGTCTCGTCGCTCACGCTGGTGAAGAAGGCGCAGGCCGTCGAGGGCCGCACGCCCGCCGTCGGCCAGGGCAGGATCGAGGTCAAGCGCACCGTGTGCACCCACTGCTCGGTGGGCTGCGCGATCGACGCGGTGGTGGAAAACGGCGTCTGGGTGCGGCAGGAGCCGGTGTTCGACTCGCCGCTGAACCTCGGCGCGCACTGCGCCAAGGGCGCCGTCGATCCGCGAGCACGGCCACGGCGAGTTCCGCCTGCGCTATCCGATGAAGCTGGTGAACGGCAAGTACCAGCGCATCAGCTGGGACCAGGCCTACAACGAGATCGCGGCGAAGATGCTCGAGCTGCGCAAGGCGAGCGGCCCGGACTCGATCTACTGGGTCGGCTCCTCCAAGCACAGCAACGAGCAGTCGTACCTGATGCGCAAGTTCGTGCAGCCTGTGGGGCAGCAACAACTGCGACCACCAGGCGCGCATCTGCCACTCCACCACGGTCGCCGGCGTGGCCAACACCTGGGGCTACGGCGCGATGACCAACTCGTACAACGACATGCAGAACAGCAAGTGCGCGTTGTACATCGGCTCCAACGCCGCCGAGGCGCACCCGGTCTCGATGCTGCACATGCTGCACGCCAAGGAGACCGGCACCAAGATGATCGTGGTCGACCCGCGCTTCACGCGCACCGCGGCCAAGGCCGACGAGTACGTGCGCATCCGCTCCGGCACGGACATCCCGTTCCTGTTCGGCGTCGCTGTACCACATCTTCAAGAACGGCTGGGAAGACAAGAAGTACATCAACGACCGCGTCTACGGCATGGACAAGGTCAAGGAAGACGTCATGGCCAAGTGGACGCCGGACAAGGTCGAGGAGGCCTGCGGCGTGCCCGAGGCCCAGATGTGCGAAGGTCGCCGAGATGATGGCCAGGAACCGGCCCGTCGACCATCGTGTGGTGCATGGGCCAGACCCAGCACACGATCGGCAACGCGATGGTGCGCGCCTCCTGCATCCTGCAGCTGGCGCTGGGCAACGTCGGCGTCTCGGGCGGCGGCGCCAACATCTTCCGCGGCCACGACAACGTGCAGGGCGCCACCGACGTCGGCCCGAACCCCGACTCGCTGCCCGGCTACTACGGCATTGCCGAAGGTTCCTGGCGCCACTTCGCCAAGGTCTGGGGCGTCGACTACGACTGGATCAAGGGCCGGTTCGCGAGCCCCGCGATGATGAGCAAGCCCGGCATCACGGTGTCGCGCTGGATCGACGGCGTGCTGGAAAAGAACGAGCTCATCGACCAGGACCCGAACCTGCGGGCGGTCGTCTACTGGGGCCACGCGCCGAACTCGCAGTCGCGCGGCCTGGAGATGAAGCGGGCCATGGACAAGCTGGACCTGCTGGTGGTGGTCGATCCGTATCCGTCGGCGACGGCGGCCATGGCGGCGATGCCGGGCAAGCCCGAGGATCTGAATCCGAACCGTGCCGTCTACCTGCTGCCGGCGGCGACGCAGTTCGAGACCAGCGGTTCCGTCACCGCCTCCAACCGGTCGATCCAGTGGCGCGAGAAGGTGATCGAGCCGCTGTGGGAAAGCCGCAGCGACCACATGATCATGCACCAGCTCGCCGAGAAGCTCGGCTTCGGCAAGGAGCTGTCGAAGAACTTCAAGATGCAGAAAGTCAAGGGCATGGACGAACCGGTGCCCGAGGACATCCTGCGCGAGATCAACAAGTCGGTCTGGACCATCGGCTACACCGGACAGAGCCCGGAGCGGCTGAAGGCGCACATGCGCAACATGGCGGCCTTCGACGTCAAGACGCTCAAGGCCAAGGGCAACGTGAAGGACGCGCAGACCGGCTACGACCTGACCGGCGACTACTTCGGGCTGCCCTGGCCGTGCTTCGGCACGCCGGAGCTCAAGCACCCCGGTTCGCCGAACCTGTACGACACGAGCAAGCACGTGATGGACGGCGGCGGGAACTTCCGCGCCAACTTCGGCGTGGAGCGCAATGGCAAGAACCTGCTGGCGGAGGACGGCTCGGCATCGCTGGGAGCCGACATCCAGACCGGCTATCCCGAGTTCGACCATGTGCTGATGAAGAAACTGGGCTGGTGGGACGAGCTCACCGACGCCGAGAAGGCGGCGGCCGAAGGGAAGAACTGGAAGACCGACTTCTCCGGCGGGATCATCCGGGTGGTGATGAAGAACCACGGCTGCCATCCCTTCGGCAACGCCAAGGCGCGCGCGGTGGTCTGGAACTTCCCCGACGCGATTCCGCAGCACCGCGAGCCGCTCTACAGCACCCGTCCCGACCTGGTCGCCAAGTACCCGACGCACGACGACAAGAAGGCGTTCTGGCGGCTGCCGACGCTGTACAGGACGATCCAGCAGAAGAACCTCACGGACAAGGTGCACGAGAAGTTCCCGCTGATCCTGAGCTCGGGGCGTCTCACCGAGTACGAAGGCGGCGGCGACGAAACGCGCTCGAATCCGTGGCTGGCCGAACTGCAGCAGGAAGCCTTCGTCGAGATCAACCCGAAGGCCGCCGCGGAGCGCGGCATCCGCAACGGCGACCGGGTGTGGCTGATGACGCCGACCGGCGCGCGGCTGAACGTGCAGGCGCTGGTGACCGAACGCGTGGGGCCGGACACGTGCTGGATGCCGTTCCACTTCGCGGGCCGCTGGCAAGGCACCGACATGCTGCCGTACTACCCGAGCGGGGCGGCGCCGGTGGTGCGCGGCGAGGCCGTGAACACCGCCACGACCTACGGCTACGACAGCGTCACCATGATGCAGGAAACCAAGACGACGATCTGCAACGTCGAGAGGGTCGCCGCATGAACACGGCAGGACAAACGGCGCGACGGCTGAACCGGGAGGCTTGACATGGCACGAATGAAATTTGTCTGCGATGCCGAGCGCTGCATCGAATGCAACAGCTGCGTGACCGCCTGCAAGAACGAGCACGAGGTGCCGTGGGGCGTGAACCGCCGGCGCGTCGTCACGCTCAACGACGGGGTGCCGGGCGAGCGCTCGATCTCGGTGGCGTGCATGCACTGCTCCGACGCGCCGTGCATGGCGGTGTGCCCGGTGAACTGCTTCTATCGCACCGACGAAGGCGTGGTGCTGCACGACAAGGACGTGTGCATCGGCTGCGGTTACTGCAGCTACGCCTGCCCGTTCGGCGCGCCGCAGTTTCCCGCCTCCGGCACGTTCGGCGTGCGCGGCAAGATGGACAAGTGCACGTTTTGCGCCGGCGGCCCCGAGGCCAACGGCTCGCAGGCCGAGTTCGAGAAGTACGGGCGCAACCGGCTGGCCGAAGGCAAGCTCCCCGCCTGTGCCGAGATGTGCTCCACAAAGGCCCTGCTGGGTGGCGACGGCGACGTCGTCGCGGACATCTTCCGCAATCGGGTGGTCATGCGCGGCAAGGGGGCCGAAGCCTGGGGCTGGGGCACGGCGTACGGATCCAGGCAGGCGGGCCAGCCGCCGGGAGGCAAGTCATGAAGCCGCGCATCACCATCGTCTTCCTGGCGCTCGGCGGCCTGGCCGCCCTGGCCGGGTGCACCGAAGACCCGCAGACGCTCGACAGCGGCGTCAAGGTCGATACCGCCGCATTCCAGGGCACCGGCTACCCGTTCGCGGCTGCCGGCTGGAAGCAGGGCGAGAAGGGCAGCTGGGAGCAGCAGCTCAAGACGCGCACGGTGAACGGCCAGAACGAATACACCAAGGTCAAGTGAGGAAGACCGCCATGCTGCGATCACTGCTGCTGGGATCCCTGCTGGCGCTCAGCCTCGCGGCCGTGGCGCAGACCAGGCTGCCCGACGATCCGGCCCCGCCGGGCCCCGGCGCGCCGGCCCAGGGCGGCATCCAGGGCCAGAACATCTTCGACGTGAAGCCGGAGGTCAAGCCCGATGCCAGTTCCGATCCGGACTACATGAAGCAGAACAACGCCCAGCGCCAGCGGGTGCAACCGGGCAACAACGCGCCGATGTGGCGCGGCGTCGCCGGCGGGATCGAGGGTTATTCCAGCCTGCCGAAGTCCCAGGCGCCCGAAGCTGGCGTGCTGATCCAGCGGCCGGTGCAGTACCCGGGTTCGCGTCTGACGACGGCGGGAGAGGCCTGGCGGCAGGTGCGCAACGACTGGATCATTCCCTATGGCGGGGCGCTGTTCCTGATCGTGCTGGGCGCGCTGGCGCTGCTGTTCCTGGCGCGCGGCCCGATCGGGCACAGCGACGTCGACGCCGGCGGCGCGCGCATCGAGCGCTTCACCGCCTTCGAGCGCTCGGCGCACTGGGCCAACGCGATCGCATTCGTGATTCTGGCCGTCTCCGGCATCGTGATGGCATTCGGCAGATTCTTCCTCTTGCCGGTGTTCGGGTTGACCTTGAACGGCTGGCTCACGTACCTGCTGAAGAACCTGCACAACTTCGCCGGCCCGGTCTTCGCCGTGTCGCTGGTGATCGTCATCGTCACCTTCGTGCGCGACAACCTGCCGCAGCGCGGCGACCTGAAATGGCTGCTGAAGATCGGCGGCACCTTGAGCAAGAAGGGGCAGGAGCTGCCGTCGCATCGCTTCAACGCGGGCGAAAAGGTCGTGTTCTGGATCGGCGTATTCCTGTTCGGCATCATCGCCGTCGGCTCGGGGCTGGTGATGGACCACCTGATCCCCGGCCTCGCATACGAACGCCAGACCATGCAGGTGACCCACATGATCCATTCCGTGGCGGCGATCCTGATGATGTCGGTGCTGGCGCTGCACATCTACCTGGGCACGGTGGGCATGCGCGGTGCCTACCGCGCGATGCGCCACGGTTACGTCGGCGACGAATGGGCGCGCGAGCACCACGCCTACTGGTACGAGGACATCCGCGCCGGGCGCATCCCGGCGCAGCGCAGCCGCCCCGCCGGCGGCGCGCCAGAGGACATCAATACCGTGCGCCCGGCGTGACGCGGGCGGGAGACACAGCCATGAAACGACTTCTGCTTGCGGCGACCCTGGTGCTGGCCTGCGGATCCGCCGCCGCCAAGCTGCCGCCGCCCGACGATGCCGCCAGGGCGAAGGCGGCCGAAACGGCGGCCAGGGCGGCGTGGCAGGCGAAGGTCGACGCTTACCAGCTGTGCAAGACGCAGGACCGGATTGCCGCCCTCTACCGGGCCAATGCCGGCAAGCGGGCCAACCCGGTGACGGGTGGCTCGGCCATGCCGGTCTCCACGGCCACCGCGCCGCAAGCTGCCTCCAGCGCCGCCGCGGCACCGGCCGGGGGTGCCAGCGCCGCCGGGACCCCGGTTGCGGCGGCTCCGCCGCCGCCATGCCAGGATCCCGGTCCGTTCGCCTACAACCCGCCCGAGCAGAAGCCCCTGGAAACGTCGGGCGCCCATTCGCCCAGCGGGACGGCCGCCTCGCCACCCAGCGTGGCGCCCCACTCCGGCCAGATGCCGCCGGCCGCGCCGACGAAACCCTGATCACCGGTCGCGCGTGATGTCTGAGGGGCCGGGCCACGGCGGCGCTGGCCCTTTTGCTGTAGCCTTGGACGATCCGCTTCCGCAAAGAGCATCCGCGCTCGGCGCGACCCTCACCCTGCCTGCACGATGGCCCTGCCTGAACTCACCAATGCCCGCGCGCCGCTGACGCAGGAGATCGAGACGGTCAACGAGCGCGGCGAGCGCGCCCGCATCCCGATCCCGGCCGAGCGGGCGCTGACGCTGTACGTCGACAAGCGCGAACTGGTGACGCTGATGACGCTCGGCGCCCGTCCCGAATGGCTGGTGCTCGGCTATCTGCGCAACCAGCGCCTGGTGCCGGCGCTGGCCGACATCCGTTCCGTCACCGTGGATTGGGAAGTGGGGGCGGCCGCCGTGAAGACGCGGGCCGGCATCGCCAGGCTCGAGGAGCGCACCGCCCGCCGTGTCGTGACCACCGGCTGCGGCCAGGGCAGTGTGTTCGGCGGCCTGATGGACGAAATCGAATCGATCGCCCTGCCCGAGGCGACGATGACGCAGGCCCAGCTCTACGGCATCGTCGACGCCATCCGGCTGCAGGAGAGCACGTACAAGTCGGCCGGCTCGGTGCACGGCTGCGCGCTGTTCCGCGGCGAGGAAATGCTGCTGTTCGTCGAGGACGTCGGCCGCCACAACGCGATCGACACCATCGCCGGCTGGCTGTGGCTGCAGCAGCACGACCCGGCCAGCCCGCTGGCCGGCGCCGATCCGGCCTCGTTCGTGTTCTACACGACCGGGCGGCTCACGAGTGAAATGGTGATCAAGTCGGCCCAGATCGGCGTGCCGATCGTGGTCTCCCGCAGCGGCATCACCCAGATGGGGCATGAAATCGCCGACCGCCTGGGCCTGTGCGCGATCGGACGCGCGACCAACAAGCATTTCCTGTGCTACACGGCGCCGCGGCGGCTGGTGCTGCAGCCGGAACTGGCCGGGCCCGCGCCGCTGCGCGCGGTGGCGTGATGACGTCGGCCTGGGGGCACGGCTGGCGCACGCTGTGGCGCGACCTGCGCGCCGGCGAACTGCGCCTGCTGCTCGTTGCGGTCGTGCTGGCCGTGGCCGCGCTCACCGCCGTCGGCTTTTTCGCCGACCGGCTCAAGGGCGGCCTCGCCCGTGACGCCCGGCAACTGCTCGGCGGCGACGCGGTCGTGGCCAGCGACAACCCGACGCCGCAGGCCTTCGTGGACAAGGCGAAGTCGCTCGGGCTGGCCGGCAGCGCGACCCTCAACTTTCCGACGATGGCGCGCGCCCAGGAGGCCCAGGGCGGTGCCAGCAAGCTGGTGGCGCTGAAGGCGGTGCCGGCGGACTATCCCTTGCGCGGCAACCTGCAGACCGCCCCCGGACCGGACGCGAAGGCCAGCACCACCCGCGATGTTCCCGCGCCCGGCGAGGCCTGGGTCGACCGCTCGCTGCTCGAATTGCTGGGCCTGGCGCCCGGCGACCCGCTGCTGCTGGGCGACCTGCGGCTGCGCATCGCCCGCGTGATCGTGCTGGAACCGGACCGCGGCACCGGCTTCGTGAACTTCGCGCCGCGGGTGATGATCAACGAGGCGGACCTGCCGGCCAGCAACCTGGTCCAGCCGGCCAGCCGCGTGTCGTACCGGTTCGCGGTCGCCGGCAGCGACGACCAGGTGGCCCGGTTCGTCGCGTGGGCGGCCGAGGAGGTGAAGAGCTCCTCGGTGCGCGGCGTGCGCATCGAGTCGCTCGAGGGCGGACGGCCCGAGATGAAGCAGACGCTGGAGCGGGCCGAGAAATTCCTGAATCTGGTCGCGCTGCTGGCGGCGTTGCTGAGCGCGGTCGCCGTCGCGCTGGCCGCTCGCGGTTTCGCCGCCGCGCATCTGGATGACTGCGCGATGCTGCGCGTGCTCGGCCAGAGCCAGCGCACGATCGCGTTCGCCTACACCTTCGAATTCGCCCTCGTCGGCATCGTCGGCAGCCTGGCCGGCGTGGCGATCGGCTACGGCGTGCACTTCGTCTTCGTGCTGCTGCTGGCGGGGCTGGTC
The DNA here is from genome assembly GCA_963708655.1 of uncultured beta proteobacterium. Classification (GTDB taxonomy): domain Bacteria; phylum Pseudomonadota; class Gammaproteobacteria; order Burkholderiales; family Burkholderiaceae_C; genus Ramlibacter. Next base: position 10,591 of record CAVPTY010000019.1, read on the forward strand.
GAGACCGCCTTGCCGGCGGCCGGCTGGTGGCCGGTCGGCTTCGGGCTCGGGATGGGCCTGACGCTGCTGTTCGCCTTCGGTCTGCCGCCCGTGCTGCAGCTGGCGCAGGTACCGCCGCTGCGCGTCATCCGGCGCGACGTCGGCAATCTCAGGCCGGCGTCGGCCGCCGTGCTCGGCGTGGGCGTCGCCGGCTTCGCGGCGTTGCTGCTGGCCGCCAGCAGCGATCTCTGGCTGGGCGCCATCGCCGTCGGCGGCTTCGGCGCGGCCGTCGTCGTGTTCGCGAGCCTGAGCTGGCTGGCGGTGAAGGTGCTGCGACGGGTCGTCAACGAGAGCACCGCGCCGCGCTGGCTGGTGCTGGCGGTGCGCCAGATTTCGGCCCGTCCCGCCTACGCGGTGGTGCAGGTGAGCGCGCTGGCGGTGGGGCTGCTGGCGCTGGTGCTGCTGGTGCTGCTGCGCACCGACCTGATCGCAAGCTGGCGCAAGGCGACGCCGCCCGACGCGCCGAACCGCTTCGTCATCAACGTGATGCCGGAACAGAGCGAAGCCTTCCAGCGCACGCTGCGCGACGCCGGCGTGCGCCAGTTCGACTGGTACCCGATGATCCGCGGCCGCCTCGTGGCCGTGAACGGCCGTCCCGTTTCGCCGGACGACTACGTGGAGAACCGGGCGCAGCGTCTGGTGGACCGGGAATTCAATCTCTCGCACAGCGCCGCGCCGCCGCCGCACAACGAGATCGTGGCCGGGCAGTGGCGGGCCGAGGAGCGGGGCGCCGTCAGCGTGGAGGATGGCATCGCCAAGACCCTGGGCCTGAAGCTGGGGGACAGTCTGCGCTTCGACATCGGCGGCGTGCAGCTGGATGCGAAGATCACCTCGCTGCGCAAGGTGGACTGGGGATCGATGCGCGCCAACTTCTTCGTGATGTACCCCGTCAGCGAGATGCCGGAGGTGCCGGTCACCTACATGGGCGCGTTCCGCGCGCCCGAGCGCCAGGGCTTCGACAACGAGCTGGTGCGCGCCTTCCCGAACATCACCAGCGTGGACATGACCAGCACCATCAACCAGGTGCAGGGCGTGCTCGACAAGGTGATCCGGGCCGTGGAATTCCTGTTCGGCTTCACGCTGGCGGCGGGCGTCGTGGTGCTGTTCGCGGCCGTCACGGCCACCCGCGAGGAGCGGGCGCGCGAGTTCGCGATCATGCGCGCGGTGGGCGCGGGCAGCGCCCTGCTGCGGCAGGTGCAGCGGGCGGAGCTGATCGGCGTGGGGCTGCTGGCCGGATTGCTGGCCAGCCTCGTGGCCAGCGCCGTCGGGTGGGGGTTGGCGCGGTATGCGTTCGGCTTCGACTGGACGGCTTCGCCGTGGGTGGCCTTGGTCGGCGCGCTGGCGGGCGCCGTGCTGGCGCTGGCGGCAGGGTGGTGGGGCCTGCGCGAGGTGCTGAATCGCCCCGTGGTCGAAACGCTGCGGCGGTCGCCTCAGTGAGCCGCCCCGCTTGCAGAACGCCATTGCGTGGCGGGACACGCTCGGCTGCAGCGCACGGGAAGCACAAGAGGCACGGGTCCTGACCCGTTGCTGGCTTCACAGGGTCCGGACCTTCGCGCCGTCCCTTCACCGCCTTGCCGTCGTGGCCGGCACGAAAAAAGGCGGGCCCTGAAGGCCCGCCTTTGCGTCATGCTGGTCTGAAACAGGAGAGGCGGGCCTCGGCCCGCCTTCCGTCCGGCCTGCTACTTGAATGGCGCCATGACCTTTGTGACCACGGCATTCCACAGCGTCGGCACGTTCTCGATCAGATAGCCGTTCTGCTTCCAGTGCGACCAGAGGGTCGACAGTCCGCCGGCATCCGCCTTGATGATCTTGTCGGACCGGTGGCAGGAGCCGCAGGCGTTTGCCGCAGGTCCGGTGACGTACGCCGGATAGCTGCCGATCGGGTTCGTCATGCCCTTCAGCGTATCGGACGCCGACAGCAGCGCCGGCAAGGACTGCGACTGGTCCGGCACGCCGTACTTGCCCGGGACGTGGCAGGACTCGCAGTCGGTCGGCGCCTGTCCCAGTCCGAATCTCGGGAATTCGGTCGACGTGTGGTGCCTGTATTCCATCGCCTCGAACGGGTCGCTCCAGTTGATATTCTTCATGTCGAAGGCCTGGAACGCGTGGATGGCGTGGACGTAGGAGTCGATCGACCTCGACTGGGCCTGCAGGTGCGCACCCCCATTCGATTTCTCGTGGCAGAGCCTGCAGACCGTGATGTTGCCGCCCCGGATGCCGCTGTGGAAGGTGGTGGCGAGCTGGTCGTGGCAGGTGTTGCAGCCCACGGTCCTGTCACCCCCCGCCCCCGGATTCGCGATCTTGGTGCTCTTCACGTTCACGATCGGGCTGTAGTAGGCGTCGTCGAACTTGTTCTGCACCAGATCGAACGTCCTGGATGGCGCGTCCAGCCCCAGGATGTCGGCGGATGCCGCGCCGATCTGGGGCAGGACCGCAACTTCAAGGCGCTTGACCGACTTGCCGGTGCCGATCATGTCCTTCCACAGGGAGAGGTCGACCTTCACTTCCCAGGCGCCGTTGGCGCCCGAGACGTCCGTGAAGCGCGGGTGGCCGTCGCCCCAGACGTGCTCCAGGTTCCTCTTGCCGTCGGCGGCGGTGCCGTGCGCCGCGACGATGAAGTCGCGGGTGTCGTAGCCGTACAGGCCCACGATGACGGTCGGCTTGATGTCGCTCGCCTTGTAGCTTCCAGCCGACCCGGCCGCGCTGAACTTCACGTCGAGGACGTTGGTGGCGCTGTCGTACGTCGCGCTGTCGATCTTGGCCAGGATCGCGGTGGAATACCGCACGCCCGTGGCGCTGTAGATCTTCGGATCGTAGCCGCCCGTGTGGATCGTCTTGAACGAGGGCGCGAACGCACCGTGGCATCCCGTGCAATTCGTCGACTTCAACGTGTTGACGTCTGCGACGAGCGTGGTATGCGGGTACGGAGCTGCCTTCATCTTGGCGACGATGCCGTCGGCGGAGTGGCAGCTGATGCAGGTTTCCGCGGTGAAGTTGGCGGGCCTGAAGATGCCGGACGTTTCGTCCATCTTGCCTTCATGGCAGGCGACGCAGTTTCGCATCGACTGCGGATAGGGGAACTCCATGGCGTGCGACATGTGCACGTCGTTCATCAGCCGCGCCTTGTAGGCGTACTTCGCCGTCTCGGCAGCGGTGATCTGCTCGGTACCGGCGTCGACTGCAGCCGCGTGATTGCGCAGCGCCTTGCCAGCGGCCGTCGCCGGGTCGGCGAGCTTGGCTTCCTGCAGGAGCTGCCAGAACGGGACATGGCCGTCACGCTGGTCGAAGTGACAAGCCTTGCAGACATAGAACTGCTGCGTGGTGCCCGAGGCCGTGCCCGGCGTGTTGTCGTCCACCGTGCCAGGGATGTAGGCGTGCTTGTTGAACGGCTGGGTGTGGCAGTTCTCGCAGCCCGAGACGTTGGCCGGGGACTCGAAGGGCGCCGTGGGGGCACCCATCGCCGGCCCCTGTCTCAGGACCGCCGCAAACGGGTACTTGGCCTTCTGCATGTGTTTGGCCGGCACCGTTTCGAGCACTTCGTCCGCGCCATACAGCGCGATGATGCCGTCGGCTTTGGCTGCGATGGCCGTCAAGGCGGCGATGTCGGCGGCCGCGGTGACCTTCTTCGTGATCGTGCAGACGCCCGTCGCTGCGTTGTAGGTCGTGGTGCCAGCCAACGACAGGTCGCTGGGGAAGGTCTTGCTGGCCGGGTCGTACGCCGCCCAGTAGCTCCCGATGGTGTCCGCCTGGGTGCAATCGAAGGCCGCGCCGTTCTTGGTCATCTTGAACGTGAGCGCGCTGGTATCCCCAGGGGCCGTCGTTGTCGCCTGCGCGAAGGCCAGGTTGGTGACCTTGATCGCAGCATTCTGGTACAGCTGGTCATACGAAGCCTGGTGGCCGGGGCCCGAGCGGGCGATCGATGACGCACCGGAATGGCAGGTCGCACAGGCCTCTCCGCTGATCGGCGCCGCCAGAGCGGTCGCTTCCGGCGCCGGTGTCACGACGGCCGAGGTCACGGGAGGCGGGGGCGGGGGGGTCTCAGCAACCGGGTCGTCATCTCCCCCCCCGCCGCAGCCGGCCAGCGCCAACGCGACCAGGCCTGCTGCGCCTATGTACTTCCAATGACCCCACGGCCGTTTCCAGATGGTTTGGGCTGAAGCTTTCAACGCATTCCCCTTCACTGTTGACAATCTGTCTGTGACGGAACAACTGCATCGCCACGGTTGGCCGATCTTAGTTCCCTTGCTTGCCCCGCCTTCTTGATGCCCATCAAGAAAGGGCGGGACGAATGGCACTCAAACTGCCGTGCAGCTTGAGCCGGTCGGGTGCTTTGTCCTGCCGGCCGGAGCCGTCCGGCCGTCGCGGCAGCCGGCAAGGCCGACCGCCGGACCAGGCCGGCGGCGCGCCGCGACAATGGGGTCATGACGACCCGGCAGCAAGCGCGTACCGCCTTCGAGGAGATCGGAGGCGAGCAGCAGGTGAGGGCGCTGCTGTCCCTGCAGGGGCAGCCGGTGAACCTCTCGGCCTTCGGCGGCAAGCCGGTCGTGGTGAACCTCTGGGCCACCTGGTGCCCGCCGTGCGTGCGCGAGATGCCGGTGCTGCAGCAGGCGCAGGCCAGCCATCCTTCGCTGCACTTCGTCTTCATCAACGTGAAAGAGCCGCGCGAGCGGGTCGCCGGCTGGCTGCCGCAAGGCCAGCCTGCGCTACTGCACCACCTTCGCCACCCGCAGCGCCACGCCGTTGGCGCCGAGCTTCACGGTCTGCGCCGGCGACAGCAGGTCGCCCGGCTCCTGCTTGGCCAGGCCACTCTTGGAGATGCGGGCTTCCACTTCGATCTCGTTGACCGACGACAGGCGCGAATTCGGATCCATCGACAGCGAATCGTCGAGGGTGAACTGCAGCGGCAGTTCGGCGGCGCGCGTGCGCAGCACCGCCAAGGGCATGCGGGTGCCGGGACGGCGGGCGATCACCATCACCACGTCGTCGGGCGACGCCTTGGCCTGCAAGGCCGGATCGAGTTCGACCGTGCCCTTGATGTTGGCGCCGGACGGTGCCACGGCCACGGCGCCGGGCGGCAGGCCGGCCTTGGCGCGCGCGTCGTTGATGGCGCCTTCGAGCATCCGCGCATCGTCCGAGCCGGGCTGCAGCATCGCCACCAGCCGCTCCCAGGTGGCGATGGCCTGCGGGTAGTTCTTCTGCTCGAAGTCCGCCGTGCCCTTGAGCCACAGCGACATCGGGTGGTTGGGGTCGACGCTGAGCGCCTTGTCGATCAGCTGGGTCGGCTTGCCCGCCAGCGTGCCCGCCTTGCTCGCCAACACGTCGGCGTAGCTGGCCAGCATGTCGGGGTCGTCGTCAATGAAGGAGCCGGCGCGCTCGAAAGCCCGCAGGGCCTCGGCCGGACGGCCGATCGCCTTGTACGAGCGCGCCAGCATCGCCCAGCCCTTGCGGTTGCCGGGCTCCTGCTCCATCTTCTGGGCCAGGGTCGCGACCATCTGCTCGAGCTGCTGCGGGCTGCTGATCTGGCCATGACCAGCGGCGGCCGCCTGCATGGCCAGCGGGTCCATCGCCGCCGGCGTGCCGATCTGCAGATAGAGCGCGCCGGCGACGATCGGGACGGCCAGGGCGATGCCGATCATCGTCTTGCGCGGGGCGCCGACGACGGTGGACTGCTGGTCCGCGACGTCGGTGTCTTCCAGCACGCGCCGCTGCAGTTCGGCCTTCGCCTGCGCGTAGTCGGCCTGGCTCAAGGTGCCTTCGGCCAGATCCTGCTCCAGTTTGGCGAACTGTTCGCGGTAGATCGCCGCGTTCAGCTGCGACCGCGAGCTTTCGCTGGCCGCAAGGCGGCCGAAGTAAGGCCGCATCAGCAGCACAAGCACGATGGCGACCGCAGCCGCGGCGGCCGCGATGAATGCGGTCATTTCGGTTCCTCCTTGAGCAGCGCCTCCGCCCGGCGCGCTTCTTCCTCGCTCAGCTGCGCTTCGCCGGCCACGGCGCGGTTGCGCCGCCGCAGGTAGACGAGCAGCACCACGACCGCCACCACCATGAACAGGAACGGCCCGCCCCACAGCAGGTAGGTCATGGGACTGACGCGCGGGCGGTACAGCACGAAGTCGCCGTAGCGGCTGACCATGAACTCGCGGATCTCCGCGTCCGTCTTGCCCTGCTTGATCAGCGAGCGCAGTTCGCGGCGCAGGTCCATCGCCAGTTCCGCGCGCGAGCCGGCGAGCGACTCGTTCTGGCAGACCAGGCAGCGCATCTCCTCGGAGATGGCGATCAGGCGCTGCTCGACGGCCGGATCGTCGGCCAAGGGCGCAGCTTCCTTCGCGCCGACGCCTGCCAGCGCGATGGCCAGCAGCAAGAGTGTGATCAGGCGTTTCATTGGCTCTTCAGCTTCTCGATGATCGGCAGGATCGTCTTGTCAAGCGCTTCCGGCGTCACCGGGCCGATGTGCTTGTAGCGGATGATCCCGTTCTGGTCGATGAGGAAGGTCTCGGGCACGCCGTAGACGCCCCAGTCGATGCCGACCCGCCCATCCAGGTCCATGGCGGAGAAGTCGTAGGGGTCGCCGTTCTGGGCCAGGAACTTCAGCGCGTCGGGCCGCTTGTCCTTGTAGTCGAGGCCGATCACCGGGACGATCTCGCGCCGCTTGAAGGCCATCAGCACGGGGTGCTCCACCTTGCAGGCGACGCACCAGGAGGCCCAGACGTTCAGCATCCAGACCTTGCCCTTCATGTCCGCGGGCGAAAAACTCTTGTCGTCCAGCACCAGCTGCTGCACCTTGAATGCCGGCGCGGGCTTCTCGATCAGCGGGGACGGGATTTCGCGCGGGTCGCGCTGCAGGCCGACCGCAAGGAAGCCGACCAGCACCGCGAACAGCGCCAGCGGAATCAGGAAGCGCGCCTTCACGCCGCCGCCCCGCGCAGGTCGCCCACCGCCGTCGCCGATTTCACCTTCAGCCGGTAGCGGCGATCCATCATCGCCATCAGGCCGCCCAGCGCCATCAGCAGGCAGCCGGCCCAGATCCAGTTGACGAACGGCTTGTAGTAGACGCGCACGGCCCAGGCCTTGCCTTCCAGCGGCTCGCCCAGCGACACGTACACGTCACGGGTGACGCCCGGGTCGATGGCCGCCTCGGTCATGGGCATGGTGGAGGATGCGTAATTGCGCTTCTCGGGGAACAGTGGCCGCAGCGGCTTGCCGTTCTTGCTGACCTGGAACTCGCCGCGGGACGCCCGGTAATTGGGGCCCTGCACTTCGCGCACGCCCATGAACTTGAATTCATGGCCGCCTACGGTGGTGACGTCGCCCGGCTCCATGCGCACGTCCTTTTCTTCCTGGTAGCCGCCGACCAGGGTGACGCCGACGACGAACACGGCCACGCCCAGGTGGCCCAGGTGCATGCCCCAGAAGGAAGCCGGCGGGACACCCGACTTCAGCCGCGTGACCACCTGCATCACGGTGGAAGCGGCGATCCAGCCGGCCAGCAGCATGCCCAGCCCGGTCAGCAGCGTCCAGCCGCCCAGCAGCAGCGGAACCCGGCCACGCCGAACACGGCCGCTGCCACGGCGGGAATCACCAGCGCCCAGCATGTCGCGCAGGTCGGCGTTCTTCCAGCGGGCCAGCGGCACGACGGCCATCAGCAGCAGCACCGGCGCCATCACCGGCACGAACACCGCGTTGAAGTAGGGCGGGCCGACCGAGATCTTGCCCAGGCCCAGCGCGTCGATGATCAGCGGGTACAGCGTGCCCAGCAGCACCGAGCCGGCGGCCACCACCAGCAGCACGTTGCCGACGAGCAGCAGCGACTCGCGCGAGAACAGCCCGAACGCTGCCGCCCAGGCCGACCTTGGGCGCGCGCCAGGCGAACAGCGCCAGCGACGCGCCGATGACGAGCACCAGCAGCATGAGGATGAAGATGCCGCGCTTCGGGTCGGTGGCGAAGGCGTGGACCGAGGTCAGCACGCCCGGAGCGCACCAGGAAGGTGCCGAGCAGCGACAGCGAGAAGGCGCCGATCGCCAGCAGTACCGTCCAGCTGCTTGAAGCTGCCGCGCTTTTCGGTCACGGCCAGCGAGTGCAGCAGCGCGGTGCCGATCAGCCACGGCATGAAGGAGGCGTTTTCCACCGGGTCCCAGAACCACCAGCCGCCCCAGCCCAGCTCGTAGTAGGCCCACCAGGAGCCCAGCGCGATGCCCAGCGTCAGGAAGATCCAGGCCGTGGTCGTCCACGGACGCGACCAGCGCGCCCAGGCGGCGTCGAGCCGGCCCGAGAGCAGCGCGGCGATGGCGAAGGCGAACGCCACCGAGAAGCCGACGTAGCCCATGTAGAGCAGCGGCGGATGGAAGATCAGCCCGGGGTCCTGCAGCAGCGGGTTCAGGTCGCGGCCTTCCTGCGCGGCGGGGATCAGCCGGTCGAACGGGTTGGACGTGAGCAGCACGAACAGCAGGAGCCCGGTCGCCACCAGGCCCAGCACGCCCAGCACGCGCGCGACCATCGCTTCGTCGAGCGTGCGCGAGCGCTGCGCGACGGCGAAGGTCCAGCCGCCCAGCATGAAGACCCACAGCAGCAGCGAACCTTCGTGGCCGCCCCAGACTGCCGCCAGCCGGTATTCCGTGGGCAGCAGCGAATTTGAATGGCCGGCGACATACGCGACCGAGAAGTCGTTGGCGTAGAAGCTCCAGGCCAGCGCCGCCATCGAAACCGCCAGCAGCAGGAACATGGCCTGCGCGGCAGGTCGGGCGAGCACGATCCATTCGCGCCGGCCCTGATGGGCGCCGATCAGCGGGAGCGTGCCCAGCAGCACGGCCACGCAGGCCGAGAGGATGAGGGCG
>CAVPTY010000020.1:0-22057 GCA_963708655.1 uncultured beta proteobacterium
ATGGTCAGCGAACCGCCTTCCTCCACGTTGCGTGCCGCGCCCAGGAAGCGCTTGGGCCGCTGCAGCGCGTTGGCGTCGACGCCGCCCGTGAGCACCTTGCCCGACGAGGGAACGACGTTGTTGTAGGCGCGGGCCAGGCGGGTGATCGAGTCCAGCAGGATCACCACGTCCTTCTTCAGTTCCACCAGGCGCTTGGCGCGCTCGATCACCATCTCGGCGACGTGCACGTGGCGGGCCGCGGGCTCGTCGAAGGTCGAGGCGATCACCTCGCCCTTGACCGAGCGCTGCATCTCGGTCACCTCCTCGGGCCGCTCGTCCACCAGCAGCACCATCATGTAGCTGTCCGGGTAGTTGGCCGCGATCGCATGCGCCATGTGCTGCATCATCACCGTCTTGCCGCTCTTGGGCGGCGCGACCAGCAGCGCGCGCTGGCCCTTGCCGATCGGCGCGATGATGTCGATGACGCGGCCGGTGATGTTCTCCTCGCCCTTGAAGCCGTCGCGCTCCAGCTTCATCTGCTCCTTCGGGAACAGCGGCGTGAGGTTCTCGAACATCACCTTGTGCTTGTTGTTTTCCGGCGGGCCGCCGTTGACCTTGTCGAGCTTGGTCAGCGCGAAGTAGCGCTCGCCGTCCTTGGGCGTGCGCACTTCGCCTTCGATCATGTCGCCGGTGTGCAGGTTGAAGCGGCGCACCTGGCTGGGCGAGATGTAGATGTCGTCGGTGCTGGCCGTGTAGCTGGTGTCCGGGCTGCGCAGGAAGCCGAAGCCGTCGGGCAGGATCTCCAGCACGCCGTCGGCGAAGACCTGCTCGCCGGCGCGGGCGCGCTTCTTGATGATCGCGAACATCAGCTCCTGCTTGCGCATCCGGCCGGTGTTCTCGATCTCAAGCTCCTCGGCTTGCCTGAGGACTTCGGACACGTGCAGTGCCTTGAGTTCGTTGAGGTGCATGGCTGAAACCCTGCGGAGGTGGACCCCTTGCGGAGTTCTTGATGTGAGACTGGGGGAGGTTTGCTGCGGGACGAGTGCCCCGCACCGGGAACTTCGGACTGTGCCGCCGGGAGCCGGCGGATCAGCGAACGAAGTGATTATGACAGGAAAAGGCCGCGCTGTGGCCCGGCGGCGCAGGCGGGCGGCATCAGCCCAGTTGCTGGTCGATGAAGGCCGTGAGCTGCGCCTTGCTCATCGCACCGACCTTGGTGGCGGCGAGCTGTCCGTCCTTGAACAGCATCAGCGTCGGGATGCCGCGGATGCCGAACTTGGCCGGCATCTGCTGGTTCTCGTCGACGTTCATCTTGGCGATCTGCAGCTTGTCCTGGTACGCGGCGGAGACTTCGTCCAGGATCGGCGCGATCATCTTGCACGGGCCGCACCACTCGGCCCAGTAGTCGACCAGCACCGGCTTGTCGGCTTTGATGACGTCGGCTTCGAAGCTCGCGTCGGTAACGTGCTTGATCAGGTCGCTGGCCATGTGAGTTCCTTTGGTCTGCTGTTGGCGACACCGCGCGGCGGTGCTGGCGAAAATTGTGACAGAAACGGGGAGGCCCCGCGCCGCGCCGGCGCATGGCTCGTCAGCGCACGGATGGCGCAGCGGCAGTCGATGGCGCAGTTCGTCCGCCGCCGGGCGCCGCGTTCACCAAACCGTTCTCCGGAACGGGGACAATCCACCTCCCATGCCTGCTCCCCTGCGTCATCGCCGAAGCCGCCGCTTCCTGCTTCGCGTACGGAAGGTGCCCGAATGACCGTCGCCATCATCGGCGCGGGTCCGGCCGGCCTGATGGCGGCCGAGGTGCTGTCCGCGGCTGGCGCGAGCGTGCACGTCTACGACGGCATGCCTTCCGCCGGGCGCAAGTTCCTGCTGGCGGGCCGCGGCGGCCTGAACCTCACGCATTCGGAGGACTTCGACACGTTCGTGTCGCGCTACGGCGCGAGCCGCGAGTTCGTGGCGCGGTGGCTGGAGGCCTTCGGGCCGCAGGCCGTGCGCGATTGGGCGCAAGGGCTCGGCATCGCCACCTTCGTCGGCACCTCGGGCCGCGTGTTCCCGCGGGAGATGAAGGCCGCGCCGCTGCTGCGGGCCTGGCTGCACCGGCTGCGGTCGCAAGGCGTGCAGTTCCACATGCGCCATCGCTTCGTCGGCTGGACGGAAGAGGGCGGCTTGCGCCTGCAGACGCCCGCCGGCGAGCAGCGCGCATCGGCCGACGCGGTCGTGCTCGCGCTGGGTGGCGCGAGCTGGAGCCGGCTCGGGTCGGACGGCGCGTGGGTGCCGCTGCTGGCGCGGCGCGGCGTGGCGATCGCCGAACTGCTGCCGACCAATTGCGGCTTCGACGTGCGTGGCGGCTGGTCGGAATACTTCTCCTCGCGCTTTGCCGGCCAGCCGTTCAAGTCGGTCGCGATCAGGGCCGGCGAGTTCCACCGGATGGGGGAATTCGTCGCGACCGCCACCGGCGTGGAAGGCAGCCTGGTCTATGCGGCATCGGCCATTCTGCGCGACGCGATCCGGCTGCGCGGCAGCGCGCGCTTCGAAATCGACCTGCTGCCCGGCCGCAGCCAGGAATACGTGTCGCGCGACGGCGGCGCATCCGCGCGGCTCGCGCTCGCTCGCCAGCCATCTCAAGAGCCGGCTGGGGCTGGACGGCATCAAGCTCGCGCTGCTGCACGAGGTGCTGCCGCGCGACGCCCTGCACGATCCGGCCCGGCTGGCCGTCGCCATCAAGGCCGCGCCGCTGGTCGTCACGGCCGCGCGTCCAATCGACGAGGCGATCAGCACCGCCGGTGGCGTGCGGCTGGAGGCAATGGACGAGCGGCTGATGCTGCGCGCGCTGCCGGGCGTCTTCTGCGCCGGCGAGATGCTGGACTGGGAAGCACCGACCGGCGGTTACCTGCTGACGGCGTGCCTGGCCAGCGGGCGCATGGCGGGGCTCGGCGCCCTCGAGTTCCTGCGCACGAGTCAGAACTTGGCGCGGTAGTAGAACATCGGACCCCCGTGGCGGCGCTTCACCGTGACGCGGGCGCCGCTTTCCAGTTGCAGGCCGAGAAAGTTTCGGTCGGCGACCAGCCGCCGGCTGCCCAGCGACCTGACCTGCATCTCGAACCGCGCGCCGTAGGCCGCTTGCCGCTCATGCGCGAGCGTCGCTGCATCCGGGGGCGTCATGCGCCGCCACGCCGTCACGTCGATGCGGTATTGGGTGTCGAGCGTGTAGCGCCAGTGCAGGCCGAGATCGACCGCCGGCGCGGCGCCGCTGCCGGGAACCCGCAGGCCCGCGCCCTCCTTGCTGGTGAGACCGAGCGCGAGACCCAGGTTCGGCCGCCGCGGCGGCAGCCAGATCATGTCCAGGCGCGAGGAGTGCGACGCACCGTCCAGGTTTTCGAACAGAGGCAGGGAACTGGCGGCGACCTCGATCCGGCTTCGCGCACCGGCCAGTTTCGCGTCGGCCAGGTCGGTCGGCAGCGCCGGCAACTCCTGTGCGGACGCACCGGCAGCGGCCGCCAGTCCGAGGAGCGCCGCGCCGATGGGCGGCCACGGCATCGCGAGGCCCGGCGACTGTTGCCCCCTGCACCCAGCAAGCACCTCCATGGCACACCTCCCGACGCGATGAAGCGAGTTTCATCGCACCGCATCGGGAAGTTTGTCGGACGCGGCCGAGGCTGCAGGTCGGCGGGCGCGACATCGCGCAGTCGGTGCCGGTGCGCGATGCCGGAAAAAGGGTTGACGAGCCTTACCCCCGGCACTGGCTCCACAGTTAGGGCTGCTTGGTTCCCCACCTGACCCGGTTGGCCGCTTCACCATGCGGGGAGGCCCGCCAGCCGCCATTGTAGTGGCGTGCGGGCGGCGCCGCCGGGCCGGGGCGAATAGCCCCACCTCGTAGAATCGCGCGAATGTCCTACCTCGTGCTCGCCCGCAAGTACCGGCCGAAGACCTTCGCCGAAATGGTCGGCCAGGAGCATGTGGTGCGCGCGCTCGGGAACGCGCTGAGGCAGCAGCGGCTGCACCACGCGTACCTGTTCACCGGCACGCGCGGCGTCGGCAAGACGACCGTCTCTCGCATCCTCGCGAAATCCCTCAACTGCCAGGGCCCGGACGGCCAGGGCGGCATCACGGCCACGCCGTGCGGCGTGTGCGAGGCGTGCCGCGACATCGACTCGGGCCGCTTCGTGGACTACGTCGAACTCGACGCCGCTTCCAACCGCGGCGTCGACGAGGTGCAGGCGCTGCTGGAACAGGCGGTGTACAAGCCGGTGCAGGGCCGCTTCAAGGTGTTCATGATCGACGAGGTGCACATGCTCAGCGGGCATGCGTTCAACGCCATGCTCAAGACGCTGGAGGAGCCGCCCGAACACCTCAAGTTCGTGCTGGCCACGACCGATCCGCAGAAGGTTCCCGTCACGGTGCTGTCGCGCTGCCTTCAGTTCAACCTGCGGCCGATGGCGCCGGAAACGGTGCAGGAGCACCTGGTGCAGGTGCTGCAGGCGGAGGGCGTGCCGGCCAGCGAGCCGGCCCTTCGCCTGCTCGCGCGGGCCGCGCGCGGCTCGATGCGCGACGCGCTGTCGCTGACCGACCAGGCCATCGCCTTCGGCAACGGCGCGCTGGAGGAGTCGGCCGTGCGCCAGATGCTGGGCAGCGCCGACCTCGGGCACGTGCTGCGCCTGATCGAGGCGCTGGCGCGCGGCGACGGGCGCGCCGTGGTCGAGATCGCCGACACCTTGCGCACGCACGCCCTGAACGCGGCGGCCACTCTCGAGGAAATGTGCTCGGTGCTGCAGCGCATGGCGGTGATCCAGGCGGTCCCCGAGGCGGCCGCCGCCGGCGATCCCGATGCGGCCGCCATCGCGCGTTTGGCGAGCCTCATGCCCGCCGACGAAACGCAGCTGTTGTATGGACTGTGCCTGCACGGGCGCGCCGAGCTTGGGACTCGCGCCCGACGAGTATTCGGCGCTGACGATGGTGCTGCTGCGCCTGCTGGCGTTCCAGGCGCCGCGCCACGGCGCCGCTGCGGAGCCGGCGGAAAAAAAAACGCTGAGTGAAGCCGCGGCGGCGCCGGTCGCCGAGCCCGCGCCCCCGGCCCGCGAGCAGCCCGCGCCTGTGCCGGCCGCGTCGCCGGCCCGCGCCGGCGAAACCATTCGCGGCACGGCGCCGCCGGGGCGCGTGCTGCCGGTGGTGGAGTCGCGCGCCGAGCGGTTGCCGCAGCGGGCAGCGGCTGCGGCGGCGGCCGAGGCGCAGCCGGCCGGCGACGTCGTTGGCATCCCGCTGCACGTGCCGCCCGAGTCGCCGCGCGATGCGGCCGTCGCGGTGCCCGACGTGGTGCCCACGCAGGACGGCGACTTCTGGCAGGCCACCGTCGCCGAACTGGTGGCGCGCGAGGCGGTGACGGCGCTCGTGCGCGAACTGGCGCTGCAGTCGCAACTGGTCGCGCGCGACGAGGACCACTGGATGCTGCGCGTCGAGCGCGAGTCGCTGAACCAGCCGGCCAGCCGCGAACGGCTGCGCCAGGCGCTGCACGCCGCCGGCCATGCGGTGGACATCAGCGTCGAGGTGGGGGCGGTCACCGACAGCCCGGCCCGGCGCATGGCGGCGGCGCAGGCGCGCAGTCAGCGCGCGGCCGAGGAAGTCATCCGCAACGACCCGTTCGTGCAGGCGATGATGCGCGACTTCGGCGCGAGAATCGTGCCGGGCAGCATCAAGCCGGTCTCACACTAACCCCAGGGCGGCGCCGGATGCGCGGCCGCACGCACAAGGATCCATCATGTTCAACAAGGGACAACTCGCCGGGCTGATGAAGCAGGCCCAGGCGATGCAGGACAACCTGAAGAAGGCCCAGGAAGAACTGGCGCTCATCGAGGTCGAGGGCCAGTCGGGCGCCGGTCTGGTGAAGGTCACGATGACCTGCAAGCACGACGTCAAGCGCGTCGCGATCGACCCCAGCCTGCTCGCCGACGACAAGGACATGCTGGAAGACCTGGTCGCCGCCGCGTTCAACGCGGCCGTGCGCAAGGCCGAGGAAACGTGCCAGGAGAAAATGGGCAAGCTGACCGCCGGCATGCCGGGCCTGCCCGGCGGGATGAAGTTCCCCTTTTGAACGCGAACGCCCTCGACGCACTGATCGACGCGCTGCGCCGGCTGCCCGGCGTGGGCGTGAAGTCGGCTTCGCGCATGGCGTTCCACCTGCTGCAGCACGACCGCCAGGGCGCGCAGCTGCTGGCCCAGGCGCTGCAGCACGCCGCCACCCACGTGCGGCATTGCAGCCTGTGCCACACCTTCACGGAGGACGAGATCTGCGCGACCTGCCGCGACGCGCAGCGTGACCGCTCGAAGCTGTGCGTGGTGGAGACCCCGGCCGACCAGGCCGCCGTGGAGCGCACAGCCGCGTTCAAGGGCCTCTATTTCGTGCTGATGGGCAAGCTCAACCCGCTGGACGGCATCGGACCGAAGGACATCGGACTGGCCAAGTTGTTCGAGCGGGCCACCGGCGGCGCGGTGCAGGAGGTGATCCTCGCGACCAACTTCACGGCCGAAGGCGAGGCCACGGCGCACGTGATCGCGCAGGCGCTGAAATCGCGCGGACTGCAGGTCACGCGCCTCGCGCGCGGCGTGCCCGCCGGCAGCGAGCTCGAATACGTCGATCTCGGCACCATCGCGCACGCGCTGGTGGATCGCCGCTGAGGCCGGCGCGGAAAGGACAACCCGACATGACGATGCAGATGGCGCGCTTCACGATCGCCTACTGGTGCGTGCTGCTGGCGGCGGTGCTGCCTTACCTGTGCGCGACGCTCGCGAAGTCGGGCGGCTTCGGCAAGCCGCGCTCGCAGGGCGGCTACGACAACAACGACCCGCGGGCCTGGCTTGCGCGCCAGACCGACTGGCATGCCCGCGCCAACGCGGCGCAGGCCAACAGCTTCGAGGCGCTGCCGTTCTTCATCGGCGCGGTCGTCATCGCACACCAGCTCGGCGCGCCGCAGACCTCGCTGGACATCCTCGCCGTGCTGTTCGTGACGCTGCGCATCATCTACATCGCGATCTATGTCGCCGGGCTGCCCACGGTGCGCTCCGCGGTGTGGACGGCGGCGCTGGTCGCCAACGTGGCCATCCTGTTTCTCGGCTATCGCTGACGTGCGCGCTTTGCCGCGCGGCCCGCCCGAAGTACCTTACGTGAAAACCCTCAGGGGATGTTCCCGATGCGTCGCCGGGGGTTCCCCCGTACCCTCGATCCCACAACGGGGTCTCACCACATCATGAATCGCTTCGTCCTGAACCGCAGAACATTCACCTCTGCCGCCGCGCTGGCGGTGGCTGGTGTCGCCGCGCCGAGCGTCCTCGCGCAAGGCAAGCCGGAAAAAAACAAGGTCGCCATCGCCGTCGGCGGCAAGGCGGCTTTCTACTACCTGCCGCTGACCATCGCGGAGCAGCTCGGCTATTTCAAGGCAGAAGGCCTGGACGTGGAGATCTCCGACTTCGCCGGCGGGGCCAAGGCGCTGCAGGCGCTCATCGGCGGCTCGGCCGACGTCGTGAGCGGTGCCTACGAGCACACGATCAACATGCAGTCCAAGAACCAGTTCATCCAGTCGATCGTGCTGATGGGCCGGGCGCCGCAGATCTCGGTGGGCGTGTCGACCAAGACCGTTCCCAATTACAAGACCCTGGCCGACCTGCGCGGCAAGAAGATCGGCGTGTCAGCCCCCGGGTCGTCCACCAACATGGTGGCGAACCTGCTGCTGTCGCGCGCGGGCGTCAAGGCGAGCGAGGTGAGCTACGTCGGCGTCGGCACGTCGGCCGGCGCCCTGTCGGCGCTGCGCTCGGGGCAGATCGACGCGATGAGCAACACCGATCCCGTGATGACGATGCTCGAGCAGAAGGGCGACGTGAAGATCGTCAGCGACACGCGCACCCTCAAGGGGACGCAGGACGTGTTCGGCGGGCCGATGCCGGCCGCGTGCTTCTACACCCATGTGGAATTCGTCCAGAAGAACCCCAATACCTGCCAGGCCCTGGCCAACGCCATCGTCCACAGCCTGAAGTGGCTGCAGACGGCCGGCCCGAGCGACATCATCAAGACGGTCCCCGAGGGCTACCTCCTGGGCGACCGGGCGCTGTACCTCGCCTCGTTCAACAAGGTCCGCGAGGCCATCGCCACCGACGGCATCCTGCCCGACGAAGGAGCGCGCACCGCGCTGCGCGCACTGGCCAGTTTCGATCCGGCGATCAAGCCGGAGAAGATCAACCTGGCCAAGACCTACACCAACGACTTCGCCCGCCGCGCCAAGGAGAAGTTCAAGGCTTAGGGATCGCGGCAGCCCGGGCGCGCCACGAATGAATCGGTAGGCCGAAGTTCTCTTGAACGCAGAGGACGCAAAGGTCACGCAGAGGGCGCAGAGAACAGCCAATACCTGATTGTTGTCTTCTCCGCGCCCTCTGCGGATCCTCTGCGTCCTCTGCGTTCGAAGCTCAGTGAGCGTCGACCCTTGCCTCGAAGAAAAACAACGCCATGTCCGACTTCGCGCTCGAACTCGACGGCATCACGGTCACCTTCACGTCGGCGGACGCGCCGGGACAGCGCTACACCGCGGTCGCCGACACCACCCTGCGCATCCGGGCCGGCGAGTTCGTGTCCGTGGTCGGTCCCACCGGCTGCGGCAAGTCCACGCTGCTGAACGTCGCCGCCGGCCTGTTGCAACCATCGGCGGGCGCCGTCACGGTGTTCGGGCAGCCGCTGGCGGGGGTCAACCGGCGCGCCGGCTACATGTTCCAGTCCGACGCGCTGATGCCCTGGCGCAGCGCGATCGCGAACGTGATGGTAGGGCTGCAATACCGCGGCGTGCCGGACGAAGTGGCGCGGGTACAGGCGCAGGCCTGGCTGGAGCGGGTGGGCCTGGCCGGCTTCGGCGACCGCTACCCGCACCAGCTCTCCGGCGGCATGCGCAAGCGCACCGCGCTGGCGCAGATGCTGGTGCTCGATCCGGACATCATCCTCATGGACGAGCCGTTCAGCGCGCTCGACGTGCAGACGCGGCAGCTGATGGAAAACGAGGTGCTCGAGCTCTGGGCGGCGGGCGGGAGCCAGCGGCCACGCAAGGCGGTGCTGTTCATCACGCACGACCTCGACGAGGCGATCGCGATGAGCGACCGCGTGGTCGTGCTCTCGGCCGGGCCCGCGACGCGGCCGATCGGCCAGTTCGAGATCGACCTGCCGCGGCCGCGCGACGTCGCCGAGGTGCGCGCCCACCCGCGCTTCGTCGAGTTGCATTCGCGGGTCTGGGCGGTGCTGCGCGACGAAGTCCTCACGGGCTACGCGCAGCAGCTGAGGAAGGCGGCCTGATGGTTGCCGCGGCGAGGCCGTCCGGCCGCAACCTGCGCGCGTGGCAGCTGGCCGTGCTGGTCGTGTTCGTGCTGCTTTGGCACGCGGTGTCGCGCAATGACCAGTACGCCTTCTTCCTCGGCGAGCCGATCAAGGTGGCGGGCCGCGTCTGGTCCTGGTTCCTGCCATGGGAAGTGGCGCCGAACGCGATCTTCCCGGATGGCCTGCCGGGTCGCGCCGACGTCTACGTGCACCTGAGCGTCACGCTGCTGGAAACCCTGCTCGCCTTCGTGATCGGCACGCTGCTGGGGCTGGTGTTCGGGCTCTGGCTGGCGCTGACGCCGACTGCCGGCGCCATTCTCGATCCGTACATCAAGGCGGCAAACTCGATGCCGCGCGTGATCCTGGCGCCCATCTTCGCGCTGTGGTTCGGTCTGGGGATCTGGAGCAAGGTGGCGCTGGCCGTGACGCTGGTGTTCTTCATCGTCTTCTTCAACGTCTACCAGGGCGTCAAGGAAGTCAGCCCGGTGGTGCTGGCCAACGCGCGCATGCTGGGCGCGAGCGGCAGGCAGTTGCTGCGCACCGTCTACCTGCCGAGCGCGACGAGCTGGGTGTTCTCGAGCCTGCACACCTCGGTCGGCCTGGCCTTCGTCGGCGCGGTCGTCGGCGAGTACCTGGGGTCGGCGCGCGGGGTGGGGTATCTCAGATGGCGCCGGCCGCCGCCGCGCTGGAAGTCCGGGTCGCCGTAGCGGCCGTTGTTGCGCGCATGTCGCTCAGGGATCCAGTCGCCGCCGACCAGCACCCATTCGCCGTTGCCGCGTTGCACCCAGCGGGGCTCCTGGTATTCGTAGCCGGCGCGGTCGACAAGCCAGTGGCCACGCACCCACACGTACTGGTTGCCGCGCCACTGATAGTGTCCCGGCGACCAGACATAGCCGGGCCGGTCGGCGGGGATCGCCTCCTGGAGCGGCGGCGGCGGCGCCGTCGCCACGATGGCGGTGTACTGTGCGTTCGCCGCCGTCGGCACCAGGCTGATCAGCGAACCGGCGGCCACGACGGCGCCGAGCAGGGTCTGCTTGAACATGGTCGAACTCCTTGCAGAAGTGATGCAACCACTGTGCACCCCGGTGCAGCCCGACAGGATCGGCGGCGGGAGCGATTTCCCGTGGGAGCGCTCCTGCGCGACGGTAGGAGGGCGCGCCGACCGCCGGCTCAGCGGGCGCGCATGGACGTGGCCGGGCGCCGCTGGGGCACCGCCCTGGCCTTGCGGGTCTTGGCCGTCGAGGCCTTGTGCACCATGCGCCCGGGCACACGCGCGGCCGAGCGCACCGGGAGATACACCACCACCCGCTGGCCCGGCTTGAATGCCGCCGAGACACCGACATCGTTCCAGTCGGCCACCTGGGCGGCGCTGAGGCGGTAGCGCCGGGCAATGCTCCGGACGGTGTCGCGCTTGCCCGCCTTGACCGTGGTGCGGCGCGTGACGCGCTCCGGGGCGAGGTTCAGCTGGCCGTTGTCGGCGATATGGTCCGCCACGTCCCGGTTCATCTTGGCGCTGCGCGGCACGATCAGCACCGAGCCGGCCTTGATCAACATGCGCGGCGGGATGGCGTTCACCGTGCGCAGGTCGCTCTCGCTCATGCCGACGCGGCGCGCGGCTTCGGCCACGGACATGGTCGACGGCGCGCTCCAGGCGGTCCAGGTCGCGAACCGGCCGGCGTCGTGCGCTTCGAAATTGCGCTTGAACACCACCGCGTTGTCCCACGGCAGCAGGATCTCCGGGGTTCCGTTCGCGAGGATCACCGGCCGCTTCATCGAGGGGTTCAGCGCCTTGAAGTCTTCCACCGAAACGTCGGCCAGGCGCGCCACCAGTTCCACGTCCATGTCGCGCGTGAGCGTGACGGTCTGGAAGTAGGGATGGTTGCCGATCACCGGCAGTTCCGCGCGGAAGCTGTCCGGATTGGCGATGATGTTCTTCACCGCCTGCAGCTTGGGCACGTAATTGCGAGTCTCGGCCGGCATGCTCAGGTCGGTGTACGAGGTGCCGAGCCCGGTCTTCTGGTTGCGTGCGATGGCGCGGCCCACGCTGCCTTCGCCCCAGTTGTACGCCGCCAGCGCCAGGTGCCAGTCGCCGAACATGTTGTGCAGCTTGGTCAGGTAGTCGAGCGCCGCGCGGGTCGACGCCAGCACGTCGCGCCGGTCGTCGCGGAACACGTTCTGTTTCAGCTCGAAGTCGCGGCCGGTGGCGGGCATGAACTGCCACATGCCGGCGGCACGTGCGCTCGAGACGGCCTGCGGGTTGAAGGCGCTCTCGATGAAGGGCAGCAGCGCCAGCTCGGTCGGCATGTTGCGGCGCTCGAGTTCCTCGACGATGTGGAACAGATACTTGCTGGAACGCTCGGTCATGCGCTGCATGTAGTCCGGGCGGCTCGAATACCACTGTTCGTGCTGGCGTACCAGATCGCTCTGCAGGTCCGGCATCGCGAAGCCGCGCCGAATCCGCTCCCACAGGTCGGCGGGGGGCTGCAGCAGCGCGACGCCCTGGGAGGAGATGTCCGCCGGCGCGATCGGCGTCAGCGGACCGCTCGGGATGACGGCAGCCGCGCTTGCTGCCGGCCCGTCCCTGGGGGCCTGTGCCGTGGCGGGCGTCGAGCTGTCGGGGGAGGGGGCGGGAGGCGTGGCGCAGGCGGCGAGCCAGAGCGTGGTGGACAGGACCGCAGCGTGGAGCAGCTTCATTTGAATTGGTTCTTCCAGTTCCGGAGGGTGGCAAACACACCCACTTCGTCCGGCGGTGTGGCGGCATCGTGCGCGCGGGCGCCCTGCGCCACGCCGGGAAGGCGCGTGCGCAGGAACGGATTGATCTGCTTTTCCTGCCCGATCGTGGACGGCAGGGTGGGCAGACCGCGGGCGCGCAGTTGGGCGCAGCGCTGCTGGTAATTGATCAGTTCGGCGTTGCCGGGTTCCACGGCCAGCGCGAACTTCAGGTTCGAAAGCGTGTATTCGTGCGTACAGCACACCTGTGTGGCGCCGGGCAACGCGGCGAGCTTGTCCAGCGAGGCCAGCATCTGGGCCGGCGTGCCCTCGAACAGGCGACCGCAGCCACCGGAGAAGAGGGTGTCGCCGCAAAAGAGCAGCGGGTGGCCGTCGACGTCGGGGCAGTAATATGCCACGTGGCCGGCGGTGTGGCCGGGCACGTCCAGCACCTGGAAGGCCAGCCCCAGCACGTTCACCACGTCGCCTTCGGCCACCCGCGTGAGCGGCTCCGGGATGCGTTCGCGCGCTGGTCCATACACGGCAGCGCCGGTGGCGTCACGCAGTGCGTCGAGGCCGCCGATGTGGTCCGGATGATGGTGCGTGACTAGAATCGCTTCCAGTTGCAGTCGGTCACGCTGCAAGCAGGCGAGTACGGGCTGCGCGTCACCCGGGTCGACCACGAGGGCGCGGCGCCCGTCGTGCAGCAGCCACAGGTAATTGTCTTGGAAAGCCGGCAGCGGTATCAGCTTCATGAGCGAGCAGATTATAGGAATGCGGCAGTGGTTCGAAACGCCGCCCGGCCGTTACCTGCTGGCATGGGAGCGGGCCGAGTTCGACCGGGCCGTTGGCGACATCTTCGGCTTCCACGCGCTGCAACTGGGCCTGCCCGAACTCGATGCCCTGCGAGCGAACCGCATGCCGCATCGCTGGCTGGCGCTGCGCGAGGCCGGTCCCACCGAAGGCAATCCGGTGCGCCCGGCCATGTACTGCGACTTCGCGAACCTGCCGTTCGAGGAGAACAGCATCGACCTCGTGGTGCTGCCGCACTCGCTCGAACTCAATACCGATCCCCATGCGACACTGCGCGAGGTCGAGCGGGTGCTGGTGCCGGAAGGCAAGGTGGTGATCTGCTGCCTGAACCCGGCGAGCCTGTGGGGCCTGCGCCAGCGGCGGGCCCACCTGTACCGGCGGCTCGGCTTCGGCGAGCTGTACCTGCCCGACGCGGGCGACTTCATCGGCTACTGGCGGCTGCGCGACTGGCTGCGGCTCCTGAGTTTCGAGGTCGAGTCGGGCAGCTTCGGCTGCTATCGCCCGGCCTTCAGAACCGACAAGTGGCTGGAACGAGCGGACTGGATCGATGCCGTCGGCGAGCGCTGGTGGCCGATCTTCGGTGCCGTCTACTTCCTCGTCGCCGTGAAGCGGGTGCGCGGCATGAAGCTGATCGGGCTGCCGTGGAAGAAATCGAGGAAGCGGGCCACGGCCGTGGCGGTGGCCAACCGGGAGCCCGCGTACCAGGAATACCAGGAAGAGCATTTGTGACCGGTGTGCATATCTATACCGACGGTGCCTGCAAAGGCAATCCGGGGCCAGGCGGCTGGGGCGTGCTGCTGAAGGCGGGCCCCGCCGAGAAGGAGTTGTACGGCGGCGAGCCGCTGACCACCAACAACCGGATGGAGCTGATGGCGGTCATTCGCGCACTGGAGGCGCTCAAGCGGCCTTGCGCCGTCACGCTGCACGTCGACAGCCAGTACGTGCTCAAGGGCATGACGGAGTGGCTGCCGGGCTGGAAGGCCAAGGGCTGGCGCACGGCCAGCAGGCAGCCGGTCAAGAACCAGGAACTCTGGCAGGAACTGGACCAGCTCGTGAACGGCAGCGGCCACGCCATCGAATGGCGCTGGGTGCGCGGGCACAACGGCGACCCGGGCAACGAGCGCGCGGACGAGCTTGCCAACCGCGGCGTGGAAGTGGCGCGCGGTCGGCGCGCGGGGCCTGTGTAAAGCGGCGGTAAAAGCCGGGCGCTCGGCCGCCGCGACCGGCCAGCTTAGGGCCGTTGCGAATGCAGGCCGCCGCGCCTGCTGATACATTGCGCGTTCAGCTGGGGGCAGTCCCCGGAATGACCTCTGCACGGACTCCCGGTTCTTCATGGCATCCAAAGCAATCTACAGCGTGATCGCCGTCGTCGGCATTGCCGCCGCCTCGGGGGCGGCCTGGTGGTACCAGCGCCAGCCGGCTGCAGCTGCAGCGGCGGCCGGGGCGGCGTCGGCCGCCGCGGGTGCCGCGCGGCTGCCGGCGGTGGAAGTGGCCCGGGTGGAGCTGATGACGCTCACCGACGAGGCCCAGGCCGTCGGCAGCCTGCGCTCGCGCCAGAGCGTGGTGCTGCGGCCGGAGGTGAGCGGGCGCGTGACGCAACTCAATTTCCGCGACGGCGACCGGGTGCGGCGCGGCCAGCTGCTGGTGCAGTTCGACGACCAGCTGCCGCTCGCGCAGGTGCAGCAGGCGCAGGCCGAGCTCTCGATCGCCGAGGCCAACCACAAGCGCAACCAGGAACTGGTGGCGCAGAACTTCATCAGCCGCCGCTCGGTCGACGAGAGCGCGGCCAACCTGCAGGTGGCGCAGGCCAAGCTGGCGCTGGCGCGCGCGACCGCGGCGCGGCTGCGCATCACCGCCCCGTTCGACGGCATCGCCGGCATCCGCAACACCAGCGTGGGCGATTACCTGAAGGACGGCACCGACATCGTCAACATCGAGGACATCGACGCGATGTACGTCGACTTCCGCCTGCCGGAGCGGCTGCAGGGCAAGTTGCACAAGGGCCAGTCCGCTTTCGTGGACGTCGACGCGCTCCCGGGACAGCGTTTTGCCGCGGTAATCCAGGCGATCGACCCGCTGGTGGACGCGAACGGCCGTTCGGTCGGCGTGCGCGGCTGCATCGACAACCGCCGGCTGCTGCTGCGGCCCGGCATGTTCGCGCGAGTCACCGCCGTCTTCGGCGTGCGCGAGCAGGCGCGCGTGATCCCCGAGGAAGCGGTGGTACCGCAGTCGGGCCGCCACTTCGTGATCAAGCTGGCCGACGGGCCGGACCGCGACACGAAGGTCGCCCAGCGCGTGTCGGTGCAGGTCGGGATCCGGCGCCCGGGGCGGGTGGAAATCATCGAGGGCCTGCAGGCTGGCGACCTGGTGGTGACGGCCGGCCAGCAACGCGTGCAGAGCGACGGCATGCCGGTGCGGGTGCTCGATCTGGGCCACTCGGGCGCGGGGCCGCAGGCCAATGCGCCGGAGGGCGGCAGCGCGCCGCCCAACGGCGTCACCATGGGGGACGCCCCGGTCGCGGCAGCTGGCACCAAGGCCGCCGCCGCGCTGCCCGGGCGCCTTGCCGCCCCGGCGCGGGTCAGTGGCCCCAACCCGTGCAGTGTGACGACGGCCCAGGCGGCCGAAGGCACCCGCCGCGGCAGCAGCGCGCGTTAGCGCACGAGCCGGAGAAGTTCCATGCAACTGCCCGAGATTGCGATCCGGCGGCCGGTCTTTGCGACCGTGCTGTCCCTGCTGGTGCTCCTGATCGGCGCGGTGAGCTTCACGCGCCTGGCGGTGCGCGAGTACCCGAAGATCGACGAACCCGTCGTCACCGTGAGCGTCCGCTATCCGGGCGCCTCGGCCGAGGTCATCGAAAGCCAGGTCACCAAGCCGCTGGAGGATTCGATCGCGGGCATCGACGCGGTGGACGTGCTCACCTCGATCAGCCGGGCCGAGCAGAGCCAGATCTCGGTGCGCTTCCGGCTCGAGAAGGATGCCGACGCGGCTGCCGCGGAAGTGCGGGACCGCACCTCGCGGGTGCGCAACAAGCTGCCGCAGGCCATCGACGAGCCGGTCATCGCCAAGGTGGAGGCGGACGCCTTCCCGGTGATCTGGCTCGCCTTCACCAGCGACACGCTGACGCGGCTGCAGATCAACGACCTGGTCAACCGCATCGTCAAGTCGCGACTGCAGACCGTCACGGGCGTGGCCGACGTGCGCATCTACGGCGAGCGCAAGTACGCAATGCGGGTGTGGCTCGATCCGGCCCGGCTCGCCGGCTACCGCCTCACGACGGAGGATGTCGAGGAAGCCATCCGGCGCAGCAACCTGGAGCTGCCGGCGGGCCGCATCGAATCGCAACAGCGCGAGTTCAGCGTGACGTCGCAGACCGACCTCGTGCAGCCGGCACAGTTTTCCGAGATCGTCATCAAGAACGTGAACGGCTTCCCGGTGAAGCTCCGCGACGTGGCGCAGGTCGAGGAGGGCGCCGCCGACGAGCGCAGCGCGGTGCGGCTGAATGGCCGCCAGGCGATCTCGGCGGGGGTGATCCGGCAGGCGACCGCCAATCCGCTGACCCTGGCGGAGGGCGTGCGCGAGGTCATCCCGAAGCTCAAGCAGGATTTGCCGCCCGACATCAACATCGAGATCGCCAACGACAACTCGGTGTTCATCGACCGCTCCGTCAAGAACGTCTACAAGACCATCGGCGAGGCCATCCTGCTGGTGGCGCTGGTGATCTTCGTCTTCCTGCGCACGGTGCGCGCTTCGATCATCCCGATCATCACGATCCCGGTCAGCCTGATCGGCACCTTCGCGCTGATGGCGCTGTTCGGCTTCACGATCAACACGTTGACGCTGCTGGCGCTGGTGCTGGCCATCGGCCTGGTGGTGGACGACGCGATCGTGATGCTGGAGAACATCTTCCGGCACATCGAGGAGGGCATGGACCCGTTCTCGGCCGGCATCCGCGGCGCGCGTGAAATCGGCTTTGCCGTGGTCACGATGACGCTGACGCTGGTGGCGGTGTACGCGCCGCTCGCGTTCACGCCGGGCCGCACCGGCCGGCTGTTCGTCGAATTCGCGCTGGCGCTGGCCGGCGCCGTGTGCGTCTCGGGCTTCGTCGCGCTGACGCTGACGCCGATGCTGTGCACCAGGCTGCTGCGCCACAACCCGAACCCCAACAGGTTCGACCGCGGGATGGAGCGGCTCCTCAGCGGCCTCCAGGCAGCCTATGCCCGCGTGCTGCGCTGGGTGCTCCTGGCCCGCTGGCGGCCTGGCCCCGCGGCCGGCGGCGGCGGGCTCCTGCGGGCCGTGCTGCAGGCGCGCTGGCTGGTCGTCGGCGTCATGCTGCTCAGCGCCGCGGGCATCGGCATGGTCTGGCCGACGATGAAGCAGGAACTGGCGCCGCTGGAGGATCGCGGCACGATCATGGCCACCGTGAACGCGCCGGACGGCTCGACG
The DNA here is from genome assembly GCA_963708655.1 of uncultured beta proteobacterium. Taxonomy (GTDB): domain Bacteria; phylum Pseudomonadota; class Gammaproteobacteria; order Burkholderiales; family Burkholderiaceae_C; genus Ramlibacter. Next base: position 17,291 of record CAVPTY010000020.1, read on the forward strand.
CTGGAATACACCGACCGTTATGCGCAGGCGCTCGAGAAGCTGGGGCAGGCTTATCCGGAGTTCGATCGCATCTTCGGCAACATCGGCAACCCGACGGTGTCGCAGGCGAGCGTCGTGTATCGAACCGTCGACTGGGAAAAGCGCAAGCGCTCCACGCTGGAACTGGCGCGCGAGATGGCGCCGAAGTTCAACAACCTGCCCGGCGTCACTGCCTTTCCGATCACGCCGCCTTCCCTGGGGCAGGGCTTCCGCGAGCGGCCGCTGAACTTCGTCATCCAGACTTCCGACAGCTACGAAAACCTGAACCAGGTGACGCGGCAGTTTCTGGACGAGATCGCGAAGAACCCGGGGATCGTGTCGCCCGACGTCGACCTGCGCCTGAACAAGCCGGAACTGCGGATCGAGGTCGACCGGGCCAAGGCGGCCGACATGGGCGTCAGCGTGGAAGTGGTCGCCAAGGCCCTGGAGACCATGCTGGGCGGGCGGCAGGTCACGCGCTACAAGCGTGACGCCGAGCAGTACGACGTCATCGTGCAGACCCGCCCCAGCGGCCGCTCCACGCCGGAGGACATCGACGGCATCAACGTGCGGGGCCGGGGCGACACCATGATCCCGCTGTCGGCGCTGGTCAAGGCGCGCGAGGGCGTGAGCCCGCGCGAGCTGAACCACTTCAGCCAGCGGCGCAGCGTCTCCATCACCGCCAACCTGGCGCCGGACTATTCGCTGGGCGAGGCGCTCAGGTTCATGGACGAGACGGCGGCGAGGGTGCTCAAGACCGGGTACACCACCGAGCTCAATGGCACCTCGCGCGAATTCCGCAACTCGCAAGGCGCGCTGGCCATCGTGTTCGCGCTGGCATTGCTGTTCATCGTCCTGGTGCTCGCGGCGCAGTTCGAGAGCTTCGTCGATCCGTTGGTGATCATGCTGTCGGTGCCGCTGTCGATGATCGGCGCGCTGCTGGCGCTGAAGTGGTCCGGAGGATCGCTCAACGTCTATTCGCAGATCGGGCTGATCACGCTGGTGGGCCTGATCACCAAGCACGGCATCCTGATCGTCGAGTTCGCGAATCAGCTGCGCCAGCAGGGCCTCGACAAGGTGGACGCAGTGGTGAAGGCCGCCTCGCAGCGGCTGCGCCCGATCCTCATGACCACGGCTGCCATGGTGCTGGGGGCGATGCCGCTGGCGCTCTCGACCGGGGCCGGCGCGGAGAGCCGCATCCAGATCGGCTGGGTGATCGTGGGCGGCATGTCGCTCGGCACATTGCTCACCGTCTTCGTGGTACCGACCATGTACCTGCTGTTCTCGCGCAGCAAGGTCCCCGGCGCCAACAGGGCGAAGACGGCCGACGAGGTGCTGCCGCCCCACGGCCACGACCTGATCGCGAAGTGATGCGCGGCGGCAGCGGCGCGCGTTGGACAGCCGCGGTCGGTCCAGGCCTTCCCGTTCCGGTAGCCCGCTGCCGCGGATCGGTCATCGAGCTGATCGCACCCGGCGTGTTCGTCGTGCGCGGGGAGCGCGTCGACGCGGCGCGATGCGCTAGGCCGAGCTAGAGCACGCCCTCGAACATCATCACGTCGACCTCGTCGCCGGGCGCGACGCTGCCCTGGCCGTGGTGCAGCACGATCAGCCCGTTGGCGTGCACCATCGAGCTCAGCACGCCGGAGCCCTGGTTGCCGGTGGTGCGCACCTGCAGCGAGCCGTCGGGCGCGGTGGTGACCAGGCCGCGCTGGTATTCGGTGCGGCCCGGTTTCTTGCGCATCGCTTCCTGACTGCGCGCCTTGAGCAGCGGCGGCGGCGCGGCAGTGGCGCCCATCAGCCGCAGCAGGGCCGGGCGCACGAACGCCAGGAACGTCACCATCACGGCCACCGGGTTGCCCGGCAGGCCGAACAGCAAGGACCGGCCGATGCGCCCCACCGCCATCGGCCGCCCGGGGCGCATCGCGATCTTCCAGAACGCGACGTCGCCGAGCTTGGCCATCATCGCCTTGGTGAAGTCCGCTTCGCCGACGCTCACGCCGCCGCTGGTGACGATCGCGTCGGCCCGGGCCGCGGCGTCGCGGAACGCCGCCTCCAGCAGTTCCGGCCGGTCGCGCACCACCCCGAAGTCGATCACCTCGCAACCCAGGCGCTTCAACATGCCGAAGACGGTGTAGCGGTTGCTGTCGTACACCGCGCCTTCGCGCGGCGCCTCGCCCAGGCTCAGGATCTCGTCGCCGGTGGAGAAGAAAGCGACCCGCGGCCGGCGCACCACGGTCACCTCGGCGATGCCCAGGCTCGCGACCAGACCGCAGGCTGCGGGCCCGAGGCGCTGCCCGGCGCGCAGCGCCGGCTCGCCCGCCCGCAGGTCCTCGCCCCTGGAGCGCCGGTTGTCGCCGCGCCGCAGCAGACCGGCCGGGATGGCGATGCGCTCGCCATCCGCTTGCGTGAACTCCTGCGGCACGACGGTGTCCAGCCCGGCCGGCATGATCGCGCCGGTCATGATCTTCACGCACTGTCCAGGCCCGACGCTGCCGCGCCAGGCAGCGCCCGCCAGCGCGGTACCGACCACCTCCAGCGAGAGCGGAGCGTCCGAGAGCCGGGCGCCGTCGAAGGCATAGCCGTCCATCGCCGAGTTGTCGTGGGGCGGGACGCTGATCGGCGAGACGATGTCACGGGCGAGCACGCGGTCGAGCGCGCCGAGGATCGCCACCTGCTCGGTCTCCTGCAGCGGCTCGACGAGTTGCGCGAGGAACTCGCCGACCTGCGCCGCCGGCAGCGCCTGAGGGTCGTAGCCGGCCAGCCGCGCCGCGATGTCGGCGATGCTGTTCATGGACTTTCGAGCTGGTGCAATTGCGCGAGCGTGTTCACGTTGCGGAAGGCGCGCGGATCGTCGCCCGGCGCGTCGAACGGCACGGTCGCCGTGCGATGGCGTGCCGTCCAGGCGTCGACCTTGCGCCCACCATCGTGCGTGAAGCGCACCAGGCTTTCCAGCAATTCGATGCGCAGCAGGCAGAACACCGGCTGCGTGTGCAGCAGGCCGTCTTCCTCGAGGCCGGCGGCCATCGCGATCTCCGCAGCCTGCTCGTGCGCCGCCGCGGCCAGCCGCTCGACGAGGTCCGCCGGGAACAGCGGCGTGTCGCACGGCACCGTCATCAGCCACGGCGTTTCGCAGCGCTCCAGCCCGGTGAGAAAGCCCGCCAGCGGTCCCGCGAAATCGGGCAGCACGTCGGGCCAGACCGGCACCCCGAACGACTCGTAGGCCGCCAGGTTGCGGTTGGCGTTGATCATCACCTCGCCGACCTGCGGCTGCAGCCGCAGCATCGTGCGCAGCGCGAGCGGCATGCCATTGAAGTTCTGCAGCCCCTTGTCGGCGCCGCCCATGCGCGCGCCGCGGCCGCCGGCCAGGATCAGGCCGGTGATGTCACTGGCGGGAATGGTCAAGCACTCAACCTCCGATGTAGCTCATCTCGACGCGGCGCTTGCCCTGGTCCCCGTCGGGCCCCAGCGAGGCGCGCAGTTGCGAATAGCGATCGGCGCGGCCATGCCAGATCTGCGCGATGGCCGAAGCCAGTTCCGCGTCGGTGGCCGCAGCGATGCCGCACGCCGCGTCGCCGCGCACCAGCGGGCGCAGGTCGTGCCCGCGGCTGGCGAACAGGCACAGGTACAGCTGGCCTTCGGTCGAGAGCCGCGCGCGGTTGCAGTCGCCGCAGAACGCCTGCGTCACGCTGCTGATGACGCCGATTTCGCCCGTGCCGTCGGCATAGCCCCAGCGCTCGGCGGTCTCGCCCGGCGCGCTCGGATCGAGCTGCACCAGCGGCAGTTCGCGCCGGATGCGTTCCACCACTTCGGCGGAAGGCACCACCTCGTTCATCCGCCAGCGATTGGTGGCGCCGACGTCCATGAATTCGATGAAGCGCAGGACCAGGCCGGTGTCCTTGAAGCGGCGCGCCATCGGCAGGACCTCGTGGTCGTTGGTGCCGCGCTTGACCACCATGTTGATCTTCACCGGCCAGAGGCCCGCCTCGCGCGCGGCGTCTATTCCCTTGAGCACTTCGGCCACCGGGAAGTCGACGTCGTTCATGCGGCGGAAGATCGCATCGTCCAGCGCGTCCAGGCTGACGGTGACCCGCTGCAGGCCGGCTGCCTTGAGCGCCCGCGCCTTGCGCGCCAGCAGCGAGCCGTTGGTGGTGAGGGTCAGGTCGAGCGGTTGTCCGTCCACGGTGCGCAGCTGTGCCAGCTGCTCGACCAGCGCCTCGATGTTCTTGCGCAGCAGCGGCTCGCCGCCGGTCAGGCGGATCTTGCGCACGCCGTGGGCGACGAACTGCCGCGCCACGCGGGTGATTTCCTCGAAGGTGAGCAAGGCCGAATGCGGCAGGAACGCGTGGTCCTTGTCGAACACCTCCTTGGGCATGCAGTAGTTGCAGCGGAAGTTGCAGCGGTCGGTGACGCTGATGCGCAGGTCCCGCAGCGGGCGCTGCAACCGGTCCACGAGCAGGCCGGTGGCCGGGATGGCGCGCTCCGGCACGCTGGCGGCCAGCGCCGCGAAGCGCTGGTCGACCAGGGCAATCACTCGTTCAGCCATGGCCTATTGTGACCAGCCGCGCGGCACGCGGCTTCGCGTGCCCACAGAAGCCCCACGGGTATGGGCGGGACCTCGCCCGATCGATGCCGAAGTCGCAGCGGGTTTTGCCGGTTTCTCCAGCGCGTCCGCGGGCGCAGAACGAAGGCGTCGTGCGTGCGTTCCGCCTGGATCAAGGGCTGCACTCGCCGATGAGCAAGACCAACCAA
>CAVPTY010000021.1:0-9809 GCA_963708655.1 uncultured beta proteobacterium
TCTCTGACGGTGGCGACGCTGGCCGCGCTGATCCCCGCCGCGAGCGCCTACCGCGTCGATGTCGCAGAATTGCTCGATCCCAGGTGAAGCAGACCATGAAACGAGCCGCCGCCGGCCTTGCCGCCATCCTCATCGCCGTGTCCGCCGCCGCGCAGCCGGGCCCGCCGGTGCCCATGGGGACTGGCCCCGGCATCCACGACCCGAACAGCCCGTTCGCGCCGCTGCCGGCGCGCAGCGACGTCGTGCCGTGGTCGCTGCTGACGGCGGTGAAGACGAAGACCCGGAACAACAAGGTGCTGCCGGCCTTCGACAAGGCGCAGCAGGCGCTGAACCAGAAGACGCAGCGGGTGCAGGGCTTCATGATGCCGCTGGAGCCGGGCGAGAAGCAGACCCACTTCCTGCTGACCTCGGTGCCGCTGTCCTGCGGCTTCTGCGTGCCGGGCGGGCCGGAGAGCATGGTGGAGGTGCGCACCCGCACGCCGGTGCCTTACACGCTCGACCCGGTGGTGGTCGAAGGCAGGTTCGCGCTGCTGGAGGACGACCAGTACGGGCTGTACTACCGGATCACGGAGGGCGTGGGCGTGAAGTGAGCAGGGCCACCCCTCTCGCGGCGGCTTGAACGCTCGCCGACGCGGCTGCGCCGGCAGGTATGCTGACGGTTTTCGCCATCGGAGCGACCGCGCAGGTGCCAATCCCTCCTGACGCGCGTTGCCGGGCGCGCCCGAACCCATTCACCGGAGACTGCAATGAAGAAGATCGGCATGGTCGGCATCGGCATGATGGGCCACGGCATCGCGACCAACGTGCAGCAGCACGGCTACGAACTGGCGGTGCTCGAACACGCAGGCAACCAGCCGCTGGACGCGCTGAAGGCGGGCGGCGCCAAGACCTGTTCCAGCGCGGCGGCACTTGCAGCCCGCTCCGAGGTGGTGATCCTGGTGCTGACCGGCGCTCCCCAGGTCGAAGCCGTGTTGACCGGGCCCGATGGCGTGCTGCAGGGCCTGCGGCCGGGCACCGTCGTGATCGATTGCTCGACCTCGATTCCCGGGACCACCGTGCGCATGGCGCAGGCCGTGCAGGCCAAGGGCGGCCGTTTCCTGGACACGCCGATGACGCGCACGCCGAAGGAGGCTGCCGAGGGCCGGCTCAATCTGCTGGTCGGCGGCGACGCCGCGCTGCTGGAGGAATGCCGGCCGCTGCTGAGTTGCTTCGCCGAAAACATCATGCACGCCGGCCCCATCGGCGCGGGCCACAGCATGAAGCTGCTGCACAACTACGTGTCGCTCGGCATGGTGGCGCTGCTGGCGGAGGCCGCCGCCTGCGCGCAGCGCAGCGGCGTTTCCGCAGGGGTGTTCGTCGACGTGCTGGCCAAGGGCGGCGGCGGCGGCACGGCCCTGGAGCGCCTCAAGCCCTTCCTGCTGGCGCACGATGTCTCCGGGCTGCGCTTCTCCGTGGCCAACGCGGCCAAGGACCTGGGCTACTACAACGCGATGGCGGCCGCGGCCGGCGCCGAACAGGAGATCGCTGCCGCCGTGCTGGGGACGCTGCAGCGCGCGCTGAGCCGCGCCGGCGACAAGGCGCTGATGCCCGAACTGGTGGAGATCCTGGCGGCCGCGCGGTGAGCGCGGCGGGCGGTGGTTTCCACGGAAACGAAAGCGCCAGCCCGGTGAGGCCGTCGATGCCGGTCAGCCGAAGGCTCTCAATCCAGCATGCCCCTGGCTTCGATGAAACGAACCACGTCCGCCAGCCCCGTCAAGGTCTTCAGGTTGGTCATGACGAACGGCCGCTCGCCGCGCATGCGCCGCGTGTCCGCTTCCATCACCGCCAGATCGGCGCCGACGTGCGGCGCCAGGTCGATCTTGTTGATCACGAAGAGGTCGCTCTTGGTGATCCCGGGGCCGCCCTTGCGTGGGATCTTTTCGCCGGCGGCCACGTCGATCACGTAGATCGTGAGGTCGCTCAGCTCCGGGCTGAACGTGGCCGCCAGGTTGTCGCCGCCGCTTTCGACGAACACGATGTCGGCCTCGGGGAATTCGCCGAGCATGCGGTCGATGGCCTCCAGGTTGATCGACGCGTCCTCCCGGATGGCGGTGTGCGGACAGCCGCCCGTCTCCACGCCCATGATGCGCTCGGCCGGCAGCGCACCGCTCACGGTGAGCAGGCGCTGGTCTTCCTTGGTGTAGATGTCGTTGGTGATCGCCACCAGGTCGAAGCGTCCGCGCATCGCCTTGCACAGCATCTCGAGCAAGGTGGTCTTGCCGGAGCCGACCGGCCCGCCGATGCCGACGCGCAGCGGCGGCAGGCGTTTGGTGCGACCGGGAATCTGGTGCAGCTTCATGAGCGGAACAATCGTGAATACTGGATTTCGTGGCGGGCCGAGAGGATGGCCAGCATGGGCGCGAAGGCCTGCCGGCCGTCGTCGTCGACGGCCAGCGCCCGATCGACCGCCGCCGGGATCTCCGCCGCCAGCCGCGCGAGGATGCGCTGGCCGGCGCTCTGGCCCAGCGGCACGGCCTTGACCGCCGCCTGCACCATGTTCTCGGCCCAGCCGAAGGCGCAGGCGACCAGCGCGTCGCGCGTGCGTGGCGTCGGACCCGGCGACCGCCAGCGCCCAGGCGAGCGGATACGTCAGGGGCCGGCGCGCGCGCGCTGCCGCCTGCGGTTGGACCGACTTGAGCCATTCGACGAGGGAACGGCCCATCTGCTCGGTCTGCTGGCGCAGCTCGCCGGTCTCCCGCGTCTGCCGCACCCAGGCGTCCAGGTCCTCGACCCGTTCCAGGTCGTTCGCCCGCCACGCCGCCAGCGCGGCCGCGATCACCGGCAGCTCGGAGCGCGCCAGGGTCAGGTGCAACTGCGCGGCCAGCCAGTCGGCGGCCTGTGCTTCGGTGCGCACCAGGCCGGCGTCGACCGCCGGTTCCAGGCCCTCCGAATAGGAGAAGCCGCCGATCGGGAGCGCCGGCGAGGCGATCCAGAGCAGCGCGAGCAGGGCCGACTCACTCGCTCGCCATGCTCGCCGTGGCCGTGGTGGCCGCCATGCTGGTGGCCGCCTGCATGGTGAGCGCCATAGGCGCCGCGCTCGGGCTCGAAGGGGACGGTGCGCTCGCTCGCGTCCAGGCCCATCGCCCGCACCATGTCGGCCAGCACGTGGTCGGGCTCGATCTTCAGGTGGTCGGGCGCGAGCTCGATCGCGACATGGCGATTGCCCAGGTGGTAGGCGGCGCGAGTCAGGTCGAAAGGTGTTCCGCGCGCTCGGCCCGGCGTGATCACCAGCACCGCCTGCGGCGCGGCGATGACGCGGATCAGGGAGCCGTCCTCCGCCACCAGCACGTCGCCGCCGCGGACCACGGTGCCGCGCGAAAGGAACACGCCCACGCGCCGGCCCTGCGAGTCGGTGCAGTCGAAGCGGCTCTTCTGCCGCAGCTCCCAGTCCAGCGTCACCGTCGCCGCCCGGTGCACGAGCGGCTGCGCCAGGCCTTCCCCGGCGCGCAGGAGCTTGGCGACATGGAGCATGGTCAGAAGAGGAAGTAGCGCTGCGCCATCGGCAGCACCGACGCGGGCTCGCACGTGAGCAGCTGGCCGTCGGCGCGCACCGCGTAGGTCTGCGGGTCGATCTCCATCACCGGCAGGGCATTGTTGTGGATCAGGTGCTGCTTGCGCACCTGCCGGATGTTCTTCACGGCGCTGACGTTCTTCGCCAGCCCGTAGCGCTCGCGCACCCCGCCGGCCAGCGCCGCCTGCGAGACGAAGGTCAGCGAGCCGCGTGCCACCGCCGCGCCGAAGCTGCCGAACATCGGCCGGTAGTGCACCGGCTGCGGCGTCGGAATGGACGCGTTCGGGTCGCCCATCGCGGCCAGCGCGATGAAGCCGCCCTTGAGGATCAGCGCCGGCTTGACGCCGAAGAACGCCGGCTTCCAGACCACCAGGTCGGCCCACTTGCCCGGCTCGATGCTGCCCACTTCGTGGCTGATGCCGTGGGCGATGGCGGGGTTGATCGTGTACTTGGCGACGTAGCGCTTGATGCGGAAGTTGTCATGGCGCGTGTCGTCGCCGGACAGCGGGCCCCGCTGCAGCTTCATCTTGTGCGCCGTCTGCCAGCAGCGCAGGATCACCTCGCCGACCCGGCCCATCGCCTGGGAGTCGCTGGTGAACATGCTGATCGCGCCCAGGTCGTGCAGCACGTCCTCGGCGGCGATCGTCTCCCTGCGGATGCGGCTCTCGGCAAACGCCAGGTCCTCGGCGATCCCGGGGTCCAGGTGGTGGCAGACCATGAGCATGTCGACGTGCTCGTCGAGCGTGTTCACGGTGTACGGCATGGTGGGATTGGTGGAGGAGGGCAGGAAGTTCGCTTCGCCCACCACGCGCAGGATGTCGGGCGCGTGGCCGCCGCCGGCGCCTTCGGTGTGGAACGCGCAGATCGAGCGGCCCCTGGTCGCCGCGATGGTGTTCTCGACGAAGCCCGGATTCGTTGAGCGTGTCGCTGTGGATGGCGACCTGGGTGTCGGTTTCCTCGGCGACGTCCAGGCAGTTGCCGATCGCCGCCGGCGTGGTGCCCCAGTCCTCGTGCAGCTTCAGGCCGATCGCGCCGGCCGCCACCTGTTCGCGCAAGCGCCGCGGGCAGGCTGGCGTTGCCCTTGCCCAGGAAGCCGAGGTTCATCGGGAAGGCCTCGGCCGCCTGCAGCATCCGCTCGATGTTCCAGGGGCCCGGGGTGCAGGTGGTGGCGAAGGTGCCGGTGGCCGGGCCGGTGCCGCCGCCCAGCATGGTGGTGACGCCGGAGGCGAGGGCCTCCTCGATCTGCTGCGGACAGATGAAATGGATGTGGCTGTCGATGCCGCCGGCGGTGACGATGCTGCCTTCGCAGGAAATGACTTCGGTGCCGGGGCCGATGACGATGTCCACGCCGGGCTGGGTGTCCGGATTGCCGGCCTTGCCGATGGCGGCGATGCGCCCGTCGCGCAGTCCGATGTCGGCCTTGACGATGCCCCAGTGGTCGACGATCAGCGCGTTGGTCAGGACGCAGTCCACCGCCCCCTCGGCGCGCGAGCGCTGGCTCTGCGCCATGCCGTCGCGGATGGTCTTGCCGCCGCCGAACTTCACTTCCTCGCCGTAGCCGCCGGCACGCAGCGTGTAGTCGTCCTCGACCTCCAGCACCAGGCCGGTGTCGGCCAGGCGCAGCCGGTCGCCGGTGGTCGGTCCGAACATCTCCGCGTAGGCGCGGCGGCCGATCGTGGCCATCAGAGCTTCCCCTGGACCAGGCCGCGGAAGCCGAACACCGCGCGCTCGCCTGCCAGGTCCACCAGTTCGACGCTGCGCTGCTGGCCGGGTTCGAAGCGCACGGCCGTGCCCGAAGGAATGTTCAGCCGCATGCCGCGCGCGGCCTCGCGATCGAACTGCAAGGCGCCGTTGGTCTCCGCGAAGTGGTAGTGCGAGCCCACCTGCACCGGCCGGTCCGCCGCATTGCGCACCACCAGCGCCAGCGTGCGGCGGCCGGGGTTGAGCGCGTGCTCGCCGGGCTCGACCAGCAGTTCACCGGGGACGAGGCCGCTCACCGGCCGCCCCGTCCGAACCACGCCGCCAGCGCCACCCCGGCCGCGGCGGCGACGAAGCCCCACACGTCGCTGGCATGCCAGTGGCTTGCGGCCGTGGCGTGTCCGTCATGGGCGAGGGCGGCCATGGTGCCGGCCAGCAGTGCCGCGGCGGCAGCGGCACGTGAAAAGTGATGGCGCATGGGTCTTCTCCTTGATCTGATGGGCGGCCGGCGGCGTCACCCGAGCGGCTGGTGCACGGTCACCAGCTTGGTGCCGTCGGGAAAGGTCGCTTCGACCTGGATGTCGGGAATCATCTCCGGCACGCCTTCCATGACGTCGCCGCGCGTGAGGATGTGGCGGCCCTCGCTCATGAGCTGGGCCACGGTCTTGCCGTCGCGGGCGCCTTCCATGACGGCGGCCGAGATCAGTGCCACCGCCTCGGGGTAATTCAGCTTCAGGCCGCGCGCCTTGCGGCGTTCGGCGAGTAGCGCCGCCGTGAAGACCAGCAGCTTGTCCCGCTCGCGAGGTGTCAGTTCCATGGGGTCCGCTCCAGCATGGGCCATGTCACGCAAGTCACATGCCACCCATTGTGGTGTGCATGCACGCCGATCGGCCGTCCCGGGACATGCATTTTGGTGCGTCGCCCCAACTTGGATCGCTCGCACCCCCCAAAACGTGCATGGAAGATGCGCGGCGGTGCCGTTCCGCGCCGCATCGGGCGTGGCACAGCCTTTGCGTGCCCGTGTCCGACCCCATGTGGGGCCGCCACATTCTCACCGGAGCAAGTCACCATGAACCGTCGAGGGAATCTCAGACTCCTCACCGCCTCCATCGTCCTGGGCTTCGGCGTGGCGGGCGGCGCCGTCGCCCAGAGCAAGGACCCGATCAAGGTCGGCATCCTGCACAGCCTCTCGGGCACGATGGCCATCTCCGAGACCGTGCTGAAGGACACGGTGCTGATGGCCATCGACGAGATCAACGCCAAGGGCGGCGTCCTGGGCCGCAAGCTCGAGCCCGTGGTGGTCGATCCCGCTTCCAACTGGCCGCTGTTCGCCGAGAAGACGCGCCAGCTCCTGACGCAGGACAAGGTGGCCGTGATCTTCGGCTGCTGGACCTCGGTCTCGCGCAAGTCGGTGCTGCCCGTCGTCGAGGAGCTCAACGGGCTGCTGTTCTATCCGGTGCAGTACGAAGGCGAGGAACTGTCCAAGAACGTCTTCTACACCGGCGCGGCGCCCAACCAGCAGGCCATTCCCGCCGTCGACTACCTCATGAGCAAGGACGGCGGCGGCGCCAAGCGCTGGGTGCTGCTCGGCACCGACTACGTCTATCCGCGCACGACCAACAAGATCCTGCGCGCCTACCTCAAGAGCAAGGGCGTGAAGGACGCCGACATCGACGAGAAGTACACGCCGTTCGGCCACAGCGACTACCAGACCATCGTCGCCGACATCAAGAAGTTCTCGGCCGGCGGCCGCACGGCCGTGGTGTCGACCATCAACGGCGATTCCAACGTGCCGTTCTACAAGGAACTCGGCAACGCGGGCCTCAAGGCCAAGGACGTGCCGGTGGTCGCCTTCTCGGTCGGCGAGGAGGAACTGCGCGGCGTCGACACCAAGCCGCTGGTGGGCCACCTGGCGGCGTGGAACTACTTCCAGTCGATCAAGAACCCGGACAACGATGCGTTCCGGAAGAAGTGGGCGAGCTACGCCAAGGCGAAGAACATCCCCGGCCACAAGGACAAGCCGCTCACCAACGACCCGATGGAAGCCACGTACATCGGCGTGAACATGTGGAAGCAGGCGGTGGAGAAGGCCAAGACCACCGACGTCGACAAGGTCATCGCCGCGATGGCCGGCCAGACCTTCAAGGCGCCGTCCGGCATCGTCTCGAAGATGGACGAGAAGAACCACCACCTGCACAAGGCGGTGTTCATCGGCGAGGTGAAGGCGGATGGCCAGTTCAACGTCGTCTGGAAGACGCCGGGGCCGGTCAAGGCCAAGCCGTGGAGCCCGTACATCGAGGGCAACGACAAGAAGCCCGACGAGCCGGTGAAGAAGTGAGGGCAGGGCGAGCGGCGATCGTCCTCGTCTGGTTCTGGGCGCTGCTGGCCGGCAGCGCCCAGGCGCTCACGCCGGCGCAGGCGCGCGCGATGGCCGTCGGCGATACCGACGCGCGCATCGAGGCCGTGGGCCAGGCGATCGCCGGCGGCGACGAGCGCACCGCGGCCTTCCTGCAGGCGCTGGCCGAAGGCAGCGTCAAGGCCGCCGGCGAGCGCGTGTTCGTCATGCGCGACGGCCAGGCGTTCGACCCGGTCGACGGCAGCCCGGTGGCGCTGCCCGCCGGCGCCGAGGACGTGATCAGCAACAACAGGATGCGCGGCGAGCTGGACAACGCGATCGCGGCATTGCAGCTCTTCTCGCCCGACGAGGGACAGCGCGCCAGCGCCGCCAGGGTGCTGCGCGAAGGCGCCGACGAGGCGCGGCTGCCGCTGATCGAGAAGGCGTATGCGGCCGAAACCAGCCCGCAGGTCAGGCAGGAACTCGCGCTGGCGCGCGCCGCCGTGCTGCTGGCCAGCGGGGACCAGGCGCGCCGCATTGCCGCGGCCAAGGCGCTGGGCCGCGACAGCAGTCCCGCCACCCGGACCCTGCTGCTGGAGCGGCTGGCCGCCGAGTCCGATTCCGGTGCGAAGGCGGCGCTGGAAACCGCCTTGCGCTCGGTCGAGGCGCAGCTGGCCTGGAACGACCGGCTCGGCGTGCTGTTCTCGGGGCTCAGCCTCGGCTCGATCCTGCTGCTGGTGGCGCTGGGGCTCGCGATCACCTACGGGCTCATGGGCGTGATCAACATGGCGCACGGCGAGCTGATGATGATCGGTGCCTACGCCACCTACGTGGTGCAGGGCCTGTTCCAGCGCCACCTGCCGCCGGCGGCCTTCGACTGGTACCTGCTGGCGGCCGTGCCGGCGTCGTTCGCGGCGGCGGCGCTGGTCGGAGCCGCCCTGGAACGCGGCGTGATCCGCTTCCTGTACGGCCGGCCGCTGGAGACGCTGCTGGCGACCTGGGGCATCAGCCTGATGCTGATGCAGCTGGTGCGCTCGATCTTCGGCGCGCAGAACGTGGGCGTGGAGAACCCCGGCTGGATGAGCGGCGGCGTCGTGGTGCTGGGCAGCCTGCAGCTGCCATGGAACCGGATCGTGATCGTCGGCTTCGCCGGCTGCGTGCTGCTGGCGACCGCGCTGCTGATCGCGCGCACCCGGCTCGGGCTGTTCGTGCGCGGCGTGACGCAGAACCGGCCGATCGCCTCGTGCATGGGGGTGAACACGGCGCGCATCGACACCTACGCCTTCGCGCTCGGCTCGGGCATCGCCGGACTGGCGGGCTGCGCGCTGAGCCAGATCGGCAACGTCGGTCCCGACCTGGGGCAGGCCTACATCGTCGATTCGTTCATGGTGGTCGTGCTCGGCGGCGTCGGGCAACTCGCGGGCACGGTCTACGCCGCGTTGGGCCTGGGCGTGCTGAACAAGCTGCTCGAAGGCTGGACCGGGGCGGTGCTGGCGAAGATCGCGGTGCTGGTGTTCATCATCTTCTTCATCCAGAAGCGGCCGCAAGGCATCTTCGCGTTGAAGGGACGGAGTGCGGAAGCATGAGCGCCGTGTTGCCGCCTGACGAGGCGATGGCCGCTGGCGCCTTGTCCCGGGCGCGGGAGCAGGCGGGGGACGAGGGCGTCGCCCGCAGCGAACCTCACCCCGGGCCGCTCCCGCCAGCGGGAGCGGGAGCCGGAACGGCCGCCGCAGCCATGCTGCCGGCCCCGACGCCGGTCCTCACCCGCGCCGGCTGGAGCGCCTTCGTGCTCGCCGTGCTGGCCGTCTGCGCGGTGGCGCCGTTGCTGAACCTGGCGGTGCCGCAAGACAGCGTGTTCCATCTGAGCGACTACGCCGTTTCGCTGCTCGGCAAGATCATGTGCTACGCCATCTGTGCGCTGGCGATCGACCTGATCTGGGGCTACACCGGCATCCTCTCGCTCGGGCATGGGCTGTTCTTCGCCCTGGGCGGCTACGTCATGGGGATGTACCTGATGCGGCAGATCGGCCGCGACGGCAACTACCGCAGCGAGCTGCCCGACTTCATGGTCTTCCTGGACTGGAAGGCCCTGCCCTGGCACTGGACCTTCAGCGACAGTTTCGCGGCGACGCTGGTGCTGGTGGTGGCCGTGCCCGCCGCCGTCGCCTTCGTCTTCGGCTACTTCGCGTTCCGCTCGCGGATCAAGGGCGTGTATTTCTCCATCAT
>CAVPTY010000022.1:0-13978 GCA_963708655.1 uncultured beta proteobacterium
TGAGCGTGATCGTCTCGCGTCAGATGAACCCAACGCCAAGCTGACCTCGCCCACCTGAACCCCGGTTCAGGCTGAGGGTCCGGTGGCACGGCAGACACCTTTTTCGAGCGGGTTGCGCATCCGGCACAATCGGGCGCACCCCGCGCCAGTCGGGGCAGAACAACGAAGCATGCCCCTCGAACCCCTCCTCGTTCTCGAACTCGCGGTGCTCGGCGTCGGCACCGGCTTTCTCGCCGGCCTGCTCGGCATCGGCGGCGGCATGGTGCTGGTGCCGTTCCTCACCTTGATCCTGTCGCACCGCGGCGTGCCGGCGGACCTCGCCGTCAAGATGGCCATCGCCACGTCGATGGCGACCATCATCTTCACCTCCGTCTCCAGCGTGCGTGCCCACCACCAGCGCGGCGCCGTCCGCTGGGACCTGGTGCGCGGTCTCGCCCCAGGGATCGTCATCGGCAGCATCATCGCGAGCCTCGGCGTGTTCGCCCTGCTGAAGGGCTCGTGGCTGGCGCTGATCTTCGGCGTGTTCGTCGCCTTCTCGGCGACGCAGATGTTCCGCAACAAGAAGCCCGCGCCTTCGCGCGGGATGCCGGGCGTGGGCGGGCAGCTCGGCGCGGGCGGCTTCATCGGCTTCCTGTCGGGGCTGGTGGGCGCCGGCGGCGGCTTCATCAGCGTGCCGTTCATGGCCTGGTGCAACGTGCCGATGCACAACGCGGTGGCCACGTCGGCGGCACTGGGCTTTCCGATCGCGCTCAGCAACGTCGTCGGCTACGTGATCAGCGGCATGTCGGCGCAGGGGCTGCCGCCCGCCTCCTTCGGCTACATCTGGCTGCCGGGACTGGCGATCATCGCCGTCGCCAGCGTGGTGACCGCGCCGATGGGGGCGAAGGCGGCCCACGCGCTGCCGGTGGCCCGGCTGAAGAAGATTTTCGCCAGCGTGCTGTACCTGCTGGCGGTCTACATGCTGGCCAAGGGCCTCGCCGGCTGACGCCGCGGCTTCAGGTGTTCCCGACGTAGGGATTGCTGCGCCGCTCGCGGCCGAACGTGCTCTCCGGCCCATGGCCGGGGATGAACACGGTGTCGTCGCCCATCGGCCACAGCCGCTGCGTGATGCTGGCGATCAGCGTGTCGTGGTCGCCCTGCGGAAGGTCGGTGCGCCCGATGCTGCCGGCGAACAGCACGTCGCCGACGAACGCGCGCTTCATCTCGGGCGAATGGAACACCACGTGCCCCGGCGTATGCCCGGGGCAGTGCCGCACGTGCAGCACGTGGCCGGCCAGTTCCACCGTATCGCCGTCCTGCAGCCAGCGCGTCGGCCGGAACGGGCGGGCCTCCTCGAATCCGAACATCGCACCCTGCTGCGCGAGCGCATCGATCCAGAACTGGTCGGCCGCATGCGGGCCGATGACGGGCAGTTGCAGCTGCTCCGCCAGTTCGGCGACGCCGCCCGCATGGTCGATGTGCGCGTGGGTGAGCCAGAATCTGCTCCAGCTTCAGTCCCAGCCGCCGGACGTGGTCCAGGAGCGTCTCGAGGTCGCCGCCGGGGTCGATCACGGCCGCCTGCCTGGTCTCACTGTCCCAGAGCAGCGAGCAGTTCTGCTGGAAGGGCGTCACGGGAATGGTCTGGTACTTCAGCATGGGCGGGCCGTGGTGTCGTTGGAGCTCCGATTGTCGCGGCAACGCCCGACGGGCCTCCGGGACCCGCTTTCACAAGGACATACCTGGTCCGTCGGCGACTCACTACATCGCACGCGTGTCGCGTTGCGACCAAACGTAACTTCTGCGACCGAAGCCCTGAATCGTAAGTCGGTTCCTCGATGCGGACGCTGCGTGGCCGTCGCGCGAACTTGCGTCGCTAAGTCCCTGTATTTATTGCTGAGCAACACCTCGCCTGCGCAGGTGCCGCTCGCAGCGCAAGCGCGTCGCCCCGTTCCCGCCGTGACAACTTCACGCATCTCGCGTGCGTTCGTCGGTCTGCACGCCTTACATGTGTAGGCAATGGCTGATTGGCGTGTGGGACACGTCCTACTAGAGTCCTGTCTCCTGCTGAGGTGACCGCGTGGCGGACCTCGGATACCCACCGACACCGCGGGGTGGCCACGGCTCCTGCCGTCGCGCAACGCGTTACATGCAGTCATCATGAAAAGACGACTTTTTCTCCTCTCCGGCACGGCCACGGCCACGCTGGCACTGACCGGCTGCGGGGGCGGCGCCGACGACGAGCCGTTCTCCGCCGTCGGCGAGGCAGACACCGGGCCGCTGCGGCTGCGCAGGAAATTGAGGCAAACGGTGGCAACGGACACCACGACCGCGCCGGCGCCCGCACCGACACCGACAGCCACGCCCGCGCCGACGCCCGCCCCGACACCGGCGCCCGCGCCCGCGCCCAGCGCCGGCATCGCCTACCCGTTCGGCGCGCGGCTGGCCGCCTACAAGGCCGGCATCAAGCCGACCCAGAGCACGTCCACCATGGACACGCTGCTGAAGAACCACTACGACGCCTGGAAGGCCCACGCGATCGTGCCGGCCACCTCCATCGCCGCCGGCGGCCTGGCGGTGCAGTTCTCCAACACCAGCTACATGGCGGTCTCCGAAGGCATGGGCTACGGCATGCTGCTGGCGGTGCTGTTCGCCGGCCACGACCCGAAGGCACGCGAGCTGTTCGACGGCCTGCTGGCCGTGGTGCGCGCCCGGCCGGCCTACGGCATCGTGCCGTTCGACCCCAACGGCCAGTGGCTGATGGACTGGCGCCTGAACGCCAACGGCAGCTCCGCCGGCGAAGGCTGGAACGCGGTGGACGGCGACCTGGACATCGCACTGGCGCTGTTGATGGCCGACAAGCAATGGGGCTCGAGCGGCACCTGGAACTACCTGCAGGAAGGGCGCAACACGATCGCCGCCATCAAGTCCTGGAACATGTGGTCGGACGGCACCATCAAGGGCCTGCGCAACGCGGAGAACAACCGCACCTCGGACTACATGATCGGCCACTTCCGCGCCTTCAAGGCCGCCACCGGCGACACCTTGTGGGACAAGGCGGTGGACCGCTCGTACTGGCTGCTCGATCGCATGCAGACCGTGTACTCGCCCGGCGTGGGCCTGGTGCCCGACTTCGTGATCAACACCAACACGGGCACGCCGTCCCCGTCCACCGGCTACATCGGCGACGGCAACGACAAGGAAGGCTACTTCTGGTGGAACGCGTGCCGCAACCCGTGGCGCTTCGCCAGCGATTACCTGCTGTCGGGCGACGCGCGCTTCCAGCTCGTGACCAGCCGCATGATCGACTTCTTCAAGGCCAGCTCGGGCGGCGATCCGCTCAGGATCGGCACCGGCTACGACCTGGCCGGCAAGATGCTCACCGGCGGCAACAGCCCGGCCTACCACGGCCCGATCTGCGCCGGCGCCTGCGTGGACGCCAGGTACCAGGGCTTCCTGGACAGCATGTGGAACTGGAACGCCAGCCACATGACCACCGGCTACTACGACGGCGAGATCCAGCTGCTGTCGATGATCGTCGCCTCGGGCAACTGGTGGACCCCGGGCGCGCCGGCCGGCGGCACGCCGGTCGTGACCGAGCCGACCACGACCCCCACGACCGACACGACGGCGAGCGGCAACATCGTGGCCAACGGCGACTTCGCCGGCGGCATGACCGGCTGGCAGAACTGGGGCAACGCCCAGGTGGTGAGCGGCGCGCTGCAGGTGGGCGCTGGCGCCGGCGGCGCCGGCCAGACCATCTCGGGCAAGGCCACGCCCGGCGCCAGGTACCAGTTCAATGCCACGGCCAACATCACCACGGCCGCCGAAGGCGTGTTCGTCGGCGTCAAGGTCCTGGACAGCGCCGGTGCGGTGCTGCTGGACCAGAACAAGGTGGTCGGCTCGCTGACGCCGGCGGCCGTCTCGATCGCCTTCACCGCCCCGCAAGGCGCGGCCGACTTCCAGGTCTACGTCTGGAAGAACCAGAACGCGGCCATCGCGGTGGTGGACGACATGTCCTTGACGGCGAGCGCCAACGTCGCGGCCAACATCGTGCCCAACGGCGACTTCGCCGCCGGGATGACGGGCTGGCAGAACTGGGGCAATGCCCAGGTGGTGAGCGGCGCGCTGCAGGTGGGCGCTGGCGCCGGCGGCGCCGGCCAGACCATCTCGGGCAAGGCCACGCCCGGCGCCAGGTACCGGTTCAATGCCACGGCCAACATCACCACGGCCGCCGAAGGCGTGTTCGTCGGCGTCAAGGTCCTGGACAGCGCCGGTGCGGCGCTGCTGGACCAGAACAAGGTGGTCAGCTCGCTGACGCCGGCGGCCGTCTCGATCGCCTTCACCGCCCCGCAAGGCGCGGCTGGCTTCCAGGTCTACGTCTGGAAGAACCAGAACGCCGCGATCGGTGTGGTGGACAGCATGGCACTGGCGAGCGTCGCCTGATCCGAGCGGCGGCACGGCGGCCCGCAGGGTGAGCCGCGCGGCGGCAGGGCGAGCTGGATCAGCCGGCGCAGCACGCACAGCACCGGCCCCGGCTCGCTGCGCTGCGGGAAGTGGCCGCTGCGCTGCGCGATCGCGTGTTCGCCGCGCGGCGACAGTCGCACCAGCGCCAGTTGCCGATCGCGCCTGGCCTGCAGCGCTTCGGGCCCGAGCAGCGACTTGGGCGGCCATGCCGCCGGTGACCACCGCCACCGGCACGTCCGGGAACGGCCCGGCCGCGCCCACTTCGTCGACGGTGTCCGCAGCCGCTTCCAGCCACCGGCGGCTCAGCCAGCGCGTTACGCCCGTTCCGAACTTGTTGCATCGGCTCAAGCCTCGCCTCGCGTCGAGGCAGGGATCTCCGAAGGAGCCTGCGGCGCCGCAGCCGGCTACCGGCCGCGCCAGACCGGCGGGCGCTTCTCCGTGAAGGCGGTGACGCCTTCGCGGAAGTCCTCGCTGCCGTAGGTGCGCATGATGAGATCTTCCACGTCCGGCAGGTTCTGCTGCAGGAGGCGGCGCAATGCTTCCTTGCTCACGGCCTGCGTCACCGGCGCGAGCCCGGCCACCCGCTGCAGCAGCGCCTCGGCCGCGGCGTTCATCGCCTCGGGCGCCACCACTTCGGTGAGGTAGCCGCAGGCCAGCGCCTCCTCGGCGCGCAGAACCTCCGCGCCGATCAGCATGCGCTGCACCCGCGAGCGGCCGAACGCCGCCACCAGGCGGGCGATGTTGGTGGCGGACAGGCAGTTGCCGAGCGTCCTGGCGATCGGCACGCCCAGCCGCGCCGCCGACGTGCCGATGCGCAGGTCGCAGGCGGTGGCGATCGCCAGCCCGCCGCCGACGCACCAGCCTTCGATGACGGCGACGGTGGGCAGCGGCAGCGCTTCCAGCTGCGCCATGCCGGCGTCGATGGTGCGCTCGTACTCGACGCCCCGCGCCGCGTCGAAGGTCTTGAACTGCTCGATGTCGGTGCCGGCGACGAACGCCTCGCCGCCGGCACCGCGCAGGCACACCACGCGCACGCCCGGCGCCCTGGGCAGCCGCTCGCAGATCGCCGCCAGTTGCTGGTACATGTCCCAGGTCATCGCGTTGCGGGCGGCGGGGCGGTCGAACAGGACCGTCGCGACCGGTCCCTCGATGCCGAGGCGCACGATTCCGGTGGTCATCGGCGTTTGCTCCTTCCGTCGCGGTCACCAGCCCGCCCAAGATCCCGCCGAGGATGATGACCGGCAGGGCGAACGCCCACCACGCTTCGCGGCCGGTCTGCAGCACGCGGCGCGGCGAGAACGCGGCGGCGAAGGCGCCGGGATAGCCCTTGGCCTTCATGCCGGGGATCAGGATCGATCCCGGTGCCGCCACGTCGGCGACGGCCGGTCCGGAGATCTCCGCGAAGATCGCGATGTACCTGGTCGACCTGGTCCGCGGCGACGGCGCAGCGCGCGCGGCGGCCGCCGGCGGCGCAACGCACCGAACGGGAGCATCCATCCTGGCCGGCGCGATCATGAACGCGTCCGGCATCTCGCGGCGCCTGATCGCCCCGCCGCCGCATCAGGCCGCCTTCGGCGCCGGGTGCGCAGCGAAGAACTCCATGGCCGCCTGCACGCCGGAGCCGGCCAGCTTCACGCCGGCGAGCTTCAGTCCCATCTCGCAGCCGGCCAGCGCCGCCATCAGCGTGAGGTCGTTGCAGTCGCCCAGGTGGCCGATGCGGAACATCCGGCCCCGGACCTTGCCCAGGCCGGTGCCCAGCGAGCAGTCGAAGCGCTCGTAGACGATCTTGCGCACGGCGTCGGCGTCCACGCCGTCGGGCATCATCACGCCGGTCAGCACCGGCGAGTAGGCGGCGGGATCGGCACACTGGGTGTCCAGGCCCCAGGCCCGCACCGCCGAGCGCACGCCTTCACCCCAGCGGACGTGCCGTGCGAAGGTGCCCGCCAGTGCGCCGTGTTCCGGCGCGAGCAACATGTCGCAGGCCTCGGCCAGCCCGTAGAGCAGGTTGGTGTTCGGCGTGTAGGGCCAGTAGCCGCCCTGGTTCATCTCCACGATTTCGTCCCAGGCCCAGAACGCCCTGGGCAGTTTCGCGGTACGGCTGGCGGCCAGCGCCTTGGGCGAGACGGCGTTGAAGCTGATGCCCGGCGGCAGCATCAGGCCCTTCTGCGAGCCGCTGACCGTCACGTCGACGCCCCACTCGTCGTGGCGGTAGTCGGCGCAGGCGAGGCCCGAGATGCTGTCGACCATCAGCAGCGCCGGGTGCTGCGCGGCGTCGATGGCGCGGCGCACCGCGAGGATGTCGCTGGTGACGCCGGTCGAGGTCTCGTTGTGCACCACGCACACCGCCTTGATCGAGTGCTGCCGGTCGGCCCGCAGCCGCTCCTCGATCAGCTCGGCCTGCACGCCGCGGCGCCAGCTCGCCGCCTCCGGCATGCGCTCGTCGCCGCCGCGGTACGCGAGGAATTCTGCTTCCAGTCCGAGGCGGGTCGCCATCTTCTTCCACAGGCTCGCGAAGTGGCCGGTCTCGTACATCAGCACGTGGTCGCCGGGGCTCATGGTGTTGACCAGGGCGGCTTCCCAGGCGCCGGTGCCGGAGGCCGGATAGATCACGACCGGATGCCGGGTCTGGAAGACCTGCTTGATGCCCGCGAGCACGCGCAGCCCGAGCGCGCCGAACTCCGGCCCGCGGTGATCGATCGTCGGCAGGCTCATCGCCCGCAGGATCCGGTCCGGCACCGGCGAAGGACCTGGAATCTGCAGGAAGTGGCGGCCGGTGGGATGGAAATCGAGCGTCAGCATGTCGGGCTTTCAATTCAGGCATTTTTTGCATGCAAAATTCAGTTGTCAAGTGGGTTAGCTCTCGTCAAATCGAGTCTTTCTCAACTTTTTGCATACAATCTTTCGCATGACTGCCGACGTCATCTCCATTCCGCGCGCCGCGCTGCACGAGCAGGTCGCCATGCGGCTGCGGCAGATGCTGATCGAAGGCCGGATCGGGCCCGGCGCGAAACTGAACGAGCGCGAACTGGCCGAGAGCCTGCAGGTGTCGCGCACGCCCTTGCGCGAGGCGATCAAGATGCTGGCGGCCGAGGGCCTGGTCGAACTGCTGCCCAACCGGGGCGCCGTGGCGCTGTCGCTGAGCGAGCAGGACGTGCTGAACACCTTCGAGGTGATGGCCGGCCTGGAGGCGCTGTCGGGCGAGCTCGCGGCCCAGCGCATCACCGCCAGCGAACTGGCGGAGATCAAGGCGATGCACTTCGAGATGCTGGCCGCCTACACTCGCAACGACCTGTCCGGCTACTACCGCATCAACGCCCGGATCCACCGCGCGATCAACGCCGCCGCCAAGAACCCGGTGCTGGGCGTGACGTACAACCAGGTCAACGCCCGCTTGCAGGCCCTGCGCTTCCGGTCCAACCAGGACGGCGCGAAATGGAAGCGCGCCGTCAAGGAGCACGAGCAGATGATCGACGCCCTCACCGCCCGGGACCCGGCCGCCATGCGTGCCGTCCTGCTCACGCACCTGCAGAACAAGCGCGACGTCGTGCTGGAGCAGTTGCGTCGCGAAGGCGCGCCACCGGCCGCCGGAGACCGGCCATGAACGCGCCGCTGCCGGTGAACGTCGCGCGGGACGGCCCCGGCGCGGCCTACGAGACCGTGGCCCGCGCCGGCAACGAGGTCGCCGCGCAACTGGCGCGCCGGCTGGCCGCCGAAACCCGCGGCGACGTGCTGTTTTCCGCGGCCGACCGGGGCCGCTACGCCACCGACGCCTCGATCTACCAGGTGGTGCCGGTCGGCGTGTTCGTTCCGCGCACCAGCGACGACGTGAAGCTGGCGCTGGACATCTGCCGCGACCTGCAGGTGCCGATCGTGCCGCGCGGCGGCGGCACCAGCCAGTGCGGCCAGACCGTCGGCGCCGGCCTGGTCATCGACCACTCGCGCCATGTGCGCAACATCCTGCAGTTCGACGCCGGACGGCGCACGGCGGAAGTGGAGCCGGGCATCGTGCTGGACCACCTGAACGCCGCGCTGCAAGAAGTCGGGCCTGTGGTACCCGGTGGACGTCTCCACCAGCGCGCAGGCGACGCTGGGCGGCATGGCGGGCAACAACTCCTGCGGCAGCCGCAGCATCGCCTACGGCAACATGGTGCACAACGTGCTGGGCGCGCAGGCCTGGACCGCGGACGGCGAGCTGCACCGCTTCGGGCGCTTCGACGAGATGCGTCGGCGGCGCGCGCCGGCTCGGCGGACGGGTGCAGGAGCTGGCGCTGCACGCTCGCGCCGGAGATCGACCGGCGCTGGCCCAAGGTGCTGCGCCGCGTGGGCGGCTACAACCTCGACATCTTCCACAACCAGAACGAGCGGCCGTACACGGCCGACGGCAGCGTCAACCTCGCGCACCTGCTGGTGGGCAGCGAAGGCACGCTGGCCGTGACGAAATCGCTGACGCTCAGCTCTCGCAGCTGCCCCGCACCAAGGTGCTGGGC
The DNA here is from genome assembly GCA_963708655.1 of uncultured beta proteobacterium. GTDB lineage: Bacteria > Pseudomonadota > Gammaproteobacteria > Burkholderiales > Burkholderiaceae_C > Ramlibacter. The sequence goes on from CAVPTY010000022.1 coordinate 8,931, forward strand.
GTCGTGAACTTTCCCACCTTCTACAAGGCGATGGACACGGCGCAGCACATCGTGAAGCTGGCCGGTGATGCCGATGCCACGCTGACGGCGGTGGAACTGGTGGACCGCACGATGATCGAGCTGTCGCTGCAGAACCCGGCGTTCGCGCCGGTGATCCGCACCGCCGTGATCGGGCAGCCCGACGCGGTGCTGCTGGTGGAGTTCGCCGGCGCCGACAAGGCGGCGCTGGTGCGCAAGCTGGACCGGCTGGTCGAGCTGATGGGCGACCTGGGCCTGCCCGGACTCGCGTCGTGCGCATGACCGACGACGCGCCGCAGAAGGCCTGTGGGAAGTGCGCAAGGCGGGCCTCAACATCATGATGAGCCTGAAGGGCGACGGCAAGCCGGTCTGCTTCATCGAGGACTGCGCCGTGCCGCTGGAGCACCTGGCCGAATACACCGACGCGCTGACGCAGGTGTTCCGCAAGCACGGCACCCGCGGCACCTGGTATGCGCACGCCTCGGTCGGCACGCTGCACGTGCGGCCGATCCTGGACATGCGGCGCGACGGCGCCGCCAAGATGCGCGCGATCGCCGAGGAAGCGTCGCGCGCTGGTGCGCAAGTACAAGGGCGCCTACAGCGGCGAGCACGGCGACGGCCTGTGCCGCGGCGAGTGGATCGGCTGGCAGTTCGGCCCGAAGATCAACGAGGCCTTTGCGCAGATCAAGGCGTTGTTCGACCCGGCGCGCCTGCTGTCCCCGCAGCGGATCGTCGATGCCGCCGCGCATGGACGACGCGCGCCTGATGCGGTTTCGCGCCGAGCTACCGGGTCGATCGCGCTGCAGCCGGCCCTGGACTGGAGCGGCTGGAACGTGCAGAACGATCCGGCGACCGGGCGCGTCAGCCCCGCCGGCACCGGCGGCGACCCGTCTCTTCGGCTTCGCCAAGGCGGTGGAGATGTGCAACAACAACGGCCACTGCCGCAAGTTCGACGCCGGCACCATGTGCCCCAGCTACCGCGTCACGCGCGACGAGAAGCACTCACGCGCGGCCGCGCCAACACGCTGCGGCTCGCGCTGTCGGGCCAGCTCGGCATGCGGCCGGCGCCGGGCAGCGGCAATGGCAACGGCCGCCACCAGGGCGACACCTGGCTGCAGTCCACCTCCTTCACCAACAGCGTCAGCGCGCTCGACAGCGCGTTGCCCAGCCACGCCGGCACCTGGGACGAGCACGCGCTCGAGGCGGTGAAGGATGCGCTCGACCTGTGCGTCAGCTGCAAGGGCTGCAAGCGCGACTGCCCGACCGGCGTCGACATGGCGAAGATGAAGATCGAGTTCCTTGCACCACTACAAGGCGCGGCACGGTTTCACGCTCAAGGACAAGCTGGTCGGGGGCCTGCCCGAATACGCCGCGCAGGCCAGCCGCTTCGCTGCGCTGCTGAACCTGCGCAACCGCAGCCCGTGGCTGCGCAAGGCCGGCGAGAAGCTGCTGGGCCTGTCGGCCCGGCGCAGCCTGCCGCAGTGGCAGGCGCGAGCATTTCTTCAACACGCCGTCGGCGACCGCCACGCGCGAGCAGGTGCTGGTCGCGGCGCGGCCGGTGGTGCTGTTCGTCGACACCTTCAACGGCTACTTCGAGTCGCCCAATGCGCAGCGCCGCGCTGCAGGTCTTGCAGGCGGCGGGCTACACGGTGCACGTCGCCACCAAGCTGCAAGCCCGACGGCAGGCACCTGTGCTGCGGCCGCACCTACCTGTCCAGCGGCATGGTCGACCAGGCCAAGGCCAAGGCGCGCGAGATCCTCGACGCCCTGCTGCCCTTCGCCGAGCGCGACATCCCGATCGTCGGCCTGGAGCCCTCGTGCCTGCTCACGCTGCGCGACGAGATGCTGTCCATGGGCTTCGGCGACGGCGCGGCGCGGCTCGCCAAGGGCGCCATGCTGTTCGAGGAGTTCCTCGCGCGCGAGGCCAGGCACGGCAAGCTCGAAGGGCTCAAGGGCCGGCTGCGGCCGCTGCAGCAGCGGGTGCTGCTGCACGGCCACTGCCACCAGAAGGCCTTCGCCGCGACCGCGCCCATCCTGGAGGCGCTGCGCCTGATTCCCGGCGCCCAGCCGGAGATGATCGAATCGAGCTGCTGCGGCATGGCCGGCAGCTTCGGCTACGAAGCCGCGCACTACGACATCTCGATGGCGATGGCCGAACTGAGCCTGCTGCCGGCGCTGCGCCAGGAGCCCGGCGCCATGGTGGTCGCCGACGGCACCAGTTGCCGCCACCAGATCCGAGACGGCGCGCAGCGCGAGGCGGTGCACGCGGCGGTGCTGCTGGCGCGGCAGTTGTAGTCGCCGCCTCGGATGGGAGGGCGCTCGTCGGTTCTTCTGAACGCAGCGAACCCCATGATTGCGTCATAGGAGCTCCCATGTCCCAGCACACCATCCGCACGCTCGAACAACTGCAGGCGCTCTATGCGCCGGTCAGCGAGGCGTCGATCCGCAAGGAAGTCGACCATGTGCATCCGCTGTACCGCGCGCTGATCGAGGCCTCGCCGTTCGCGGTGCTGGCGACGTCGGGCCCCGGCGGCCTGTTCGAGCGCGAGCGGCAATCGATCCGAGTGGCCGCGTCGACGAGTTCACCCGGGCTGCGCGGACTGATCAGAGAGTCAGCTCTTCCCGGCGTCACGGGAGGAGAATGGCACTGCTTGCGACTGCCAGGGGTGAAGTGATGAGACTCATGCAATTCGTGCCCATGACCGTGCTGCTGGCTGCTTTTGGCACGCAGCCTGCCTTCGCGCTGCTGAAGGTTGGCGACCAGGCACCGGACTTCGCCGCTGAGGCGGCCCGCGGCGGCAAGCCGTTTACCTTCAAGCTGTCAGAGGCCTTGGCGAAGGGACCGGTGGTGCTCTACTTCTATCCGAAGGCCTTCACGAGAGGCTGCACCATTGAGGCCAACGCGTTCGCCGAGGCGACGCCTCGCTTCAGTGCACTCGGCGCCACCGTGATCGGCGTTTCGAGCGACACGATCGAGACGCTCAAGCGCTTCTCGGTGGAGGCCTGCCGCAACCAGTTCGCCGTCGCGGCGGATGCGCAGTCGAAGGTGATCCAGGCATACGACGCGGCCAGCAGCTTCTCCCGCAGCATGGCGGCGCGTGTGTCGTACGTGATCGACAAGTCCGGTCGCATCGTGTTCACGCACGACAGCATGTGGCCCGAGGGCCACATCACGGAGACGCTCAAGGTCATCGAGCAATTGCGAGCCCGGCCGGCGCAGTGATCGTCGACAACGGCACCTCGCCCGTCACACGCAACGCCTTCCCGGCCGGATTGAAGCTCTTCTTCGGAGTCGCGCTGCGCCGGGGCGAGCTGAGTGAAGCTGCATCGGGCTGCTTCCGGTCCAAGGCGGCCATCCCTCCATGCTCGCCATGACGAATACGCAGCACGTGTCGCCGAGCGCTATTCCTCGCGCGGCGGCAAGGCGATCTGGTTGTCGACGCTGAACTGGTAGTCCTCGAACACATGCTCGGCGCTGAGCAGCTGGTAGCGTGCCGTCGGCCTTCTTGTGCGTGGTGTCCTTGAGGCGGTAGGTGTAATGGCCGCAGGTCCAGCAGTTGAAGTTGCGCATGTGGGTGCACAGGCAGGTCTTGTCCATCACCACGACGGTCTTCTGGTCGGGATGGGCCAGCACTTCGCGGTTGTAGGCGTCGATGTAGGCGCAGTTGCCGTTGGCGTCGAGCAGGTAGCCATAGGATTCGCAATCCGGACGGATGCCCGAACCGATCGCCGGCGTGTTCCTGAGCATGCGCATCGGGTAGCCGGTCGGCGAAATGCTGTTGACGTCGATGTCGTCTTCGGTGGCCTTCAGATATTCCTGCTTCACGTCGGCGGGCAAGCCACACTCGTGCGTGACGGTGAAGCGCGTCGCCACCTGTACGCCGCCTGCGCCCTGTTCCAGAAAGCCCACGGCATCGGTTCCGGTGAATATCCCGCCCGCGGCAATCACCGGAATGGCGAGTTGCTCGTCGCGCAGGAATGCATGGACCTCGTCCATGATGGTGTGCAAGTCGTATTCGGCCCAGTCCATGCCGAAGCCGAGGTGGCCGCCGGCCAGCGGTCCTTCGACGATGATGTAGTCAGGCAGGCGATCGAGCCTGGCATTCTTGCGCAGGAACAACTGCAGCGCGCGCGCGGACGACACGATGATGCCCAGCTTGGCATCGCGAAAGCGCGGATGGTCGTCGATCAGGGCGAAGGAACCCAGGTGCAGGCCGGCCGACAGGGTGATGCCGTCGATGCCGGCGTCCAGTGCCGCGGACAGGCGCGTGCGCAAGGTTTCGCGCGGCGCATTCATGGTCAGCTTTTCCATGCAGTTGACGAAGATCAGGCCGTCGCCTTGCTTGGCCTCCATGGTCGAGCGCACGTGATTGATCGTTGCTTCGGCCAGCCGGTCCATGTCGAACTGGACCACGGCCTTGTTCAGGTTGTTGATGTTGAACTTGTAGGTCCTGGTCTTGTCCTTGACGAACGTGGTGTCGAACTTGCGGTCCGATACGTCGTGGACCATCGCATCGGAAATGTGGCCGATGCCGCCCAGGCGCGCCGCTTCCAGCGCCAGCTCCGAGGTCGAGATATCGACACCCATGCCGCCGATCATGATCGGGACGTATTCCCGGTTGCCCAGTTTCAGGCGGAAATCATCGACACGTTTCATCGCTCATCTTGCTTGGAGGGTTCTGGTCCCGGCCCGGCAGCTCCGTCTGTCGTCGCAGCAGCCTCGGCCGGCCAGCGTCACACGATCCCGGTACGTTCATTTCCGGCCCGCCGAACGGCAGACAGGGCGCGGCTTGGCTTCAGGGGAGATTGTCACCCCTGGTTCGCCGAAATGGTGAGCACCCTCATTCCCGTGGTTGATGTCGTCCGGTGGCGGGCCAAGACCCTACGGCGCGTCGCGCAGCCGGTCATGCATCATCCCGAGCGCCAGCGCCGGCGTGCGCATCGGCGCCCCGCCGGGAAAGGCATGGTGCCTGATGCGCGAGAAGAGGTCGAAGCGCTCGGCCTGACCGGCGATCGCCAGCCCGCCAGCC
>CAVPTY010000023.1:0-33050 GCA_963708655.1 uncultured beta proteobacterium
TCACTTTCGATAAAGTGACTTTTGCCTACGAGGCGGGTGATGAGCAATTCCTCAGTGATGTTCATCGTTATGGCAGCATGGATAGTGTTTCAACCACACTTTCTGAGGGCGACCATGAGCCAGAAGAGGAGCATAAGTCGCAGGCGAGGGGTAATGCGCTTGAAGAGGTCAGCTTCCATGTCAAACCCGGTCAGTTGGTTGCGCTGGTCGGTCCCAGCGGGGCTGGTAAGACCACATTGACCTACTTGATCCCACGCTTGTATGACCCGACCAGTGGAGGTATATACATTGATGGCATCGACCTGAGGGATGCGACACTTGACTCGTTATCCAGCCAGATCGGCATGGTGACACAGGAGACATATCTCTTTCACGATACCATCCGCACAAACCTGTTGTATTCGCGGCTGGATGCCACACAGTCTGAATTAGAAGAAGCCTGCCGCACGGCAAATATCCATGATTTTATCCGTGAGATGCCGGAAGGGTACGACACGGTTGTGGGAGAGCGGGGTTACCGCTTGAGCGGCGGGGAGAAACAGCGCCTTTCGATCGCGCGCGTCATTCTCAAGGACCCACGCATCCTTGTTCTCGATGAAGCGACCAGCAGCCTGGACAGCGAATCTGAGAATCTCATCCAGGAGGCACTCAAACGTGTCATGAGCCAGCGTACCAGTATTGTCATCGCGCACCGTCTGAGCACTATCCTGGCGGCTGACCTTATCCTGGTGATCGACCGTGGCAGGGTGGTAGAACAGGGAACCCACGCGGAGTTATTGGCGAAAAAGGGATTGTACGCCACATTGTATAACACAGCAAAGACCAACCGGTTAGGTTACATAAACATAACGTATTGCTGCGATTCAGTCGCCTTTGACATTGATGGTGTGGGCTCACAGGTTGATGCTGCGCCGCGCGGGGTTTGTCACGCGCGAGCCGCGCCGGCCGTGGCGCACAGTTCCGGGCCAGGAGATGCTGACGACGGTGGACACGTGGGCCGCACCGGCAAGCTCACGCCGGTGGCCAAGCTCGCGCCGGTGTTCGTCGGCGGGGCGACGGTGACCAATGCGACGCTCCACAACGAGGACCAGGGCGAGGCGCACACGTAGCGGTGGGCGACACGGTGATCGTGCCGCTGCGCCGGCGACGTGATCCGGGTGTGCCCGTAGCCGTCGTGCCGGACAAGCGGCACGGCCACCGGCCGCATGTTCACCATGCCGCGCCACTGCCGGTCTGTGCCGTGGCGGTGGTGCGCGAGGAAGGCGAGGCCGATGACCGCTGCACGGGGCGCTTCTGCGCCGCCCAGCGCAAGCACGCGATCCTGGATCGCCCAGCGCCGCGCCATGGACATCGAGGGTCTGGGCGAAAAGCTGGTCGACCAGCTGGTCGAGGGCAACGTGATCCGCACCTGGCCGACCTGTACCGGCTGGGCCTGCAGAACGCCATCGCCAGCCTGGAGCGCATGGCCGACAAGCTGGCACGCAACGTGCTCGCGGCGCTGGAAAAGTCCAAGCACACGAATATCGGTGCGCTTCCCGTACGGCCTGGGGATTTCCGCCCACGTCGGCGAGGCGACGGCCAAGGACCTGGCGCCACTTCGGCCGGTCGATGCGATCATGGATGCCAGCGTCGAACAGTTGCTCGAAGTCCCGGACGTCGGCCTGGTTGTCGCCGAGAGCATCAACAACCTCCTCCGGACTCGGCACAACCGCGAGGTGGTGGAGCAGTCGCGCGCCGCGGAGGAGGGCGAGCCCGCGGCCGGCGCCCCGAAGCCGCTGGCAGGCAAGACCGATCGCCTTCCTCACCGGCACCTTGCCCAGCCTCAGCCGCGACGAAGCCAACACCTGTCCTAGCAGCCGGCGCCGGTGGCTTTCGGCGGGTTGGTCAGCAGAAGACCGACTACGTGGCTTCGCCGGTGCGCAAGCGGGCAGCAAGCTCGACAAGGCGCGCGAACTGGGCGTCGCCGTGCTTGACGAGGACGGCTTGCGGGCGTTACTGGCCGCTCTCAGGTCGAGGAGCCCGCGGGCGGCTCCTCCGGTTGCAACCAGAGCCAGATTCCCGACCGCCAGCATGATGGCGCACGCGGTGAGCGGCACCCACAGCGGCCGCACCATGATGATCACGAGCAGCGCACCGTGCTCATCATGGCGTGGTCCAACCCATCTTGGTGCTGCGGCTGACGACGCCGCCCTGGCGCCATTCGCGGATCGGCGGCCCACGGCGGGCGGAAGTTCTTGCACGCAGTGCGACAGCTGGCGAAGCTCCTGGCGGCCGCCCAGGCCGCCGAGCAGCACAAGGGCACCGTCGGCATGATCGGCAGGAAGATGCCGACGATGCCCAGCGCGAGGCTCACGGCGGCCACGCCCTTGAGCAGCCACCGCACGGGGCGCGACAGCTGCGGGCCATCGGTCACGGCGGAGCATCGGCGGCGGCGCGGGCATCGCCGCGATTCTGCCGTGACGCTACGCCGCACTACCGTGCCGCTGAACCGAAGATGGGCGATCCGCCGCTGTGCGGTCGCAGCCTGTTACCGGGTTCGCACAGCTAGGAGGTCACTCGACTCGTCACCGACACGTCGACACCATGCGGCGGCGACGGGCGCGGGGCTGGCCGCGCCGCAGATTGGCTGTTCACCTGCAACTCGTCGTCTTCGGCACTGACTGGTCCGCTGCGCCGCGGCTGTGCCGCGCACTGGGTGCTGCTCAATCTGGTGATCATGCCGCTGGGAGGACGAGGAGGAAGATGGCTGGGAAGGGTGCGCCTCTCGGTGGCCCCGGGCTGCGGCCGTGCCGCGCTTTTCGCGCATCCGCTACAGCGGCTTCGACCAGTACGGCGACGCCATCGAGCGCGAGGGCGAGGGCCGGGGGTGCAGCACGAGCGCGACCACCTCGGGCAAGCTGTATCCGATGCGCATGCGCGACTTCAGCCGGTTCGGCTTCACGAGGTGCCGGAACCGGACCCGGCAGAGCACCATGGATGCTCTGCTCTTCCTCGACCAGCACCTTGTAGGCGTAGCGGGCGCCGAGATTCATTGGATTACGGCACCTCTGAGGCGCAAAACAACCTACGGCATTATTGGTGTCAAGGCTTGGGTGTACAAGGGTGGCACACTTTGGGCGTACGGATCCGCCTGTCGTCGAGGCCCTGAACCGCATGAAGAGCGCCGTCCACGCGGTCCCCGTCGTGATTCGCGGTGCTCGTCCAGGTGCAGACCTGCGGCCCCCACTGGCGCCCCCACAATGGGTGCCAACACAGCGCCGTCCGCATGGCAGCGACAAACCCGCGGAGGCCACGGGGCCGTCGGCACCGAAACCCGCCGTCAGCTGCTGCAGCTGGCGCGGCTACCTTGCGGACGCGCTGAACGGCGGGTTTCCGTGCCACGGCCCCAGCGGCCTCCGCGGGTTTGTCGCTGCCATCGGACGGCGCTTGTTGGCACCCATTGGGGGGCGCCGTGCAACACGGGGGGCCGGACGGTCTGCACCTGGACGAGCACCGCGATCATCGCGACGGGGACCGCGTGGACGGCGCTCTTCATGGGTTCGGGCCTCAACAGCAGCAGGCAGATCATTACGCCCCAAGGTGTCACCCTTGTACACCCAGACCTTGACACCAATAATGCCGTGGGTTGTTTGCGCCTCAGAGGTGCCGTAATATGAATCTCGGCGCCGGCTACGCCTACAAGGTGCTGGTCGAGGAAGGCAGGACGCAGAAGTAGCGTCAGTCGTCCTGTCCGGGGTCCAGTTCCGGGAACAGCACCTCGGTGAAGCCGAACCGGCTGAAGTCGCGCATGCGCATCGGATACAGCTTGCCCAGGAGGTGGTCGCACTCGTGCTGCACCACCCGGGCATGGAAGCCTTCCGCCTCGCGCTCGATGGCGTCGCCGTACTGGTCGAAGCCGCTGTAGCGGATGCGCGAAAAGCGCGGCACCAGGCCGCGCAGCCCCGGCACCGAGAGGCACCCTTCCCAGCCATCTTCCTCCTCGTCGCCCAGCGGCGTGATCACCGGATTGAGCAGCACCGTGCGCGGCACCAGCGGCGCAGCGGGATAGCGCGGGTTCGGCGCGTCGGTGCCGAAGACGACGAGTTGCAGGTCGACGCCGATCTGCGGCGCGGCCAGCCCCGCGCCGTTGGCCGCCCGCATGGTGTCGAACATGTCGGTGACGAGTCGGTGGACCTCCTCGCTGTCGAACCGGGTGACGGGCTGGGCGACGCGCAGCAGCCGCGGATCGCCCATCTTCAGGATTTCGCGCACGGTCATGCGGCAAGCATAGCGTCACGGCAGAATCGCGGCGATGCCCGCGCCGCCGCCGAATCCTCCCGCCGTGACCGATGGCCCGCAGCTGTCGCGCCCCGTGCGGTGGCTGCTCAAGGGCGTGGCCGCCGTCAGCCTCGCGCTGGGCATCGTCGGCATCTTCCTGCCGATCATGCCGACGGTGCCCTTTGTGCTGCTGGCGGCCTGGGCGGCCACCAGGAGCTCGCCGCGGCTGTCGCACTGGCTGGAGAACCACCCGCGCATGGGGCCGCCGATCCGCGAATGGCGCCAGGGCGGCGTCGTCAGCCGCGGCGCCAAGTGGTGGGCCACCACCATGATGAGCACGGGTGCGCTGTTCATGATCATCGTGGTGCGGCCGCTGTGGGTGCCGCTCACCGCGTGCGCCATCATGCTGGCGGTCGGGATCTGGCTCTGGTTGCGACCGGAGGAGCCGCCCGCGGGCGGCTCCTCGACCTCAAGCGGCCAGTAACGCCCGCAAGCCGTCCTCGTCAAGCACGGCGACGCCCAGTTCGCGCGCCTTGTCGAGCTTGCTGCCCGCTTGCGCGCCGGCGACCACGTAGTCGGTCTTCCTGCTGACCGAGCCCGCGACCTTGGCGCCGGCTGCCTCCAGCAGGTCCTTGGCTTCGTCGCGGCTGAGGCTGGGCAAGGTGCCGGTGAGGACGATGGTCTTGCCTGCCAGCGGCTTCGGGGCGCGGGCCGCGGGCTCGCCCTCCTCCCAGGCGACGCCGCAGGCGCGCAACTGCTCCACCACCTCGCGGTTGTGCGGCTGCCGGAAGAAGGTGTGGATGCTCTCGGCGACGACCGGGCCGACGTCCGGGACTTCGAGCAACTGTTCGACGCTGGCATCCATGATCGCGTCGAGCCGGCCGAAGTGGCGCGCCAGGTCCTTGGCCGTCGCCTCGCCGACGTGGCGGATGCCCAGGCCGTACAGGAAGCGCGGCAATGTCGTCTGCTTGGACTTTTCCAGCGCCGCGAGCACGTTGCGTGCCGACTTGTCGGCCATGCGCTCCAGGCTGGCGATGGCGTTCAGGCCCAGCCGGTACAGGTCGGCCAGGGTGCGGATCACGTTGCCCTCGACCAGCTGGTCGACCAGCTTCTCGCCCAGACCCTCGATGTCCATGGCGCGGCGCTGGGCGAAATGCAGGATCGCGTGCTTGCGCTGGGCGGCGCAGAACAGGCCCCCGGTGCAGCGGTAATCGGCCTCGCCTTCCTCGCGCACCGCCGCCGCGCCGCAGACCGGGCAGTGGCGCGGCATCGTGAATTGCGGCGGGTGGCCGTGCCGCTTGTCCGGCACGACGGCCACCACCTCCGGGATCACGTCGCCGGCGCGGCGCACGATCACCGTGTCGCCCACCCGCACGTCCTTGCGCCTGGCCTCGTCCTCGTTGTGGAGCGTCGCATTGGTCACCGTCACCCCGCCGACGAACACCGGCGCGAGCTTGGCCACCGGCGTGAGCTTGCCGGTGCGGCCGACATACACGTCGATCGCCTCCACCGTCGTCAGCATCTCCTGGGCCGGGAACTTGTGCGCCACGGCCCAGCGCGGCTCGCGCGTGACGAAGCCCAGCCGGCGCTGCAGCGCCAGGGCGTTGACCTTGTAGACCACGCCGTCGATGTCGAAGGGCAACTGATCGCGCTCGCGCCCGACCGCCTGGTAGTAGGCCACCAGCGCCTCCGGCCCGGTGGCCAGCGTGGTCCGTTCGCTGACCGGAAGGCCCCAGGCCCGCAGCGCCTGCAGCACCTCGAAATGGGTTTCGAAGCGCGGTCCGCCTTCCTCCGGCGGCGTGATCTCGCCCCAGCCGTAGGCGAAGAAACTGAGCGGCCGCTGGCGGGCGATGTTCGGATCGAGCTGCCGCACCGCACCGGCTGCGGCGTTGCGTGGATTGACGAAGGTCTTCTCGCCCTTGGCGCCCCGGGCGATCTTCTCGCGCTGCAGCTCGTTCAGGCGCTCGAAGTGGTCCCGGCGCATGTAGACCTCGCCGCGGACTTCGAGGATGGGAGGGACAGCGCCGTGCAGTCGCAGTGGTATCTGCCCGATCGTGCGGATGTTCTGCGTGACGTCCTCGCCGATCTCGCCGTCGCCCCGGGTGGCGGCCTGCACCAGCACGCCGTGCTCGTAGCGCAGGCTGATCGCCAGGCCGTCGAACTTCAGTTCGGCGACGTACTCGATCGGTGGCGCCGTGTCGGCCAGTCCCAGCTCGCGCCGCACGCGGGCGTCGAAGCTGCGTGCGCCGCTCGCCTCGATGTCGGTCTCGGTGCGGATCGACAGCATCGGCACCTTGTGCCGCACTTTGGCGAAACCTTCCAGCACCTTGCCGCCGACGCGCTGTGTCGGCGAATCTGGTGTCACCAGCTCGGGATGCCGCGCCTCCAGCGCCTGCAGTTCGCGAAACAGCCGGTCGTACTCGGCATCCGGGATCTCCGGCTGGTCCAGGACGTAGTACCGGTAGGCGTGATGATGCAGCAGCTCGCGCAGGGCATTCACCCGCTCCCGGATCTTCGGATCCGCCGCCATGTTCAGGAGAACAGGCGCCGCGCCAGCGGCGAGCCGGCCGCCAGGTCGCGCGAGTGCAGCGTGTCGTAGAGCTGCTCGAGGTCGGCGCCGATCACGTCCAGCGCCTGCGGCTGGATCGGCTGGCCGTTGTCGTCGGTGACCACCCCGTCCATCGCGGCGGCGAGGACGTCGGCCGCCTCGCGCATGCGGGCGAACGGCTGCTCGCGCCGGTCGACCTGCGGCACGTCCAGGCTCAGGCTCAACTGGCGCAGCGCCGCCTGTTCCGGATCCTCCGCCAGGGCTGCCTGCGTGTCGAACGACAGGCCCAGCAGCGGCGGCGCGCCCGGGTTGGCCGACGGCAGCACCATCCGGCCGGGCAGCGCCCCGGCCACGAAGCCCAGGCGGGCCGCATGCTGCTGCACGTACCCCGGGCTCCAGGCGGCGTGACGCGCGCGCAGCGTGAAGGACAGCTGCGCGTCGTGGCCGCTGGCGAACTGGTCCAGTTCGCGCGCCCGCGCCACTTCGTCCAGCATCTCGGGAACGTCCGGCGTGCCGTTCACCGCGTCGGCGAAGGCCTGCACCTTCATGACGAACTCGGAATACTCGATCTCGTTGAGCGCGCCGAGGCGGTTGGCCAGTTGCACGCCGGCCTGGAACGCCATATAGCGCTGGCCCGGATGCGGCGTCTCCCACTGCTGCGACTGCTGGTTGAGGCCCTCGATCGCGAACGGCTTACTGCCGGCGCGCCGCGTCGGCGGCATGGCGGCCAGGGCCGCTTCGCCGGAAACCGGCCCCTCCAGGGCGATCGGCGCCAGCACGTCGATCAGCGCGTCCAGCCCCGGTTTCCTTTCCGGCAGCGGCAGCGGGGGCGAGACGTCGAACGCCGGATCCTGGCGCTCGCCGTCCAGCATGGGTTCCGTGCGCGGCTCGACCGGCGACGCGGCCGCCTGGGCCCGGCGCGGTGTGTTGCGGCGCGAGGTCCAGGTGTTCCAGGCGACCAGGGCCGCCAGCACCATCGCGCCCAGCAGGATCAGGCCGAGCGTGAAGCTGCTCAAGGCGCCGGCCTGCGTCATGCGGCCTCGGCCATGGACACCGCCGACTCCATGTCGACGGCGACGATCCGGGAGACCCCCTGCTCCTGCATGGTCACGCCGATCAGTTGCTCGGCCATCTCCATCGCGATCTTGTTGTGGCTGATGAAGAGGAACTGCGTGCCGCGGCTCATGCTGGTCACCAGCTTGGCATAGCGCTCGGTGTTGGCGTCGTCCAGCGGCGCATCCACCTCGTCCAGCAGGCAGAACGGCGCCGGGTTGAGCTGGAAGATGGCGAACACCAGCGCGATCGCGGTCAGCGCCTTCTCGCCGCCCGAGAGCAGGTGGATGGTCTGGTTCTTCTTGCCGGGCGGCTGCGCCATCACCTGCACCCCGGAATCGAGGATCTCGTCACCGGTCATCACCAGCTTCGCGTTGCCGCCGCCGAACAGCTCGGGGAACATCTTGCCGAAGTGCTCGTTGACGGTGTTGAAGGTGCCGGCCAGCAGTTCGCGCGTCTCGCCGTCGATCTTGCGGATCGCGTCTTCCAGCGTCGCTGATGGCCTCGTTCAGGTCCTGCGACTGGGCGTCGAGGAACTGCTTGCGCTCGCGCGTGCGTGGTGAGTTCCTCCAGCGCCGCCAGGTTCACGGCGCCGAGCGCCGCGATCTCGCGATGCAGGCGGTCGATGTCGCCCTGCATGCCGGCCAGCCGCACATTGCCGGCCGCTATCGATTTCGCGATCGCCTCGAGGTCGGCGCCGGCATCGGCCAGCAGCTGCGAGTACTGCTCGAAGCCCAGGCGCGCGGCCTGCTCCTTCAGCTGGAACTCGGTGATGCGCTGGCGCAGCGGATCGAGTTCGCGCTCCAGTTGCAGCCGGCGTTCGTCGCTCGCCCGCAATTTCGCGGTGAGGTCGTCGTACTCGCTGCGCTTGGCGCCCAGGGCCTGTTCGCGTTCGAGCTTGAGGGCCAATGCGCCTTGCAGTCCGGCCTGCGCCGCGGCGTCCGTGAGGCGAGACAGGTCCTCGCGGGCCCGCTGCTCCTCGGCAGCGATGCCCTGCGCCTGTTGCTCCGCGGTCTCGATCGCGCGCCGCAGTTCGGCCAGCCGCGCCTGCACCGAGCGCTGGGCGAACTGCGCCTCCTGCGCCTGCCGCTCGAGGCTGCGATGCTGCTCGCGGCTCTCGCTCACCTTGCGCTCGGCCGCCATCACCCGCTCGTCGAGCTGGGCATGGCGCTCCTGGCTGTCGGCCAGTTGCAGGTCCAGCTCCTCGAAGCGCGCCTCGGCCGTGAGCCGGCGCTCCTGCAGGTCTTCGAGCTGGGCATCGACCTCGGCGAGGTCGGCATCGATCTGTTCGCTGCGGGCCCGGGTCTGCTCCGCCAGCTGCGTCAGGCGCAGCGTCTCCACCTGCAGTTCATGGGCGCGGGTGCGCGTCTGCGCCGCTTCCCGGCGCGCGAGCACCAGCCGCTGCGAAGCGTCGCCGTACGCCGCCTCGGCGCGCACCAGGGTGGAACGGGCCTCCTCGGCGATCAGCGCCTGCGCCCGCAACTGCTTTTCCAGGTTCTCGATTTCCTGCTGGCGCGCCAGCAGCCCGGCCTGCTCCGAATCCTGCGCGTAGAAGCTGACGCTGTGCGCGCTCACGGCATGCCCGCTCTGGACATAGATCACCTCGCCGGCCTCGAGCTGGCTGCGCGCGGCCAAGGCTTCCTCGAGACTGCCGGCGGTGTAGCAGCCGTGCAGCCAGTCGGCCAGCAGCGCCTGCTGGCCGGCGTCGTTCAGCCGCAGCAGTTGCGCCAGGCGCGGCAGCGCGGCCTGCCCTTGCGGGGCGGCCGCCGGCGGCGGGCTGTAGAAGGCCAGCCGCGCCGGCGGCGCGTCGGCCGCGAAGGCGCGAACCATGTCCAGGCGCGACACCTCCAGTGAATTCATGCGCTCGCGCAAGGCGGCTTCCAGCGCCCCTTCCCATCCCTGCTGGACGTGGATCCGCGTCCACAGTGCCTGCAGGTGGTCGAGCCCGTGCCTGGCCAGCCAGGGCTTGAGCTTGCCGTCGATCCGCACCTTTTCCTGCAGCGCCTTCAGGGCTTCCATGCGCGCCGACAGATCGGCCTGCTTGTGGCTCTCGCTGTTGACCGCCTGCTGCTTCGCGCGTCGCTCCTCGTCGAGTTGCGGCACCTGTTCCTGCAGTTCGTGCAGGCGCCCGTCGGCCGTCTCGGCCGCTTCCTGCGCGGCGGCGAGCTGGCCCTGCAACTGGTGCAGCCGCTCCTGGTCCGGCGCGGCCAGCGCGTTGCGGTCCAGCGCCAGCCGTTCCCGGCGCTGGGTGAGCTGGCGGGTCTGCTCCTCGATGTTGCGCTGGTCGGCGGCGAGCACCTGGATCTGCTGCTGCACCTGCGCCACCTGCGCGCGCTGCTCGTTGGCGCGCGCCTGCGCCTGGCGCAGCGCGTCCTCGAGCTCGGGCAGCTGCAGGCCCTGCTCTTCGACCTGCGCCGCCAGCAGTGCGGCCCGTTCCTGCGCATGTTCGCCTTGCGCGCCGAGCGCCTCGGTCTCGGCCACGGCCTCGTCCTTGCGCGCGGCCCACTGGGCCGTCTGCTGCGTCAGTTGCGCGAGCCGCTGCTCGACCCGCTGCCGGCCTTCGACCACGAAGCGGATCTCGGCCTCCAGCCGGCCCACTTCGGCGCTGGCCTCGTAGAGCTGGCCCTGCGCCTGGTTCACCTGGTCGCCGGCGGCATAGTGCGCCTGGCGGATGGTCTCGAGTTCGCTTTCGATGCGGCGCAGGTCGGCCAGGCGCGACTCCAGGTCGTTGACCGCCTTGTCGGCGTCGGCCTTGACCTTGCCCTGCTCGGCCTCGCTTTCGGCGCGCTTGAGGAACCACAGCTGCTGCTGCTTGAGCGTCGGCCTCGGCCTGCAGCGCGTTGTACTGCTGCGCGACCTCGGCCTGCTTGCTCCAGCTTGTCGAGGTTGGCATTGAGCTCGCGCAGGATGTCCTCGACCCGGGTCAGGTTCTCGCGGGTGTCGGACAGGCGGTTCTCGGTCTCGCGCCGGCGCTCCTTGTACTTGGACACGCCCGCCGCCTCTTCCAGGAACAGGCGCAGCTCCTCGGGCTTGGATTCGATGATGCGGCTGATCGTGCCCTGGCCGATGATGGCGTAGGCGCGCGGGCCCAGGCCCGGTGCCCAGGAACACGTCCTGCACGTCGCGCCGGCGCACCGGCTGGTTGTTGATGTAGTAGCTGGAGGTGCCGTCGCGCGTCAGCACGCGCTTGACGGCGATCTCGGCGAACTGGCTCCACTGGCCGCCGGCGCGGTGGTCGGCGTTGTCGAACACCAGCTCGACCGACGCGCGCGAGGCCGGCTTGCGCGGTGTTGGTGCCGTTGAAGATCACGTCCTGCATCGACTCGCCGCGCAGCTCGCTGGCCTTGCGTCTCGCCGAGCACCCAGCGCACGGCGTCCATGATGTTGGACTTGCCGCAGCCGTTGGGGCCGACGACGCCCACCAGCTGGCCCGGCAGCATGAAATTGGTGGGTTCCGCGAACGACTTGAACCCGGACAACTTGATGGAAGTAAGACGCACGGCCTGCTCGCAAGACGCTGACGGAAGAAGGCGCCGGCTGAGCCGCCGGCAGTGGCCCGCATGATACCTGCCGCGCCCGAGCGCGCCGCGCCGGCGCCGCTTGCAACCAGGCGTAAACCCGGCCCGCGCGGTGGCCGGCGTTCTGGCACAAAGTGGCGCCATGGCAGGCCGCATCCGCATCGGCGTCTCGGGCTGGCGCTACGCGCCCTGGCGCGGAAATTTCTATCCGCCCAAGCTGGCGCAGGCGCGCGAGCTGGAATTCGCGGCGCGGGCGTTCAACTCGATCGAGCTCAATGGCTCCTTCTATTCACTGCAGCGGCCATCGAGCTATGCCTCGTGGGCGCGCGAAACGCCGCCGGGCTTCGTCTTCGCCGTCAAGGGCGGCCGCTACATCACGCACATGCTGAAGCTGCGCAACGTGCGCACGGCGCTGGCGAACTTCTTCGCCTCGGGCCTGCTGGAGCTGGGCGACAAGCTCGGGCCGATCCTGTGGCAATTTCCGCCGCGGATGAAGTTCAATCCGGACGTCTTCGACGAGTTCTTCCACCTGCTGCCGCGGACGGCGACGCAGGCGGCGCTGCTGGCGCGCGGCCACGACCAGCGCCTGCGGGGCCAAGTGGCGCTGCAGGTGCGCTTCGAACAGCCGCTGCGCCACGCGGTGGAAGTGCGGCACGACACCTTCGTCGACGCGGCGTTCATCGCCATGCTGCGCTGTCACGGGATCGCCTGGGTGGTCGCCGACACGCCCAGGCCCTGGCCGCTGTTCGAGGACCTGACGGCCGACTTCGTCTACCTGCGGCTGCACGGCTCGACCGAGCTGTACCACAGCCGCTACACGGGCGAGGAGCTGGACCGCTGGGCGCGCTTCATGCGCTCGTGGGCCAACGGCCGCCAGCCGCGGGACGCGCGGCTGATCTCCGGCGAGCCGCCGCCGGCGCGCGCCTCACGCGACGTGTATTGCTACTTCGACAACACCGACAAACTGCACGCGCCGGACAACGCGCGCGAGCTGATGGACCGCCTTGGCGTGCGCTGGAACCCCGCCGCCTGAGAAGCTGCCTCAGCGCCGCCGCCCCGGCAGGTCGCGCGCCGCCGCTCCACGGCGTCGGCCAGCACCTGCCACTGTTCCAGGTGCATGACGGCGAGCCGGTCCAGGCAATGGCGGCCCTTGGCGAGCAGGTGCATTTCGACCTGCCAGCCGTCGTGACGGCCCGGCCGCCGGCGCACCAGCCCGGCCTCCGCGCGGCGCGTGACCAGCGCGACGAGCCGGCGGCTTGGCCTGCAGCGGCTCCGCGGGCTCGCCGACGGCGCCGCTGCTCCTGGGTTTCGTCCTCGGCCCGATGAGGGAGGAGAACCTGCGCCGGGGCCATGCTGCTGTCGCGCGGCGACTTCTGCACCTTGTGCGTCCGCGGCCTCCCGCTATGTCGAAGACGCGGAAGGTGGCGTTCCAGGACGAGTGAAGCCGGGGCCGCGCCGGCACCCGCCGCGAGCCACTGATAATCGGGGGATGAATCCCCTGTTGTCCCGCCTGCAGCCGTACCCGTTCGAGCGGTTGCGGCAGCTCTTTGGCGACGTCACGCCCCATCCCGCCTACCGCCCGATCAGCCTGGGCATCGGCGAGCCCAGGCACCCCACACCCGCGTTCATCAAGGAATCCGTCACCGCGTCGCTCGCCGGCTTGGCCAGCTATCCGGCCACCACCGGCGTGCCGGCGCTGCGCGAGGCCTGTGCCGGCTGGCTGCAGCGCCGCTACGGCGTCAGTGCCGATCCGGCCGCGCAGGTGCTGCCGGTCAACGGCTCGCGCGAAGCGCTGTTCTCCTTCGCCCAGACCGTGATCGATCCGACCCTCAACCCGGTGGTCGCCTGCCCCGATCCGTTCTACCAGATCTACGAGGGTGCGGCCCTGCTGGCCGGGGCGCAGCCGTACTACGTCGCGACCGACCCGCAGCGCAACTTCGCCGTCGACTGGGACAGCGTCCCGGCCGAAGTCTGGGCGCGCACCCAGCTGCTCTTCGTGTGTTCGCCCGGCAACCCGACCGGGGCCGTCATGCCGCTGGACGAGTGGCGCATGCTGTTCGAACTGTGCGACCGGCACGGCTTCGTCATCGCCTCCGACGAGTGCTACAGCGAGATCTATTTCTCGGGCCAGCCGCCGCTGGGCGGCCTGGAGGCGGCGGCGCAGCTCGGGCGGACCGATTTCCGCAAGCTCGTGATGTTCACCAGCCTGTCCAAGCGCAGCAACGTGCCCGGCATGCGCAGCGGCTTCGTCGCCGGTGACGCCGCCCTGTTGAAGCAGTTCCTGCTGTATCGCACGTACCACGGCAGCGCCATGAGCCCGGTCGTGCAGCAGGCCAGCATTGCCGCCTGGAACGACGAGCAGCACGTGGTCGCCAACCGCGCGCAGTACCAGGAGAAGTTCGCGCAGGTGCTGCCCCTGCTGCAGCCGCTGCTCGACGTGCGGCTGCCGGACGCCGGCTTCTACCTGTGGGCCGGCGTCGGCGGCAGCGACACGGCTTTCGCCCGCGACTTGTTCGCTCAATACAATGTCACGGTGTTGCCGGGCAGTTACCTGGCCCGCGACGCGAGCCGGTCCGGCGCCCCGTACAACCCCGGCAGCGGCCGCGTCCGCATGGCGCTCGTTGCCGAAACCGCCGAATGTGTGGAAGCCGCACGACGCATCGTCCAGTTCGTCCAGTCCAGAGCCAAGTAAGACCTTCATGAGCCAGCAGCTGCAAAGCATCATCGACGCCGCGTGGGAGGACCGCGCCAACATTTCCGCCAAGGCCGCCCCGAAGGAAGTGGCGCAAGCCGTGGAGCACGTGATCGCCGAGCTCGACGCCGGCCGCCTGCGCGTGGCCACCCGCCAGGCAGTGGGCGAATGGACCGTGCACCAGTGGATCAAGAAGGCGGTGCTGCTGTCGTTCCGGTTGCGTGACAACGAACTGACCCGCGCCGGCGACCTCGGCTTCTACGACAAGGTGCCGACCAAGTTCGCCGACGTGACCGCCGAGCAGATGGCCGCCAGCGGCGTGCGCGTGGTGCCGCCGGCCGTGGCGCGGCGCGGCAGCTTCATCGCGAAAAACGCGATCCTGATGCCCAGCTACGTGAATATCGGCGCCTACGTCGACGAAGGCACCATGGTCGACACCTGGGCCACCGTCGGCTCGTGCGCGCAGGTCGGCAAGAACGTGCACCTGTCCGGCGGCGTCGGCCTGGGCGGCGTGCTCGAGCCCCTGCAGGCCAACCCGACGATCATCGAGGACAACTGCTTCATCGGCGCCCGCTCGGAAGTCGTCGAAGGGGTGATCGTCGAGGAGAACTCGGTGATCTCCATGGGCGTGTACATCGGCCAGAGCACCAAGATCTACGACCGCGCCACCGGCACCGTGTCGTACGGCCGGATTCCCGCCGGCTCGGTGGTGGTGTCCGGCAACCTGCCCAGCGCGGACGGCAAGTACAGCCTGTATTGCGCGGTGATCGTCAAGCGCGTGGATGCACAGACCCGCGCGAAGACGAGCCTGAACGATCTGCTGCGGGACTGATACGGACCTCCGTACGCAGAGGACGCAAAGATGACGCAGAGAACGCAGAAGAAGCCGGAGACCATCTGATGAATTGTTTTGCGTCCTCTGCGATTCCTTTGCGTCCTCTGCGTACGGATGTTTGTCTTGTTAGGGTCGAACGGAGCAGCATATGAGCGGGACGATGGAGCGCATCCTGCGCCTGATGAGCGAGAAGAAGGCCTCGGACGTGTACCTGTCGGCGCAGGCGCCGGCGCTCATCAAGATCAACGGCCAGTGCCTGCCGATCAACAACCAGTTGCTGCCGGCGGACGCACCCAGGGCGCTGATGGCCGAGGTGCTGCCGGCCGACCGGATGAAGGAGCTGGAAGCCACCGGCGAGCTGAACATGGCCCACGCCATCGAAGGCGTCGGCAACTTCCGCTTCTCGGCCATGCGCCAGCGCGGCACCTATGCCGCCGTGATCCGCTACATCACGACCGAGATTCCGCCGCTCGCCTCGCTGTCGGTGCCGCTGATCCTGGGCGAACTGATCATGGAAAAGCGCGGCCTGCTGCTGATGGTCGGTGCCACCGGCTGCGGCAAGAGCACCACGCTGGCGGCGATGATGGACCACCGCAACGAGCGCGTCTCCGGCCACATCCTCACGATCGAGGACCCGGTCGAATTCCTGTTCAGGAACAAGAAGTCGGTCGTCAACCAGCGGGAGGTGGGCAGCGACACCGTGTCGATGCAGACCGCCCTGAAGAACGCGTTGCGGCAGGCGCCCGACGTGATCCTGATCGGCGAGATCCGCGACCGTGAGACCATGTCCGCGGCGATCGCTTACGCCCAGTCGGGGCACCTCTGCCTGGCGACCATGCACGCCAACAACAGTTACCAGGCGCTGAACCGGATCCTGAGCTTCTACCCGGTGGAGGTGCGCCCCACCATGCTCGGCGACCTGGCGGCGGCCCTCAAGGCCATCGTCTCGCAGCGCCTGCTGCGCACCGTGCACGGCAGCCGGACACCGGCGGTGGAGGTCATGCTCAATACCAAGCTGGTCGCCGAGCTGATCGAGAAAGGCGACTTCTCGGGGGTCAAGGAAGCCATGGAGAAGTCGATGGCCGAAGGCTCGCAGACCTTCGAGCAGGACATCGCGCGCCTGATCACGGAAGGTTTCGTCGACAAGAAGGAGGGCCTGTCGTACGCCGACTCGCCCACCAACCTGCAATGGCGGCTGCAGAACGATTTCCGGGCCAAGGAGCAGGAGCAGGTCGAGGAAGGCGCTTCGGCCGAGGACCTCGACGACGAGCCCTCCTTCACCGAGATCACGCTCGACGTGAAGCATTGATGTCGCGCGCGCTGCACCTGACCGAACAGCTCATCTCGCGCCGCTCCGTCACGCCCGACGACGCCCGGTGCCAGGAGATCCTGGCCCAGCGCCTGCAGGCGCTGGGCTTCGAGTGCGAGTCGCTGCCCAGCGGCCCGGCCGGGTTTCGCGTCAGCAACCTGTGGGCGCGGCGGCCGGGGCGTGCGCACGGCCGGCCCGCCGGCCGCACCATCGTCTTCGCCGGCCACACGGACGTCGTGCCGAGCGGCCCGCTGGACCAGTGGACCAGCGATCCGTTCACGCCGACCCACCGGGACGGCAAGCTGTACGGCCGCGGCGCAGCCGACATGAAGACGTCGATCGCGTCGTTCGTGGTGGCGGTCGAGGAGTTTCTCGCGGCCAATCCGGACCCGGTGCTGTCCATCGCGCTGCTGCTCACCAGCGACGAGGAAGGTCCGGCGGTCGACGGGACCGTGGTGGTCTGCGAGCAGCTCAAGGCGCGCGGCGAGCGGCTGGATTTCTGCATCGTGGGCGAACCGACCTCGGTGGAACGGGTCGGTGACATGATCAAGAACGGCCGCCGCGGCAGCATGAGCGGCAGGCTGGTGGTGAAAGGCGTGCAGGGCCACATCGCCTATCCGCAGCTCGCGCGCAATCCGATCCACCAGGCGCTGCCGGCACTGGCCGAACTGGCGGCCAGCGAATGGGACCGCGGCAACGAGTTCTTCCCGCCCACCAGCTTCCAGATCAGCAACGTCCACGGCGGCACCGGCGCGACCAACGTCATCCCGGGATCGGTCGTGGTCGACTTCAATTTCCGCTACAGCACCGAGGCGACGCCGGACGGACTGCAGCAGCGCACCGAGGAGGTGCTGAATCGGCACGGCCTCGATTACGAGCTCGACTGGACGGTGGGCGGGCTGCCGTTCCTGACCCGGCCCGGCGGGCTGGTGGCGGCGGTGCAGGAGGCCATCCGGGCGGAGACCGGGCTGCAGACGCAGCTGTCGACCACCGGCGGCACCAGCGACGGCCGGTTCATCTCGCAGATCTGCCCGCAGGTGATCGAGCTGGGACCGGTGAACGCCACCATCCACAAGATCGACGAGCACGTGCGCGTCGCCGACATCGAGCCGCTGAAGAACATCTACCGGCGGGTGCTGGAGAACCTCGAAGCCCGGATGTGAAAGCGGGAGCGGACATCCGTACGCAGAGGTCGCAGAGATTACGCAGAGGTCGCAGAAGGATTCAGAAAAACTTCTTGATGCTTTTTTGCGTCCTCTGCGAGTCCTCTGCGTCCTCTGCGTACGGAAGTTGAAGTGAACCCATGACCCTCATCGAACTCGTCAACCACAGCGCCGCCCGGCTCGAGGAAGCCGGCGTCGCCTTCGGCCACGGCACCACCAACGCCTTCGACGAGGCGGCGTGGCTGGTGCTCTGGGCGCTCGGGCTGCCGCTCGACGACCTCGACGGGGTGGCCGACATGGCGCTC
The DNA here is from genome assembly GCA_963708655.1 of uncultured beta proteobacterium. Classification (GTDB taxonomy): domain Bacteria; phylum Pseudomonadota; class Gammaproteobacteria; order Burkholderiales; family Burkholderiaceae_C; genus Ramlibacter. The sequence goes on from CAVPTY010000023.1 coordinate 17,681, forward strand.
GCGCCGCAGCAGCGCGCGTCGGTCGAGGAGCTGGTGGACGAGCGCATCCGCACGCGCAAGCCGGCGGCCTACCTGACCCGAGAGGCGTGGCTGCAAGGCGTGCCGTTCTACGTGGACGAGCGGGCGATCGTGCCGCGCAGCTTCATCGCCGAGCTGCTCGCCGGCGGCGGCGTCGATCCATGGTTCGACGGCACCGGCCGCGTCCTCGACCTGTGCACCGGCAACGGCAGCCTCGCCGTGCTGGCCGCAATGGCCTGGCCCGGGGCCGCGGTGGTCGGCGCCGACATCTCGCCCGAGGCACTCGCCGTGGCCCGCATCAACGTCGACAGGCACGGGCTGCAGGAGCGCATCGAGCTGGTGGAATCCGACGGGCTGCAGGCCGTGAGCGGTGCGTTCGACCTGATCCTGTGCAACCCGCCGTACGTCAATGCCGCCAGCATGGCGCAATTGCCCGCCGAATTCCGGGCCGAGCCGGAACTGGCGCTGGCCGGCGGTGCCGACGGCATGGACTTCGTGCGGCGGCTGCTGCGCGAGGCGCCGGCGCACATGACGCCGGGCGCCGCGCTGGTGCTGGAGATCGGCAACGAGCGTGCGCACTTCGAGGACGCCTTCCCGCAGCTGCCGGCCGTGTGGCTGGAGACCAGCGCCGGCGAGGACCAGGTGTTGCTCCTGACGCGCGAAGCCCTGGCGGGCGGGGAGCACGCGTGATCGTCCTGCGCAACGTCACCTTGCGCCGCGGCGCCAAGGTGCTCCTGGACCGGGTGTCCGTCACCATCAATCCCGGCGAGAAGATCGGCCTGGTGGGCCGCAACGGGGCCGGCAAGTCGTCGCTGTTCCGGCTGATCGACGGCCAGTTGCACGAGGACAGCGGCGAGTTCACGATGCCGGCGCACTGGCGCCTGAGCCAGGTGGCACAGGACATGCCGGAGACCGACCAGCCCGCCACCGATTTCGTGCTGGGTGGCGACACCCGGCTGATGGCGCTGCGCGGGGCGCTCGCACGGGCCGAGGCGAAGGCGCACGCGAGCGGCGACCATGCGGCCGCGGGCATGGAGATCGCGCACCTGCACTCCGACCTGGCCGATGCCGGCGAGCACGACGCCGTGCCGCGCGCCCAGTCGCTGATCCTGGGCCTGGGCTTCAAGCCGGGCGACCTGGACCAGCCGGTGAGCAGCTTCTCCGGCGGCTGGCGCATGCGCCTGCAACTGGCGCGCGCGCTGATGTGCCCGTCGGACCTGCTGCTGCTGGACGAACCGACCAACCACCTGGACCTGGACGCGCTGGTGTGGCTCGAGGCATGGCTCAAGCGCTACCAGGGCACGCTGATCGTCATCAGCCACGACCGCGAGTTCCTCGATGCGGTCACCGACGTCACCGTGCACATCGAGCGCCAGCAGCTCACGCGCTACGGCGGCAACTACAGCGCGTTCGAAACGCTGCGGGCGCAGCAGCTCGAGTTGCAGCAGGCCGCGTATTCGAAGCAGCGCGAGAAGATCGCGCACCTGCAGAAGTTCATCGACCGCTTCAAGGCCAAGGCGACCAAGGCGAAGCAGGCGCAGAGCCGGGTCAAGGCGCTGGAACGGATGGAGAAGATCGCGCCGGTGCTGGCGGATGCCGAATTCACCTTCGAGTTCAAGGAGCCGGCCAACCTGCCCAACCCGATGCTGGCGATCCGCGACGGCGAGTTCGGATACCTGCTCGATGGCGAGCGCAAGCTGATCGTCGGCGGCGTCAGCAAGTCGGTGCTGGCCGGCGAGCGCATCGGCATCCTCGGCGCGAATGGACAAGGCAAGTCGACGCTGGTCAAGACCATCGCCCGCGCCATCCCGCCGCTGGGCGGCACGGTGACCGAGGGCAAGGGCCTGAACATCGGCTACTTCGCGCAGCAGGAACTCGACGTGCTGCGGCCGCAGGACACGCCGCTGGAGCACATGACCCGGCTGGCGCGCGAACTCGGCCCCAACTCGGGCGAGTCGGGACGCGAGCAGGACCTGCGCAACTTCCTCGGCACCTTCAACTTCAGCGGCGACATGGTGACCCAGGCCGTCGGCACCATGAGCGGCGGCGAGAAGGCGCGGCTGGTGCTGGCGATGATCGTGTGGCAGCGCCCCAACCTGCTGCTGCTGGACGAGCCGACCAACCACCTGGACCTGGCCACGCGCGAGGCGCTGGCGATGGCGCTCAACGAGTTCGAGGGCACGGTGATGCTGGTCAGCCATGACCGGGCGCTGCTGCGGGCCGTGTGCGACGAGTTCTGGCTGGTGGGACGCGGCCGCGTGCAGCCGTTCGACGGCGACCTGGACGACTACCAGCGCTACCTGCTGGACGAATCGCGGCGGCTGCGCGAGCAGGCGCGGCAGGAAAGCAGGGACGGCAGCCGCGCGCAGGCCAGCACGGCCGCACCGGCCGCACCGGGGTCGGCGCCATCCGTCCCGGAGCGCTCGCCGCAGGAGCAACGGCGGCTCGACGCCCAGCAGCGCCAGCAGCTCGCGCAGCGCACCAAGCCGCTCAAGCGCGAGCTGGAGCAGCTGGACCAGCGCATGGCGCAGCTCAACGGGCTGAAGGCAGAACTCGAAGCACGGCTGGCGGCCCCGCTGCCGCCTGCGGAGATCGCCGAGGCGGGCAAGCGGCTGAAGTCGGCCAACGACGAGCTGGCCACGCTGGAAGGGCGCTGGCTCGACCTGTCGAGCCGGATCGAAGCCATCGAAACCGAGCCCGAAGGCTCTTGATTCGGCTGCGGGCACGCCCCACCTGTCCCGGATGACCAGCGCCCTGCAGCTCGCCCAAGGCAATCCGGTGCTGGAGGGCGCCGTCCGGCGCGCCCGCAAGCTCCTCAACCGCCGGGCGCTGTTCGGCGCGGCCGCCAGCGCCGTCCCCGTGCCCGGGCTGGACTGGGCGGTCGATGCGGCCCTGCTGTCACGCCTGGTGCCCGCCATCAACGCCGAATTCGGCCTGACCCCCGAGCAGATCGCCCGTCTGCCCGCCCACAAGCGCGACGACGTGCAGAAGGCGGTGGCGGTGGTCGGCTCGATGCTGGTCGGCAAGTTCATCACCCGCGACCTCGTGATCCGCATGGCGCAGGCCGCCGGCAAGCGCATCGCCGTGAAGCAGGCCGCCAAGTACGTGCCGTTCGCGGGCCAGGCGGTGTCGGCGCTCATGGGCTACGCGGCGCTGCGCTACCTGGGCGAGGAGCACATCAAGGACTGCGTGCGGGTGGCGCTCGAGGCCAGGCTGGCGCTGCCGGCGCCCGCTGCGGCTTCGTCACCCGCCGCCTGAGGCATTCGCCGCGCGTGCGAGGCGACTCACGTTCCACGCCGCCGGCTGCAGCGTGAGCCGCACCCCGTCCGGTGCCGGCCTCACTTCCTTGCAATGGCGTCGGCGCCACCCGCTGCGGTGCATCGCGCCGCCAAGGCCCGCCGCCAGTCTGCGGCCAACGTGCGGGGCGGCCTTAGAATCGCGCACTCCTCTGTCCTGCCGACGGCGCCGTGCCGCCGTCATCACCCACTGCTCGATGTTCAAAAGCGCGTCCTACTACCGAATCGATCCCGGTTTCGTCCTGCCCCCGCTCGAGGCCCTCCAAGAAGCCCTGCAGTCGGCCCGTTTCCTGCCTTGCGGCGCCACCCAGACCGACTCCAGCGGGTGGGTGCCCCCGCGCGGCAAGCAGAGCGTGGCGCTGGCCGAAGTCGTCGGCGGCCACCTGATCCTGAAGCTGTGCACCGAGCGGCGCGCCCTGCCCGCTTCCGCCGTCAAGGCGGCGCTCGAGGAGCGCATCGAAAAGTACCGCCAGGAAACCGGCAACGAGCGCGTCGGCGCGAAGCTGAAGAAGGAGTTCAAGGAAGAAATCGTCTTCGAGCTGCTGCCGCGCGCGTTCGCCAAGCGATCCAGCACCTTGCTCTGGCTCGATTCGGCCCACCGGTTCCTGGTCGTCGACAGCGGCAGCCTCTCCGGGGCCGACAAGATCGTGACGGCGCTGGTGGAGGCGTTGAGCAAGGTCGGTGGAACGCCTTTCGCCGTGAGGCCGGTGCGCACCAACAGTTCCGCCGCGGCGTCGATGTCGTGCTGGCTGGCCACGCGCGAAGCGCCGGTGGGCTTCACCGTCGATCGCGACTGCGAGCTGAAGACGCCCGACGACCAGAAGTCCACGGTGCGCTATTCGCGCCATACGCTGGAGATCGACGAGGTGCCTCAGCACATCGCCGCCGGGAAGGTGCCGACGCAGCTGGCGATGACCTGGAACGACCGGGTGTCCTTCGTCCTGAGCGACTCGGCGCAGCTGCGCAAGCTCAAGCTGCTGGACGGCGTGATGGACGGTGTGCAGCAAGGCGGCAAGGACGACGACGGCTTCGACACCGACGTGGCGATCCTCACCGGCGAACTCACCGCGTTGCTGCCCGACCTGCTCGAAGCCCTGGGCGGCGAGATGGAGGAAGGCCCGGCCGCCCACGCCGCCGTGGCTGAGCCCGAGGCGGAACTGGCGCCGTTCTGACGCGCGGGCGGGTGAGGCGGATCTTGATCCGCCTCAAATCAATTTTTGCAACAGCGCCACTGGACAAGGCTGTGGATAAGCCCTGGCTTGCCCGTGCACAAGAAACCCGCATGCCGCCGCCACGGAGCACGGGCGCGCGGCGGGACAGCTGCTGACGCTCCATCCAGTCGCTTGTGACAGCCGCTGCGCGGCGCCCGTCGCGTCTCTTGCCCGCCCCTGCCCCCCGGCCTACAGTCTCGGACGTCGCACATCGCGACGGCGTCGAATCTCCGAGGAGGTGGCTTCACGCGCTATGCCCCAGACCCTGCACACCAAACTGTCCGAATGGCGGGACGCCGAACGCAAGGCGTGCGCCGCGGAACGCTCGCTCACGCATTTGCTCTTCGAACGCCTCGAGGAGCCGCCGCCGACGGATCGCCTGGCCGCGGAAGCCAGGCTGTTGCGCGAACAGGCCAACGAGAAGCTGCGCGCCGCAATCGCGGCCCTGCGGCCGAAACGGTAGCGGCCGGAACCGCGGCAGCGAGCAGCAGAACACACGTTCAGGCGCGTAGCCACGCCCGGGACGCTGGCATGGCCGTGCGCGATCTCGCTGGCGCCACCCGGATGCCGAGGTTGGCGCAGACCTGTTCGCCGACGGCGGGTTCGGGTCGCGGGGGAGGAACGGCCGACGCTGACCGAGCATGCAACGTGACATTTGACAGCAAAAATATCTTGGTATGTAATGTCTTTCCGTCATGTCGCCCAACCCCCGCCACCTGATCATGAACCTGCTTCTCGCCACCGCTGGCGAGCCGCTGACGGCGCAGGAAGCCGTTGCCTCCTGCGCGTTGTTCGGCGTGCGCGAGAACAGTTCGCGCGTGGCCTTGGTGCGCCTGGCGGCCGCGGGGCTGGTCGAATCTGCCGGCCGCAGCGCCTATCGGCTCGGCGCCAACGCGACGCAGTTTGCCGCCGATGTTGCCACCTGGCGCAGCGCCGAACAGCGGGTGCGCACCTGGAACGGCGACTGGATCGCCGTGCACGTAGGCAGTCTCGGCCGCAGCGACCGCGTCGCGCTGCGAGCGCGCGCCCGCGCGTTCGGCATGCTCGGCCTGGGCGAATTCGAGCGCGGGCTGCACCTGCGTCCGGACAACCTCGTCGGCGGAGTGGCGGCGATGCGCGAGCGCCTGCTGAAATCGGGACTCGAACAGCACGGCACAGTCTTTGTCGCCCGCGACTTCGACGCCGCCAGCGAGCAGCGGGCCCGCGCGCTGTGGGACGGCAGAGCGCTGACGCGCCGCTACCGCGCCACCGTCAAGCGTCTCGACGCCTGGCTTGCCAAAGCCGCGACGCTCGAACTGGAGGTCGCCGCGCGCGAGGCCTTCCTGCTCGGCAACAACGCCATCCGCGAGCTGGTGTTCGATCCGCTGCTGCCGGCGCCGCTGGTCGACGTCGATGCCCGTCGCGCCTGCGTCGACGCGGTGCTGCGCTTCGATGCGGCAGGCCACACGATCTGGCAGCGCTTTCTGGCGCAGGTGCGCGCGCCGCGAGCGACCCTGCGGGGTCGGTCCACCAATTCACACCTCGAGACAATGCAATGAACGCGCCAGAATCCATCCGCAACGCTTCGCTGTTCCTCGCCGAGACTCACGAAGTCATCAACGTGGCGCGCGATCTGGTCGACTACAACCTGTACGCGCAGGACGCCGCGCTACGCGAGGCGGTGCGGCGCGAAGGCGCCGCCTGGGCCGACGGCGATCTCGCCGCGTTCGGCAAGATGGCCGGCACGGCGGACTACCTGGAGCTGGGCGTGTGCGCCAATCGCTTCGGTCCGGAACTCGAGACCCACGATCGCTTCGGCAACCGCGCGGACCTGGTGAAGTTCCATCCCGCCTATCACACGCTGATGAAGTCGGCCATCGAGCACGGGCTGCACTCGTCACCGTGGACCGACCCCGGCCCCGGCGCCCACGTCGCGCGCGCCGCGCGCACCTACATGCAAGCGCAGGTCGAGGCCGGCCACGGCTGCCCGATCACAATGACCTTCGCGGCCGTGGCCACCCTGCGCACCACGCCGCAACTGGCGAGCCTGTGGGAACCGAAGATCACGGCGCGCATCTACGATCCGCGCAACGTGCCGGACAGTGCCAAGGAGGGCCTGACGCTCGGCATGGCGATGACCGAGAAGCAGGGCGGATCGGATGTACGCGCCAATACCACGCGCGCCTATCCGATCGGCGCCGAAGGCGAGGCCCAGGCATACGAGCTGGTCGGTCACAAGTACTTTGTCTCGGCACCGATGTCCGACGCCTTCCTCGTGCTGGCGCAGGCACCGCGCGGGCTGTCGTGCTTCCTGCTGCCGCGCTGGCGGCCCGACGGCAGCAAGAACCCGTTCCAGGTGCTGCGGCTGAAGCGCAAGATGGGCAATGTCTCCAACGCATCGAGCGAGACCGAATTGCGCGGTGCGCTGGCCTGGATGGTGGGCGAGGAGGGGCGCGGCGTGCGCACCATCATCGAAATGGTCGCGATGACACGCTTCGACTGCATGGTCGGTTCGGCGGCCGGCCAGCGCGCCGCGGTATCCCAGGCGCTGCACCACTGCACGCTGCGCGCGGCCTTCGGCAAGGTGCTCAACCGGCAGCCGCTGATGCAGAACGTGCTGGCGGACCTGGTGCTCGAACACGAAGGCTCGGTCGCGCTGACCATGCGGATCGCGCGCGCGCTCGACAGTCGCGCCGACCGCCATGAAGACCTGCTGATGCGCCTGTGCACTGCGGTCGGCAAGTACTGGATCTGCAAGCGCACACCGCACCACGCCTACGAGGCGATGGAATGCATCGGCGGCAGCGGCGTGATGGAGGACGGCCCGTTTCCGCGGCTGTTCCGCGAGTCGCCGGTGAATGCGATCTGGGAAGGCAGCGGCAACGTGCAGTGCCTCGACGTGCTGCGGGCGATGCACAAGACGCCGGAAGTCGTCGACGTCTTCTTCCGCGAAGTCGGCAAGGCCCATGGCGCGAATGCCGCGCTCGACCGCTGGATCCTGGCCCTGCGGCAGGAATTCAAGGATCTGAACGACCTCGAGTACCGCGCGCGCGACGTGGTCGACCGCATGGCGCTTGGCATCCAGGCGGCGCTGCTGGTGCAGCATGCGCCGGCGATGATCGCCGACGCCTTCTGCGCTTCGCGCCTCGGCCGCGGCGGCTACCGCAACTACGGAGCGCTGCCGCGCGGCGTCGATTGCGCCGCGATCATCGAGCGCGCGACACCGCGCGCGTAACAGCTCCCGGCGCCGGCAGGCGGGGCAGGGAAACAATAGACAATGCTCGCGAGGAGGGCAATATGGATCTGGTCAGTCTGTTCGACAGCAGCGTGCGCAAGTATCCGACCAAGGATTTCCTGCGCTTCCAGGGGCGCGGCCTGAGCTACTCCGCGGTGCAGGCCGACACATGGCGGGCTGCGGGCGCGCTGCGCCAGCTCGGGGTCGGTCGCGGCGACCGCGTCGCCCTGATGTGCCTGAACACGCCGGGTTTCGTCACCGCGCTGTTCGGCGCCTGGCGCCTTGGCGCGTCGGTGGTGCCGGTCAACCACAAGCTGCAGGCCCCCGAGCTGCGCTACATCCTCGACCACAGCCAGGCGAAGCTGTGCATCGGCGATGGTGCGCTCGGCGCCGTGCTGCGGCAGGTGCAGGAATCCGCCCCCTGCCTGACGACCGACAGCCCGGTCGAAGGCCTCGGCGACTTCGACGCGCTGTGCGCGGCGGCCGATGCCGGCGCGCTGGCCGACGCGCCGCCGCCGGAGACGGCGATCGCCGAAGTGCTCTACACCTCGGGCACCACCGGGCGTCCCAAGGGCTGTTTGCACAATCATCGCAACGTCATGCAGACCGCGGTGACGGCGGCGCTCGCGCTGTCGATCACGCGCAACGAGCGCACCCTGCTGGCGATGCCGATCTGGCATTCATCGCCGCTCAACAACTGGTTCCTCGGCACGCTCTACATGGGCGGCACCGTCGTGCTCTTGCGCGAGTACCATCCGCTGCATTTCCTGCAGACGGTGGTCGACGAGCGCATCACGCTGTATTTCGGCGCGCCGGTGTCCTACCTGGCACCCCTGAAAATGGTGCCGAACTTCGCCGACTACGATCTCTCTGGTGTGCGCGCCTGGGTCTACGGCGGAGGGCCGATCGGCGCCGATCAGGCGCGCCTGCTGGCGAAGATGTACCGCAGCGAGGCTTTCTACCAGGTCTATGGCATGACCGAGACCGGCCCGGTGGGCACGACGCTGTTCCCGGAAGAGCAAGTCGCCAAGGCCGGCTCGATCGGCCGCGTCGCGCTGCCCGGCGTGGACGTGCGCGTCGTCGACGGCGCGGGCCGCGACGTGGCACCGGGACAGGTTGGCGAGATCTGGATGCGCGCGGACTCGGTGATGCAGGGTTACCTGAACGACGAGGCGGCGACGCGCGAAGCCGTGACCGCGGACGGCTGGTACCGCAGCGGCGACCTCGCGCGCTGCGACCAGGACGGCTACCTGTTCATCGTCGACCGCACCAAGGACATGATCGTCACCGGCGGCGAGAACGTTTATTCGAAAGAGGTCGAGGACGTCCTCGGCGCTCATCCCGACATCGCCGACGCGGCGGTGCTGGGGCGTCCCGATCCCGAATGGGGCGAGACCGTGGTGGCGCATATCGTTCCCAAGGCGGGCAGCACACTGACGCCCGAAGCGATCACGGCCTATCTGGCGGACAAGCTGGCGAAGTACAAGATTCCGCGCGAATACGTTTTCGCCGAAAGCCTGCCGCGCACGCCTACCGGCAAGCTGCAGAAGTTCCTGCTGCGCAAAACGTCCTGATGTGCGACACCGGTGTGTGGCGCCGCAAGCAGCGACCCGTTGCTTGCGGCTGCGCAGCCTGCCGCGCAGGGTGTCCATGGACAGCGAGCCGAAGCGAGTGGTCGCAGATCCCACACGCAGCAAGCTCGCCGACATGTTCAAGGCGGCGTGCGGGCGTTCGCCGATGATGCGGCGCCCATGCCGGCGCCGCGGCGCGAGCGCCTGCCGGCGGACAGAGCTGCCTCAGCCTGCCGGGCCGGCCGGTGCGATGCTGAGGCTCGGCACCAGCTCGCACGCAGCAGTCAGCGAGTTGGTGACGAGGCAGGCACGTTTGGCCTTGTCGAGGACGCTACGGGCCAACGTTTCCCGCTCGGCCGAGAGGATCTCCAGGCGCGGCTTCACGGTGAACCCGACGAAGCGCGTCACGCCCTCCACGCGATCGAGCACGCCTTCGACGTCGACGCACAGGCTCGACCACTCGAGTTTCGAGGCTCGAGCGACGGCGCGAAACGAAAGGATGTAGCAGTCGGCGACCGCCGCGACCAGCAACGCCTCGGGCGACCAGTAGCCCCCCGGGCCGTCGAATTCCGGCGGCGCGTGCGTCTCCAGAGCCGGCGCGTCCGGCGTGGTCACCAGCACGCTGCCGCCGGCGCTGCCCTGGGCGCTTACGTGGTAGCGATGGGGAAAGGGGTGCATAGGGGGCTCCGGGAACAAGTTATAAGCGCGAGCTTATGAAGTCGCGCAGCCCGGCGCCTTGACGCAGGCCAACTTGCCCGCTGTTCGTGCATGTCGACGCGAAGGCCACCACGGAAACGAGAGAAGGGTCCGCCGCTTCGTGAGCAACGGACCCTTCCGGAAAGACTGGTAGGACGTACAAGATTCGAACTTGTGACCAACGGATTAAAAGTCCGCTGCTCTACCAACTGAGCTAACGTCCCGCTTTGGCGCCTTGCGGCGCCTCGCTTTCTTCTGCCGCAGTGCGTTGACGCTGCAGCAAAGCCGTCGATTATAGCGTCTTCTTTTGCGCCCTCGCGACGCGGTCGAGGATCCAGCCTGCGGCGCATTGGCCGAAGGTCGCTGTGACTGCCACGACCGAGCCATAGCCATGGCAGTTGAGCGAGCCGTCGCCTTCGATCGCGCACGACGCGTCCGGCGGCGCGACCGCTTCGCGGCTGAACACGCACGGCACGCCGATCGCGCGGCCCTCCTTCGGCGCGCCATGGAACTTGCGCAGCCGGTAGCGCACCTGCGCGAGCAGCGGATCGTGCGTCGTGCGCGCGAGATCGTCGATGTCGACCAGGTGCGCGAGGCGCTTGCCACCCGCCGCGCCGGCGCTCACGAACAGCGTGCCGGTGGCGCGGGCCCAGGCAGCCATCGCCACCTTGGCCTTCACCTCGTCGCAGGCGTCGATGACGGCGGTGACACCCTCGGGCAGCAACTGCGGCCAGTTGTCCGGCTCGACGAACTCCTCGATGCCATGCACGCGGCAGCCGGGATGGATCTGGGCGATCCGCTGCGGCCATGGCCTGCACCTTGGCCTGGCCCAGCGTGCCGTCCAGCGCGTGGATTTGCCGGTTCACGTTGGAGACGGCGATGTGGTCCAGGTCGATCAGGGTCAGCTCGCCGACGCCGCTGCGTGCCAGCGCCTCCGCGGCCCAGGAGCCGACGCCGCCGATGCCGACGACCGCGACGTGCGCGGCGCGGATCGCCGCCGCGCCGGCGACGCCGTAGAGACGCTCGAGCCCGCCGAAACGGCGCTGCAGGTCGGCGGCTTCGTCGAGATGGGTCATGCGCCGGGAGAACCAGCCCGCGCGCTCAGCGCAGCCGCGCCAGCCGCTCGCGTGCGGCCACGGCCGCCTCGGACTGCGGATAGGCCTTGACCAGTTCGTCGAGCGTGCGGCGCGCGCCGGCGGTGTCCTTCAGCTCGATCTGGCAGTTGGCGATCGACAGCACCGCCTCCGGCGGCACGCGGGTGCGTCGGCGCACCCGCCAGCAGCGCGCGGAAGTTCGCGATGGCACCGCGGTAGTCGCGGTTCGCGTACTGCGAGTTGCCCAGCCAGAACAGCGCCGTCGGCCGGAAGCCGCTTTGCGGATAGCGCTGGATGAACTGCGGCGAAGGCGGTCTGCGCGGCGGGGAAATCGCCTTTGCGGAAGATGGCCAGCGCGGCCTCGAACTCGCGCGCCTCGTTCGGGTCGGCGATGAATTCGCTGCCGTCGACCGCACCTGCGACGGTTCGACCTTGCGCAGCCGCTCGTCGACGCCCTTGGGCCAGGTCCTTCTGCCGCCGCTGCATCTCGGCCAGATGTCGCGCAGCAACTGCTCGTTCTGGCCGGTGCAGGCGCGCGATCTCGCCGCGCAGCGATCTCGATCTGCGTCTGCAGCTCCAGCAGGCTGCGGCGCATCTGGCTGTTGGCGTCCTGTTCGCGCGGCGCAGATCCTCGGCCTGCCGCTCCGACGCGAGACGCTGCGCCTCCACGCGCTGGCGCAGGTCGAGGATGGCGCGGCGGGCCTCGTCGTCCTCGAACAGCGCGGCCGAGGCGAGCGGCGCCGCGCCATCAGGCACAGCGCCGCCAGGCCCGGGCCAAGGCCGCGCGAACGGCAGGAAGCGGTTGGCGAATCAGATTGCGCATCAGCGGTACACGATCTCGACGCGGCGATTCTGGCCCAGGCGACCTCGTCGCTGCCCGGCATGGCCGGTTTTTCCTTGCCGAAGCTCACGGCGTCCATCTGGCTGTCCGGCACGCCCAGCAGGCCCAGCGCACGGCGCACGGCCTCGGCGCGGCGCTGGCCCAGCGCGAGGTTGTATTCGCGGCCGCCGCGCTCGTCGGTGTGGCCCTCGAGTGCGACCCGCCGGCTGCCGTTGGCCTTCAGGAAGCGCGCGTGCGCCATCGATGAGCGACTGGAACTCCGGCTTGATCACGTAGCTGTCGTAGTCGAAGTAGATGAGCCGGGCCACGTTCACCGGACCCGCCGCGGCCCCCGCGGCCGAGTCCGCGGCCACCGGGGCGACACGGCTTTCGGTCGCGGGCGCCGCGCCGCCGGGCTGTGCCGGCACCGCGCTCGCGCTCTTGTCTTCGACCGGCACGTCTTCGAGCTTGACGCCGGAGGAGCAACCCGCCATGAAAACGGCGACGAGCAGGCCCAGGAACACGCGTTTCATCATCCAAATATCTCCTGAAAAATCGGTCATTTCTGGAACGGACCCCAGTCCGGTTCGCGCAGGTCGCCGCCCTGGCCCGCCAGGCGGGCCTTGATCTTGCCGTCCAGCGTGGTCGTCATCAGCGCCTCGCGCCCATTTTGCCGCGTCGCGTAGACGATCAGGCGGCTGTTCGGCGCGAAACTGGGGCTCTCGTCGGCCGTGGTGTCGGTGATCGAGTGCACCGCGCCGCCGCTCGAGCTCCATCACCTGGAGCTTGAACGCGCCGCCGATGCGCGAAACGTAGGCCAGCCAGCGGCCGTCCGGGCTGAGCGCGGGCGAGATGTTGTACGAGCCGTTGAAGGTGACGCGCTCGGGCGCGCCGCCGGCCGCCGGCATGCGGTAGATCTGCGGCGCGCCGCCGCGGTCGCTCACGAAGTAGATGGTGCGGCCGTCGGACGAATAGACCGGCTCGGTGTCGATGCCGCTCGACTCGGTCAGCCGGCGCGGATCGCCGCCGGTGGCGTCGATGGTGTAGAGCTGCGAGCCGGCGTCCCGGCTCAGGGTCACCGCCAGCGTGCGGCCGTCGGGCGACCAGGCCGGTGCGCTGTTGGAGCCGCGGAAGTTGGCGACCAGGCGGCGCCGGCCGCTGGCGACCTCGTGCACGTACACGACCGGCTTGCGGGACTCGAACGACACATAGGCCAGTTGCCCGCCGCTGCGCGACCAGGCGGGCGAGATGATGGGCGCGCCGCTGGCCAGCGCCGACTGCGCGTTCTCGCCGTCGGCGTCGGCCACCCACAGGTTGTAGCGGTTCGCCCGCCTTGGTGACGTAGGCGATGCGGGTCGAGAACACGCCTTTTTCGCCGGTCAGCTTCTCGTAGATGAAGTCGGCGATGCGGTGCGCCGCCAGGCGCAGGTCGCCGGCCGTGACGGCAATAACTCTGGCCGCCCAGGTCCTGTCCGCGCACCACGTCCCAGAGCCGGAAGCGCACGTCCCAGCGGCCGTCGGCCAGCCGGGTGACGCTGCCCGACGGCCAGCGAATCGGCGCCCTTCTGCCGCCACGGCGTCAGGTCCGGCCGGCTGGTCTCGTCCAGCGCCGCGCCGGCGGCGTCGATGGCGCGGAACTGTCCGCTGCGCTCCAGGTCGGCCTGCACGATGGCGGCGAGCTTCTGCGGCGCCGCGGCCTCGCCGCGCAAGGGTGCGATGGCGATCGGCATCTGGGTCAGGCCGACGCCGGTGACTTCCACCCGGAACTGGGCGAGCGCCGGCAGCGCAACCGTCGCGCCCAGGAGGCCCACCATCTGGCGTCGCCGCCACAGCGCAGGGATGTTCATGCTTGTCGGTTGCTCCATGGTTTCATTTGTTCAAATCCATTATGCGGGCGCTGCCCGGCGCGAGCTCGGCCAGGCCGACGGCGGCCCGCACGATGTTCCCCTGCAGACGCTGTACGACGCGTTCGCGGTTGCCGGCCTCGCCGGCGCGGCTGTTCTCCTGGTGCCACAGGTGGAACACCTCGGTGGCCAGGTGCCCGTTCTTGCGGCGCAATCCGTGGCGATGCAGCCGCAGCACGAGGTCGGCGTCCTCGTGGCCCCAGCCGCTGAAGGATTCGTCGAAGCCGTTCACCGCCTCGAAGTCACGATACCAGACGCCGAAATTGCAGCTGCGGATGCCGCTCCAGGCAAACCCGGTTTGTACACGGCCCGGCACTGCTGTCCAGCAAAGAAGATGCGTCAGTTTGTTAACGTCGCCGCGCCAGCGCAAGCGCAGCCACTGGGCGGCCGTGATCTGCGCGAGGTCGGCGCGGCCCCCGAGAACGTCGGCCGTGAGCCGCTCGCTCAGCAGCACGCGGCTGCCGTTCACGAAATGGCCCGGCTGCGCGAGCCGCGCATGCTGGACCGCGAAGTGCGGCGTCGGCACGCAATCGCCGTCCATGAACACGAGGTAGTCGGCGCCGGCGTGCGCGGCGCCCAGGTTGCGCGCCCGCGCCGCGGTGAAGCCCGCGTCCGGGTGCCAGACATGCCGCACCGGGCAGGCAAACGGCGGCAGGCCCCGGCGCAGCGCGTCGACCTGTTCCGGGCGCGAACCGTCGTCGGTGATCACCACGACGTCGTCCGCCCCGCACTGCGGCGCCAGGGCCCGCAGGACCGCGAGCAGCGCGTCGGAGCGGTTGTACGTGAGGACGACGAAGGCCGTCCTCATGCCTTGGCGGGCGCCTCGGGTTCGCGCTGCAGCAGCCACAGCTTGACGTAGCGGTAGTACGTGCCTTCCGCGTTGGAGACGGCGAGCATGAAGCCCCAGCGGCCGTCCAGGAAGCCGAGCCGCAGCACGTAGGTGCGGAAGAACGCCCACAGGCCGTGCGCGACGGCGCGCCCCAGCGAGCCCTTGCGGCCGGCGCTGGTCATGTCGCGGGCGCTGGCGCTGGAATAGCGATTGAGCTTTTCCAGCACCGACTCCATCGAGCGGAAGCTGTAGTGGACGATCGGATGGCGCAGCGTGCCGATGGCGCCCTGCACCTCGAGGTGCGCGTGCAGGTAGTGCTCGGTAAAGCGTGCCTTGCCGCGCCGCGCCAGCCGTCACGTGTAGTCCGGGGTCCAGCCGCCGTGGCGGATGAAACGGCCGCAGTACATGGAGAAGCGCGGCACGCGAAAGCCGTCCACCGTGGCGCGTTCGATGGCTGCGCGGATTTCCGCGCCAGTTCCGGCGTGATGCGCTCGTCGGCGTCGAGCGAGAAGAACCAGTCGCCGTTGGCGATATCAATGCCGCGGTTGTTCTGCGGACCGTAGCCCGGCCAGTCGGGTGACCACGGTGCGCGCCCTCGGCCCGGGCCAGTGCGGCGGTCTCGTCGCTGCTGCCGGAGTCCATCACGATGACGTCGTCGGCGAAGCGGGCCGAGCGCACGCACTCCACGATGTTGATGGCTTCGTTCCTGGCGACGAT